>CAZAQB010000231.1:1161-4071 GCA_964487155.1 uncultured Ectothiorhodospiraceae bacterium
CCGCACCCGCCGTAGCCCAATGGTGCGAAGCACCGTTGGGTCTTCGGGCGGGCGGAGGATGAACGGTCACAGAATGGAGCTGGCGAGAGGATTCGAACCCCCGACCCGCTGATTACAAATCAGCCGCTCTACCAACTGAGCTACGCCAGCATCTTGGGGGTGATGGTACCCGTTCCGCGGGAGGCCCGGCCAGACGCTGGTGGTGGCAGGCTCGGCTCGCAAGGACAGTCCACCCTCGTGCTTACACCAGCCTGCGATGGCAGGTTTCTTCGCAACCTGCCCTACGGGGGGGTTCGGCAGAGCGCCTGGCCGGGGTAAGGCGCCGGGCCGCGCCTGCCGTAGCCCAATGGTGCGAAGCACCGTCGGGTCTTCGCGCCAGCGGTTATCGCGGGGGGACCGGCGCCAGCGCCGCGGACGACTCGGCGTCTGAGGGACACTCAACCTGCTGCCAGGTCCAGCCTTCCGGGGCCGGGGGCAAATCCTGCTCCCCCGGCCGCAGGCTGAGGCGGGCGGCGCTGACCTGGCGGTCGCGCTCGCCCATCTGGGCGGCAAAGCCCAGCCCCCGCATCTGTTGCAGGCGCCGCTCGGCGTAGGAACGGCGGTCGAACAGGCCCAGGGAAACGATGTTGGTGGCGCCGCCGCCGCCGACCAGGGCGTAGTCTTCAATGCCCGCCCGGCGCAGGCGGTCCATGGTCTCCCGCGCCTCGTCCAGGGAGGGCACTGAGGGCAGGTAGACCCAGTAGCCCAGGCGCTGGCGCTCGGTGACCAGTTCCACCGCCACCTCGAAGCCCTGGCGCCGCCAGCTGGCGGCCAGGCGCCGGGCATCCCGGGGTCTGAGGGTGGGGGTCAGGATCTGGCACTCCGCGACCGGCGGCGACCCCGTCGCTGCGGCGCTCTGGGCCGGTTGGGAAGGCGGCTGCGGAGCGGCCTCGATGTCGGCTTCCGCCTGGGCGGGAGTGCCGGCGGGCTCTGGCGAGGTTTGGGAAGCGGCGGGTGCGGGAGCAGACCCCGTTTCTTCAACAGGAGAAACGGGGTCTGATCCCTGTTCAGCCGCAGCCGCAGCCGCGGACGTCGTCTCGGTGGCGGAGGGTTCGGCGGCGTCTCCCTCCGCCGCCTGCAGCGCGTCGGCCGTGCCGGGCGCGGCCTGGGGCGCGACCGGCCCCTCCGCCGGGGGTTCGGCGTCAAGCTTGGGGGCAGCGGTCGACTGGGCGGCGGCGGCCGCCGGCTCCTGCTCCACCTCGGAGAGCAGCACCAGGTTGCCGCCGGGGGGCGGCGGCCCGTGGGCGGGCGGCGGCGACCGCGTCAGGCCCCAGGCCAGCAGGGCGGCGTTGCAGAGCACCAGCAGCACGATCAGGGCGCGCATGGATCAGCCCTCTGACCCCGCCACGGCGGCCAGGCCCTCCAGCACCAGATCGGGATAGTGGCGGTAGCCGGACGGCAGGTGGGGCAGCAGCGCGGGGGCGTCGCCGCCCGTGATGACCCGGGTGCAGGGCGCTCCGGCCACGTCTTCCAGGCACACCGCCAGGTGCTCCACCAGGCCCGCCAGGCCCAGCAGGGTGCCACTGCGGATGGCGTCGGGGGTGTTCAGGGCCGGCACTTGCACCGCCTCGCCGGTGACTTCCGGCAGGTGATGGGCCCGGTCGCTCAGGGAGCGGCGCATGGTGGCGAGCCCGGGGACAATGAAGCCCCCCTGGTGGCGGTCCGGACCGCCGCCGCTGCCGGGGGTCAGCAGGTCGAAGGTGGCGGCGGTGCCGCAGTCCACCACCACGGCGGGCAGCAGGCCGTGGCGCCGGGCCCCGACCAGGGCCGCCCAGCGGTCCACCCCCAGGCCGGCCGGCTCGGGATAGGCACAGGCGATGCCGCCGCCGACGGCGGGGGTTTGCAGGGACTGGGGATCGACGCCCCAGCGCTCGCGGGTCCATTGGCCGATACGCTCCACCACCGCCGGCGCGGAGACGCTGACCGCCAGCACCCGCTCGGGTCGCTCCAGGCCGCCCCAGAGGACGTCCAGATCCAGGTCGGCGGGGCCGTGAGGGACACTGGCGGGCTGCTGGAGACGCCGGTCGCTGACCCGGCCCCACTTCAGGCGGCTGTTGCCCGCGTCCACCACCAGGATCATGCCCGCACCCGCAGTTCCGGCTCGCCGCTCCATAGCCGGGTGACGCCCTCGGCAGTCTCCAGGCGCAGGGCGCCGTCCGGGTCGATGCCGCGGGCCACGCCCTGGAGCTCGCCCCGGGGCAGGGTCACGGTGACAGGGCGGTCGCGCAGCCGGTCGTAGCGGGGCCAGCCGTCCCGGAGTTGCTGCCCGGCGCTGCCCTGCTCGACACTGCGGCAGGCCCGGGCCGTGGCGGCCAACAGCTCGGCCGCCAGCGCCTGGCGGCCCCTGCCGGGCGCGGCCGGCGCGGCGTCGGCCACCCCCGCCACCGCACGTCCGGCGCGCCCGGCCAGGGCCTCGCCCGCCCGCCAGTTGACGCCCACTCCCACCACGGCGCGGCAGGGGCCGGGGATCTCCCCGGCCAGCTCCACCAGGATGCCCCCCAGCTTGGCCTCGCCCCGGAGCAGGTCGTTGGGCCACTTCAGGCCCAGCTCGGGCACCCCCCAGGCCTCCAGCACCTCCGCCAGGTGCAGCGCGGTGACCAGGCTGAGCGCCGCCAGGCCGCCGGCGGCGGCCTCGAAAGGCCAGGCCAGGGAGAAGTAGATGCCGCTGCCCGGGTCGGACTCCCAGTGCCGGCCCCAGCGGCCCCGGCCGCAGCGCTGGCGCTCGGCGAACAGCGCCCGGGGCAGGGGTTCATTCAGGCGGCCCAGCAGGTCGGCATTGGTGGAGCCGGTAACCTCCACCGCCTCCACCGGGCAGGCAAGCTCGCCGGGCAGGGACGCCTGCAGGGCGGCGGCGTCCAGGGGCTCCAGGCC
>CAZAQB010000232.1:0-4065 GCA_964487155.1 uncultured Ectothiorhodospiraceae bacterium
CGACACCGAGACGGTGCCGATGGTCTACCGGCTGTTGGCGGAGGAAGGATTGTTCCTGGGCGGCTCCGCCGGGCTCAACGTGGTGGCCGCGGTGCGCCTGGCCCGGGAAATGGGTCCCGGCCACACCATCGTCACTGTGCTCTGCGACGGCGGCGGGCGCTACTACTCCCGGTTGTTCAACCCGGCCTGGCTGGCGGAAAAAGGGCTGCCGACCCGCTGATCGGAGGGCGGCTGCGGTGAACCCTGCCGAGGAGTCCCTGGCCCGCCACCGGGCGCTGGTCGCCGCGATGGAGGCTCCGGCCTGCTACCCGCACCCGGTGGACCATGTCGAACACCGGGACACCCACATCTCCAGCGTGCTGCTGGCTGGCGACTACGCCTACAAGCTCAAGAAGCCGGTGGATCTGGGCTTCGTGGACTTCTCCACCCTGCAGCGCCGGCAGCACTTCTGCCGGGAGGAACTGCGCCTCAACGCCCGCTTTGCCCCGGATCTCTACCTGGGCGTGGTGGACATCGCCGGCCCCCCGGAGCGGCCCCGCATCGGCGGCCCGGGTCCGCTGCTGGAGCCGGCGGTACGCATGCACCGCTTCCCCCAGGACGCCCTGCTGAGCGCCCAGCTGGCCGCCGGGCAGCTCTCCGGCGCCCGAATCGACTCCCTGGCGGCGGCGCTGGCTGCCATGCACGACGAGGCCCCGGTCGCCACCGCGGGTGAGCCCTGGGGAACCCCCGACGCGGTGCTGGCCCCCGCCCTGGAAAACCTCCGGACGCTGGAGCCTGCCCCGGCGGGTTTGCCCGGCGCCGAGCTGGCGGCGGTGGACCGCTACACCCGGGAGACCGGCGCCGCCCTGATGCCCGCCTTCCGGGAGCGCCGCGCCCAGGGCCACTTTCGCGAATGCCATGGCGACCTGCACCTGGACAACCTGCTGTGGTGGCGGGATCGTGTCCAGGCCTTCGACGCCATCGAATTCAGCCCGGCGCTGCGCTGGATCGACACCGCCTCGGATCTGGCCTTCACCCTGATGGACCTGGAGTTCCGGGGCGCCCCCCGGCTCGCCCGGCGGCTGCTGTCCGCCTACCTGGAGCGCACTGGAGACTATGCTGCGCTGCAGGTCCTGGGCTTCTACCGGGTCTACCGGGCCATGGTGCGGGCCAAGGTGGCCGCGCTGCAGGGGAAGCCCGAGGCAGCCGGCTACCTGGCCCTCGCCGAGGTCCGGACCCACCCCGGCCGGCCGGCGCTGGTGCTGACCCACGGCCTGTCGGGCAGCGGCAAGAGCCGGGCGGCACTGGCCCTGGTGGAGGCGTTCGGCTGCATCCGGCTTCGCTCCGACGTCGAGCGCAAACGCCTGCTGGGCCTGGCGGCGCAGCAGCGCACCGGCTCGGGGCTGGAGCAGGGGGCCTACACCCCGGACATGAGCCGGCGCACCTACCGCCGCCTGGCGGCCCTGGCGGACGCGGCGCTGGCGGGCGGTTATTCGGTGGTGGTGGACGCCGCCGCCCTCAAGGCCTGGCAGCGGCGCGAGATCCTGAGCGTGGGCCGCCGGCGGGAGGTGCCCTGTGCCGTGCTGGCGCTGGAGGCACCCCGCGAGGAACTGGAGCGCCGCCTGCGGCGCCGGGCGGCCAAGGGCCGCGACGCATCGGAGGCCGATCTGTCGGTGCTGCGCCACCAGCTGGGTGAGTTGGAGCCGGTCAGGCAGGCCGACCACCCGGAGGTCGCCGTATTCCGGCCCGCCGGGGGCGCCGACGCCACCGAGGACGCCCTGTCGGCCTGGTTCGCCCGGATCTGAGGCAGCACGGCTCGCGAGCGTCCGGGCACTGCGACTATGCTCAGGTCTGGGCCGCTCGGCAGCCGGTCTTACCAGCGCCAGGGAGTCATTCCATGATGAGCCCCCTCCACGTCACCCCGTTCGTGCCGGGCCGCGCCCGGGGTCCGGTGCACTTCGGGGCGGCCAATGGCGGCCCGGAGCACCGGGTGGTGGTCCTGTCCTACGACGAGCTGCTGAGTTTTTCAGGCGCTGCCGCCGCCCTGGTAGTGGTGGGTACGGCACCGCTGGCCCACCCCATGCTGCGCCTGGCCGGCATGGAACTGCCCACCGTCATCATCGCCCCCCACCAGGCCCGGGAGCTGCGCGAGGGAGACTGGGTGACGGTGGATGCTTCCGAGGGTCTGATCGGGGATCCCGAGCTCTACGAGCGCCCCGAACGCCGCCAGCGCTCAGCAGTCCAGCCCGGCACCCCCGTTCTCACCGCCGACCGGGTACCGGTGGAGCTGCGCGCCAGCGTGGCCGGTATCGCCGCGGCCCAGGCGGCGAGGCGCCACGCAGCGGCCCGGGTGGGTATCGTGCGCACCGAGTACCTGCTGGCCTCCAGCCCGCACCCTCCCGGCGTGGACGACCTCACCGCCGCATTCCGGGAGGTATGCGAGGCGGCTGCCCCCCTGGAGGTCACCTTCCGGCTGCTGGACCTGGCCGCCGACAAGCGCCCGGAGTGGCTGCCGGAGATGCCGGACATGCAGGGGCTGCTGGGCCTGCGGGGCTCGCGGCTCTACGAGCGGGAGCCGGTGCGATCGGTCTACCTGGCTCAGGTGGAGGCCCTGGCCCGGGTGGCGGAGGACTTCCCGGTGCGCATGATGCTGCCCTACGTAGTGCGCACCGAGGACTTCCTGGCGCGGCGCGAGGAGATCCTGGCCCACGGCGGCGGTAGCGTGCCGTTGGGCCTGATGGCGGAGACCCCCGCCGCCTGCCTGGCCATGGACCAGTGGCTGGAGCTGGCCCAGTTCGTATGCATCGGCTGCAACGACCTGATGCAGTGCCTGTTCGGCGCGGACCGGGGAGTGGCTGAGCTGGCCGGCGTGCTGGACCCCTACGCCCCGGTGCTGTACCGCTTCCTGGCCCAGGTGGGGGAGGTGGCAGGGCCAGGCATCGACCGCATCCAGCTGTGCGGCGTGCTGCCCCGGGTACCGCGCGTGGTGCCGGTGCTGGTGGGCCTGGGCTACCGCAACCTGTGTGCCGAACCCCAGTACCTGGATTCCCTGTGCCTCAGCCTTGGACGCACCACCCAGGACACGGCCCGGGCGCTGGCCCGGGCGGTATGCGCCATCCCGGACAGCGCCGGCGTGCGCACCCTGCTGGGACTGCGCGAGACCGACCCGTGGAGCCTCCCCGAGGCCATGCCCGGCAGCCGCCAGGGCCGGCCCACGGGGGGCGATGCCCGCGACCGCCGCAGATGACTGTGCTGGCCAGCCGCGCGGACGCGGCCCGCCAGCTGGCGGCGCGGCTGGACGGGTGCCGCGGCCAGAACCCCCTGGTGCTGGGCGTGCCCCGGGGCGGAGCGCCCATGGGCCGCATCCTGGCGGACCGCCTCGAGGGTCGGCTGGACCTGGTGCTGGTGGCCCGGCTGTGCCATCCGCGCGATGTCGGCCAGACCCTGGGCGCGGTCAGCGAGGGCGGCAACCTGCACCTGCTGCCGGGCGTTCGCCGCGATGGAGTCAGCGAGGGCGAGCTGGAGCGGGAGGCCCACCGGCAACTGGCCACTCTGCGCCAGCTGCGGCAGTACTACACGCCCGGGCGCGGCGCGCACAGCCCCATGGGCCGGCTCAGCGTGGTGGTGGATGACGGCTCCGCCAGCGGCGCCACCCTCGCCAGCGCGCTTGACACGATCCGCCGCCAGCGTCCGGCCCGGCTGGTGGCGGCGCTCGGCGTGGCCGCCGCGGACACCGCCGAACGCCTCCGGGAGCAGGCCGATGAGGTGGTCTGCCTGCTCACTCCATCCCGGGTGGCGGCGGTAGCGGACTTCTACCAGGAGTTTCCGGCGCTGGACGACCGGCAGGTGCTGGCAGCCCTGGGAGACGCCGACGCGGACTGAGCGGGCGTTTACAGGAGAAAGCGCGCCGGGGAAGGGGTGGGGATGCCGCCCGGTGCCGACCGAAGCCCGCCGTAGGGCACGTTGCGTAGAAACGTGCCAGCGGGCGGTGGTATGAATCCCGCGGGTCGCTGCGGGCACGGGCCCGGAAATTGACATCTCGGCATTTGCTATGCCGCCCCCACGTTTCTTCGCAACGTGGGTCTA
>CAZAQB010000233.1:0-4040 GCA_964487155.1 uncultured Ectothiorhodospiraceae bacterium
CGCCGCTCCTTCGAAAAGTCCCTTGTGAAACCAATATCCTACGCGATATCAGCAAAAATTCATGAAATCTTCGGGCTAGGAGTCTGCGCCGTAGGAATCGCGCCGGGCGAGCGTGTTCCACTTTGAGGCCATCCACTCCGGATCCCCGCCGTCGGGGCCGTCGACCGTCCGGCCCAGGGCCTCTTCCCGGGCCGCCTCGATCTCGCGCAGCACGCTCGCCAGGTCCGCCGGCCGCTCTTCCCGGGGGCAGTGGCCGGTGAGTTCGGTGTGGGGCGTCAGCGTGCCGCGCTGGTAGTGCCGCCAGATCTCGGCGGCGAACTGGCTGCCGGCGAGCTCCGGAGCATGGCGGGCGAAGTGGGTGGTGAGGTTTTCCACGTCCCGGGCCAGCATCTGGCCGGCGCTGTTGTTGCCGGCAGCGTCCACTGCCTGGGGCAGGTCGATGATGACCGGCGCTCTGGCATCCACCAGCACGTTGTACTCGGAGAGGTCGCCGTGGATCACCCCGGCGCAGAGCATGCGCACCACCTCCTGCACCAGCTGGCGGTGCCAGCGCCTGGCCTGGGCGGGACTGGGAACCAGGTCGTCGAGACGTGGCGCGACACGGCCCTCGGCGTCGGTGACCAGCTCCATGAGCAGCACGCCGTCGATGAACTGGTAGGGAGTCGGCACCCGCACGCCGGCCTCAGAGAGCCGATACAGGGCGTCCACTTCGGTGGTCTGCCAGACCGCTTCGGCCTCGCCACGCCCGTAGCGCGTGCCCTTCTCCATGGCCCGGGCGCGGCGGCTGTTGCGCACCCCGCGGCCTTCCTGGTAGCGGGCCCGGCTGCGGAAGCTGCGCTGCTCCGCATCCTTGTAGACCTTGGCGCAGCGGATCTCGCCGCCGCAGCGGACCACGAAGATGGAGGCCTCTTTGCCACTGCGCAACTGGCGCACCACCTCGTCCACCAGCCCGTCTTCCACCAGGGGCGCGATGCGTGGGGGTATCTTCATGACATCCGTTCGGGGCCAGGAGTCCAGGCCGGGAGCTGGCGCCCCAAAGGGAGGCTACTCGTCGCCGTCGCGAGCGACGTCGGCGTCGGTGTCGGTCTCGGCAGACGGGTCGGCCTCCGAGCCGGTGGGTTGCTTGCGCTCCAGCTTGCGCTGCAGCTTCTGCTCCTTCTTCTTTTTCTTGTCCATCTCACGCTGGCGCTTCTCGAAGTTGAAGTTCTGTCTTGCCATATCCACCTCACTGCGGGGTTAGGGCCGAGGACGCCGGGGAGAGTCCCGGCCGTCCGCTCCCGGCCAGCGCGGACCGGCGCCGCGCAACCGGTGGCTGAAGGAGGCATGCCTCCTTCAGCGTGGCCATCAGGCTCGCACGCTCCGGCGCCGGGCGCCATCCGGCGCTCCCGGTCGCCGCGGCGGGCCGGCGCGCCGGGCGGCGGGACGCGCCGACCCGCCGCGGGGCTCCGGGTAGCGAGGCTCGAGCCCGGCGATCACCGCCCGCTCGATGCGCCGGCCGGTGAGCCGCTCGATACGGGAGAGCTTGGGCCAGTCCTGGCGGCCGATCAGGGAGACGGCCGTGCCGGTATCCCCGCCGCGGCCGGTGCGGCCGATACGGTGGACATAGTCCTCCGGAGAGTTGGGGAGGTCGAAGTTGACTACCAGAGCGAGGCTGCGCACGTCCAGTCCGCGGGCGGCGACGTCGGTGGCCACCATCACCCGGATCTGGCCGCGGCGCAGCCGCTCCACGGAGCGGCGGCGCTCGTTCTGGCTCATGTCGCCGTGCAGCGCGCCGCTGCGGTGGCCGCCCTCCCGCAGGCGTTGGGCCAGGGCGTCAGCGGAGCGCTTGGTGGCAGTGAACACCAGGGTCTGGTGATCGTTGCCGTCCCCCAGCAGGTGCTCCAGCAGGGCGTGTTTGTGATCCATGTGGTCAGCCTGGTGGAGGCGCTGGGTGATGGACTCGTGGGGCGAGGTCACCGGGTCCAGCTGGATGCGCGCCGGGTCGCGCAGCAGCCGTCCGGCCACCTTCTGCACCGGACCTTCCAGGGTGGCGGAGAACAGCAGGGTCTGGCGGTCCGAGGGCGTGGCCTCGGCAATGCGCTGGACGGCGTCCAAAAAGCCCATGTCCAGCATCCGGTCGGCCTCGTCGAGCACCAGCAGCTCGAGCCGGGAGTAGTCCACCCGGCCGCGCTCCATGTGGTCCATGAGCCGGCCCGGGGTGGCCACCAGCAGGTCCAGGGGGCGCCGCAGCAGCTGCTGCTGGGGCGGATAGGGCATACCCCCCACCACCGCGCCGCCCGACAGCCGGGTGAACCGGCCCAGATTGCCGATTTCCTCGGAAACCTGGGTCGCGAGCTCCCGGGTGGGGGTGAGCACCAGCACCCGGGGGCCGATGCCTGGCTTGGCGGGCGGGCTCAACAGGCGCTGCAATGCCGGCAGCACGAAGGCGGCGGTCTTGCCGGTGCCAGTCTGGGCGGAGGCCATCAGGTCGCGGCCGGACAGCGCGGCGGGGATGGCCTGGCGCTGGATCTCGCTGGGGGTCTGGAAACCGCAGCGCGCCACGGCCCGCAACAGGATGGGATCGAGTTCGAGCTGTTCGAAGGACAAGTGCATACCCTTGGCCGCCGGGCGGGCGGCGATTCGTTGTGAACGTGCGCGGAGTGCCGGCACGTCGCGGCGAGGTAGCCGCGGAACGTCGCTAACCGGCGGGCCAGGACAGATCTGGACAGGGGAGAGAGACGTGATCGATAAAGCCCGCGAAGTCTAACAGCTTTCGGGCCGGCCGGGGGAATTCGGTTTACCGGGCGCGGTCGGCCCGCGTCGTCCAGACTTGTTGCTCTGGCAGGCACCTGGTTATGTCGCTGTCGCAGCCGGACGAAGAATCGCGGCGAGGGCGCGCCCACAGGATGGTACCCGCGCGCCTGCCCGGAGCCTCCTGTGGGAGGCCCGCCCCCAAATCCTCATCGGGAGTGCAGAACGACTCGTGGCCACAGCTCAGGGCACCGTCCGCCATCGCCGGGAAGTGGAACTGGGCATGGCCCTGATGGCGGCGGCCATGTTCATGCTGCCGGGCATCGACGCCTTCGCCAAGCTGCTGGCGGCGACCCTGTCGCCCGGCCAGGTAGCCTGGGGCCGGTTCGCCTTCCAGAGCCTGCTGCTGCTGGCGGTGATGCGGGTAATGGGTCGGCCCCTGGCGAGCCGGCAGCTTGGCGTGCACGCCGCCCGGGGCGTGCTCATCGCCGCCGCCATCCTGCTGTTCGTCTGGGCGGTCAAGTACCTGCCCATCGCCAACGCCCTGGCGATCTTCTTCGTGGAGCCGCTGCTGCTCACCCTGCTCTCGGCGGTGTTCCTGGGGGAGCGGGTCGGCGGGCGCCGGCTGGCGGCAGTGGGGGTGGGGCTGCTGGGGGCCCTGGTGGTGATCCGCCCCAACTGGCAGGCCTTCGGCTGGGCGGCGGTGCTGCCGCTCGGCACGGCCATCTGCTTCGCCGGCTACCTGACCCTGACCCGCCACCTGGCGGTGGCCGAGGACCCCCTGGCCATGCAGTTCTGGGGCGGGCTGTTTGCCGCCGCGGTCCTGTCAGTAGCCGTCGCCGCAGGGCAGGCCCTGGCGCTGCCGGTGCTGGCGCCGGCCTGGCCCGACGCCCGCGAGTGGCTGCTGTTCCTGGGCCTGGGGGTGGTGGCCACGGTGGGCCACCTGATCATCGCCTTCGCCTTCCGTTACGCGCCGGCAGGCGTGCTGGCGCCGTTCCAGTACCTGGAGATCATCAGCGCCACGGTGCTTGGCCTGCTGGTGTTCGGCGACTTTCCCGACACCATGACCTGGGTGGGGACGGCGCTGATCGTGGCGGCCGGGCTGTACGTATTCCTGATGGAACGGGGCCCGGCGGCCTCGACGCCGCCCGTCGACCAGCCCTGAGCGTACTCAGTACCCCGAGGGCGTTTACGAAATACTTTACGCGCTCACCACGCTCCAAGCCGCTCATGGGGTGCGGCGCCAGCCACGCTGCGGGCCTCGGCACGGCCTTGGACACCGCCGCCGTAGACCCACGTTGCGAAGAAAC
>CAZAQB010000234.1:0-4015 GCA_964487155.1 uncultured Ectothiorhodospiraceae bacterium
CACATCACTCATAATGATGGGGTCGGTGGTTCGAATCCACCCGTAGCCACCATTACAGCCCATTCAACGAATTTCCATGCCGGACGGGCCACCGAAAGCGGCTTCGGCGTCCAATCGCAGATAGTGATCCTCGTTCCTTTGCTTGAGGATACGTTGCGGCGCATTGCCGACAACGGCTAGAGCCGGAACGTCCTTCGAAACCACCGTGCCCATTCCAATTACCGCTCCGTCGCCGATGGTTACACCTGGCGTGATACAGACGTTCATCCCGATCCAGACGTTTCGACCGACGGACACGGGCTTCCTGATCTGTCTGTCGTCGTAGGGCAGGCGGCGGCCCTCGTAATCATGGTTGCAGGTGTAAACCAGCAGGTTGCGGGAGATATGCGTGTTGGCTCCGATTCGCAGTCCGCCCTCCGCGCGAATGAAGGCGTTCCGGTTGATATGGACATTGTCCTCGACGGTCAGGCGACCGGCGCCCGTAATCCGGACCGGACCGTGGATCCACACACCACGGCCGCAGTGGGCGAATCGGCCCTTGAGCCATTCGGCCTCCAAGAAGAGCGCCCCTGCAACCAGCAGGCGAACGAGGCGACATCCAACGGCGACTGGTAGGAGCAGCGGCCGAAGCGGTGGTAGCAGCCTTCGTATGAACCAGTTCATCATGCGCAGCGTCTGCCGGCTCATAGCTCGCCACCGGCCCCTTCGTCACCCCGGCTGAAGCCAGGTTCCGGCCTGGATGGTTTGCCCACGAGCCAAGCCAATGTCAGCCCACACATCCCGAGCAGCGCGACCATGACCAGCAAGACAATGTGGCTGCCAACGGCTGCTGAGAGCGCCGTTCCGTGGCTGTCCCCCAACACCTGGAACGCCACGGTCCATGCGACTTCGTGGGCACCCACATTGGCAACACCATGAAACGGCAGCAGGGACAGCGGCAGGGCAATAACGCTGATGAGCACTACATGGGCAACCGTCACGTCAAAATCCAGCGCCAATGTGATCAGGTAGAAATTCCCCAGGGTCGCCATCCAGGCGGTGAGGCTCAATCCAACCAGGGACAGCCGCCGTGGCCCCGCCCAGCCCTCACGCAGTGCTTGGCGTATGCGCCGCAGGATATGGCCGGCGCGCCCGTCCGGAAACCGCCAGGACTGCCGAAAAACAACGAGCATGCCTCCTAGGGCAACGCCTGAGACGATAACGAACGCCACGAGGACGCTCTCGAGCCATCCGGGCAGAATCGCGTGCTGCACCACCAACACGATGACCACGAGGAACGCGATGACGGCAAGGTCCAGCAGCCGCGCCAGCAGCAGTGCCAACGCTCCGCTACCCAAGGATACGCCGACGACTCGGTGGGCCAGCCATGGATAGCTCAGTTCTCCGAGCCGCGCAGGCAGGAAGTAGTTTACAGCCCCGTGGACCTGGGTGGCCGCTAGGTGCCGCATAAACGGGGCTTGGTGCGCCGTGAGCAGAAGACGGAATCTGAGGGCCCTCGCAAGGTAATTCAAGAAGTAGCTGGCAAACGCGAGGGCAAGTAGCTTGTGGTTGGCGTTCACCAGGGTTGCAACCATCTGGACCAGATCCAACTGGCCCGCAGCGTAATACAGCACTGTCGCTGTCAGCACGAGGTTGGCACCAGCGCTAGCGAATTTGCGCATGTTCGCTGGAAACCGTCATTGCAGCGTGCGGTCTGACTGGGTTAGCGATCCGGTCCGGGTCATAGCCATAGCGAATCATGCCGGCTTCGCACAGTTCACGCACCCGCTGCCGCACTGGATCTGGCCAATCCTCCAGCGGTCTGGCCCGCTCCACACGACTCTCGTTGTAGCGGCGCTCGGCGGCGAGTTCCCGCAGTCGATCACTTCCGGGCAATGAGAGCCACTCCATGACGCTCTCAATCACCGGTCCGTTGAACAGATCCTCATAGCGAATGCGACGGTATCGATAGCCGAACAGGCGTTCACCCTCGTCTAGTACGGAGTTGATCGTAGCCCACCGCCACGCCAGACGCTCCTCCTGGCTAAGGGATATCCAGTGCAGACGCGAGGCCGCGTCGAAGTAGTCCGGCTTCAGCAGCCAGTATGGGAACCTACGACCCGCCAGCCCCTTCAAGCCGACGAAGACCCCGTGGTTTATGTGGGACCGGATGTAGCCGATTGGCTCGCGGAGGATGTGCAGTACCCGTACGTTTTCGAATGCCTCCTCCAAAGCGTCCAAGCAGCCGTGGAGAAACGGGTTCGACTCGACGTACGTACCCGACGTCAGCGCCGCCAAGTGGCGCCTCCGCGTCGCGCGTAGTGCGGCTGCGACGGTGTCAGTGCTGATGCGTCCGCACAGGTGCATGTTGGAAATGACGCGGAATATCCGGGACGGCTTCGGCTCGTGGACCGCCCTGACACCTGCTCCCAAGTCGGACAGGTAGTGCGCGATCGCGTTGGTTCCAGTGCGCCCCGTGGAGACGATGAACACAGTCTGATCAAGATGCCCACCCAGCCGCGAAGTCACCCCTCTCCTCCGGTCTGGGATTCAACCGGATCGGTCGACCGGCGCCGATTGGTGCCCTGGTACATCAGAGCCGTGACCTGTTCCGAAACGAGTCCAACTAGAAACACCAACACGGCGACGCTCAGCAGCAGCGCGCTCATGTTAGTGAAGCGTCCCTGCTGAACCAGTGTGATCGAAGCGTACGCCGTGCCGAGAGTCGCGAATAGTAGGCTAATGGGGAAGAACATTCGCAGGGGCGAGTAAAGCGTGCCAATGCGGAAGATGATCAGCAGGAACCGAATGCCGTCCCTTATCAGCCGCACGTGACTTCTGCCCAGGCGGCGGCCAGCCTCGATGGGCACGTAGCCTACGGAGTAGCCGGCCCGGAAGAAGGCCATCGTGATGGTGGTGGGATAGGAGAACCCGTTGGGCAGCAAGTGCAGGAACTCCCGGAACTTGTGGGCGACGACTGCCCTGAATCCCGACGTCAGATCCTCGACCTCATGCTCCACCATGAATGTGGCCAGCCGATTGTAGACGCCGTTGGCGGCCGCGCGCCCGGCATTTGCCTGGGACCGCCGACTCCTGGCGCCAACGCACATGTCGTAGCCCTCGTCGAGAGCCGCCAGAAGCCGCGGAATGTCGGCTGGATTGTGTTGTCCGTCCGCATCCATGAAGACGATACGGGAACCTGTTGCATGCCGGGCCCCCGTCTTAATGGCACCGCCGTTTCCGATGGAGTAAGGATGCGATACAACCCGAACTCCAAACGCGCGCGCTACTTGGGCTGTATCATCGCTTGAGCCATCGTCCACCACAAGAATCTCCGCCCGCGGCAGAAGCGCCTGCAGCCTGGGCAGCAATTCGCCTAGCGGCTTCGACTCATTTTTGGCTGGAAGCACTACCGAGAGCTTGTCCATACTCATGAAAACGGTCACCAATAGATAAAAGAATCCATCCCGAGTTCGCGCAGCAGTGCTATTATCTCGGGCTACGGTCCCTAGGGAAACACTGATTTATTCCCGCCCCGGCCTCCCGCCGGCAGGCTGCGCCTGGGATAATAGCGCCAGTCGGTTGGGACGGAGAGCGAGCGCCATGCAGTCGAGCTTCTCGGAGCTGGAGTACGCCACCAAGAAGAAGGTCACCCGCCGGGATCGCTTCCTCGCCGAGATGGAGGCACTGGTGCCCTGGTCGGCCCTGGAGGCTGAGCTTGAGGCCTCCTATCCCACCGGTGGCGGCCGGGGTCGCCCGCCCATCGGTCTTTCGCGGATGCTGCGCATGTACGTCGCCCAGCAGTGCTTCGGGCTCTCGGACGAGGGGATCGAGGATGCCATCTACGACTCCCAGGCGATCCGCCGCTTTGTGGGTATCGACCTGGGCCGGGAGGCCGCCCCGGATGCCACCACGCTGCTCAAGTTTCGCCGCCGCCTGGAGAACAACAAACTCACCCGGCGCATCTTCGAGGTGATCAACGCCCATCTGGCCGAGCGCGGGCTGTTGCTGCGTGAGGGCACCGTGGTGGACGCCA
>CAZAQB010000235.1:0-3993 GCA_964487155.1 uncultured Ectothiorhodospiraceae bacterium
CCCCGGGGCGCGGCCGGGCCCGCGTAGGCCGGATAAGGCGCGCCAGCGCCGCATCCGGCGTCCCCGTCGCGCCGCGCCTCCCGCGCCCGGCCATACCCACCACACAGTGCTTATCCGGCCTACGCCCTTCGCGCCAGCACCAGGGAGAAGTAGCCGTTGTCCGGCTCCAGGTGCAGGACCGTCTCCAGGCCGGCCTGGGAGAGTTCCGAATCCAGTGCCTGCGGCGTGAACTTGCGGCTGATCTCGGTGAGGATGTACTGGCCGTCGGCAAACTCGTAGCGCCTGTCCAGCTGCTGGAAGGCGACGCTCTGGTCGCGCTGGGAAACCAGGTGCATTTCGATGCGGGCCCGGGCCGGGTCGTAGAGCGCGCGGTGCTCGAACGCTGAGATATCGAAATCCGCCCCCAGCTCCCGGTTCAGCACCCGCAGCAGGTTGCGGTTGAACTCGGCGGTGATGCCCTCGGCATCATCGTAGGCTGCCTCCAGCACGCCCCGTTCCTTGACCCGGTCGGTGCCCAGCAACAGGTAGTCGTCGGGGCCCATGAGCGCGGCGATCTGCTCCAGGAAGGCCACGGATTCCCCCGGCGCGAAATTGCCGATGGTGCCCCCGAGGAACATGAACAGGCGCCGTCCCGGTGGCAGCGCGAGGCCCTCCAGGCCGGCCATGTAGTCACCCACCAGGGCGTTGACGCGCAGCCAGGGGAAAGCCTCCAGCAGCTCGCCGGCGGCCTGCTCCAGCACCTCCGCGCACACATCGAACGGCCAGTACTGGCATGCCAGCCCGGCCCGGTCGAACTGCTCCAGCAGCAGGCGGGTCTTGCGGGCGGTGCCGGCGCCCAGTTCCACCAGGGCATCGGGGCGGGCCCGCTCAAGCAACCGGGCGGCGCCGCTTTGCAGCAGGGCGGCCTCGGTGCGGGTCGGATAGTACTCGGCGGTGGAGCAGATGCGGTCGAACAGTTCCGAGCCCCGGGCGTCATAGAAGTACTTGGGCGGAAGGGTGCGGGGCCGACGGGCGAAGCCTTCCAGCAGATCCTCCGCCAGCCCGGGCACCCGGCGGACCGGGGCGAGCGCCTGCAGAGTGAAGCGGGGATCGCTGATCCGGGAGTCGGCGGACCGCGGCACAACATCGGGCATGGGGGTACACCCTCTTTTCCGTGAGGCGGCTGAGGCTCTACGCTAGCACCCGTTGATGACGAACGCACAAATTCACAACTGACAGGAGCCTGCCTTGTGCCGGCTGGGCGCATACCTGGGGCCGGAACTGGCCCTGCATGAGTTTCTGCGGGCCCCGGTCCACAGCCTGATCCACCAGGCCTGGGCGCCGCGTGAAATGAAGTCCGCGGCACTCAACGCCGACGGCTTCGGCGTCGGCTGGTACGACCAGGCGGGGCAGCCCGCGGTGTACCGGCATTTCCTGCCCGCCTGGGCGGACCCCAACCTGGATGCCCTCGGGCGCAGCCTGCACCGAGGGCTGTGGATGGCGAACGTGCGCAGCGCGACGGAGGGCTTCGGCACCGGTTTTGCCAACACCCAGCCGTTCGCCGACCGGCGGCTGATGTTCCTGCACAACGGCTATCTCAGCGAGTTCCCGCTCGCCGCCCGGCCCAGGATCCGGCGCTGGCTGGCGCCGGAGATCGAGTCGGAGGTCCACGGCAACACCGACTCCGAGTACCTGTTCGCCTGCCTGCGCCAGCTCTGTGCGGTGGACGCCCTGGCGCCGCTGGCAGCCCTGGGCCGGCTGGCGGAGCTGGCCGAGGAATGGGGAGAGGGGCGCCCGGCCCTGCTCACGGTGGTGTTCACCGAGGGCGAGAGCCTGTACGCGCTGCGCCACGCGGTGGGCCTCGACTGCCCCACCTTGTACCGCACCGGCGAGGCGCCAGCGTTTCCCGGCGCCAGCCTGCTGGCTTCGGAGCCGCTGGACGACAGCGGCGCCTGGGAGCCGCTACCGGATCACCACCTGGCGCGCCTGACCCCGGGCCGCCCCGCGGAGATCTGCCCGCTGTGAGCGCCGGGCCCCCCGGCCTGCCTTTCCGGACTGCACCAGCCTGCCCCATGAGTACGAGTGGCAGGCCACCCACCGCAGCGGGCTGCTGGAGGGCGTGGGCCAGGCCTGGGAGTGGTGCGCCAATGCGTTCCACCCCTACCGGGGCTTCCAGCCATTCCCCTACGACGGTTATTCCCTGCCCTGGTTCGACGGCCGGCACTTCACGCTCAGGGGGGCCAGCCCACTGACCCGCACCGAGATCCGCCGGCCCAGCTTCCGCAACTTCTACCAGACCCACCAGCGCCACTTGCAGGCAGGGCTGCGCCTGGCCTGGGGCGCGACACAGAGCCACAGATGAACACCGATGAACGGGATGGCAAGGGGGGCGCCGAGCATGATTCCGCCTCGGAATGCCTCTGTGTTCATCTGTGGCTGATATGCGGCCTTAGCCCCACGTTGCCAACAAACGCGGGGGACAGCACATCAAACGCCAAGGCGGCGACCGCCACGCCCTTCGGCAGGCTTAACTCGTGGCACCGCACCCACCGCCCATGGCACGTTTCTCCGCAACGTGCCCTACGGCGGGCTTCGGCACGGCGCGCAGGCCTGCCGGTGCGCTCGATCTCACCCGCCGTAGCCCCACGTTGCGAAGAAACGTGGGAGCCGGCGCAGCAAATGCCAACACACCCATCCACGAGCCGCCGGCAGGCCCAGGCCAAACCGCTCACCCACCGCCCTTGGAGCGCGACACAGAGCCACAGATGAACCTCGATGAACGGGATGGCAAGGGGGGCGCGGAGCGTGATTCCACTTCTGAGCGCCTATGCACTCGCTCCCAGGACCCTCTCTGGGTTCATCCGTGTTCATCTGTGGCTGATACGCAGCGCCCGGCGGCACGCCTGCGGGGGATCGGCACATCCAGGCCCAGGGCGGCCGCCACCTGATCGTGGCTGCGCCGGGCAAGCTCGGTGCGGCTTTCCGCCGCGGGTACCACGGGCGTGACCTGAATGCGGGCCTGGATGCGGGGAACCGCGGCCATGCGCCAGACCTGGCGGGGCAGGGGTTCATCACCCACGAAGGCGGCTTCCCGGCAGAGGCTGCCGTCCGCGTGGCGGTAGGACAGAGCCAGGGGCTGCACCGGCGCGGCGGCATCCACCGCCGCCTGGAACAGGCGCGGCCGGAATGGCAGCACCTTGCTGCCGTCGCTGGTGGTGCCCTCCGGGAAGAACAGCACCGGATACCCCTCGCGCAGGCGCCCGCCCATGGCCGCCACCGCCTGGTCGGCGGCGTTGCGGGCGCCGCGCTCAATGTAGAGGGTGCCCAGTGCCGTGGCGGCGGCGCCCACGATGGGCCAGCGCCGGATCTCGGACTTGCTGAGGAACGACACCGGCCAATGGGCGGCCGCGCAGAGGATGTCCAGCCAGGAGACATGGTTGGCCACCAGCAGCACCGGACCGGCCGGCGGGGGCGGCCCGTCGAGTTCCATGCGTACCCCGAACAGCCGGCAGAACACCCGGCACCAGGCGGCCTGGCAGCGCCGGCCCAGCCCCTGGCCGGGGTCGCGCCCCACCTGCCGGTCCACCAGCACCCCGAGGCGGATGATCACCCCCCCCAGCGCCAGCAGGGGGATGCTCAAAGCGATTCTGTAGATACGCCGCAGCACGCCGGGCCTCCGTTGCGAGACCGCGAGGATACCGTATCGGCGGGGAGTCCGAGTTGCCCCGGGGGCGGGTCAGGTGGACCTTGGGCCACAGATGAGCGCGGATGAACGCAGATGAGTCAGTGTGATTGTGCCTGTGGCCCGGTCGGCCGAAGAATCGCGGCGAGTGGGCCGCTCCCAGGCGTCGTTCCCCGGCGCCGGCCCGAGCCCGCCCTCGGGCCGATGTGGCGCCAACGCAGCTCCCCGAGCCTCGATCAGCCGACCCGCTGAGACAGGCACATAATCAGGCACCGTGAGGGGGCGACTCTCCCAAGCCCCCTCTGTTCATCCGTGTTCATCTGTGGCTGATG
>CAZAQB010000236.1:0-3944 GCA_964487155.1 uncultured Ectothiorhodospiraceae bacterium
TCCACCACCTCCTGCAACGTGGCGGGAAAACGTTCATCGTCGGGCAGGCAGACATCCTGATCGGCAGCCACCCCCCAACGAATGCGGCCATCCACGCTGCAGCTTACGAATCGCATAGGTGCCCCGTCCCTCGCTGATTGACGCCCACGATTGTACTGTATCGGCGCATGGGGAGCAGAGCAGCGAGGCCGATGCCTTGAAACCACGTATCGAAATCCGCTACTGCCAGCGCTGCCGGTTCGTGTTGCGCGCCGGCTGGCTGAGCCAGGAACTGCTGTTCTCCCTGGGAGAGCACCTGGGAGAGGTGGCCCTGGTGCCGGGGGAGGGTGGTATATTCGAGGTCTGGCTGGACGGCGAGTGCCTGTTCTCCAAGGCTCGCGCGGGCCGGTTTCCCGAGTCCGCGGAGTTGAAGCGTGCGGTTCGCGACCGGGTCGCCCCGGACCAACCCCTGGGCCATAGCGAAGGCCTCGACTCCGGCCCGCCGACCCCGCGGCAGTGACGCCGCCTTCATTCAGCCTCTGCAGGTTGCCAATGATCCCACGCATCGCCTTGTTCGCCCGCCTGCTGCCGCTCCTGATCTGCCTGGCAGTCTCGGCGCCCGCCACGGCGCTGAAGTTCCCCCTGCCGCCCGACGATGTGGGTGTCGTGGGAGAGATCCGCCGGGTGGAGGCCCAGGGGGATGAGACCCTGCTGGATATCGGCCGGCGCCATGGTCTGGGCTATGAGGAGATGCGCCTGGCGAACCCGGGGGTGGATATCTGGCTGCCCGGCGAAGGCACCGATGTGCTGGTACCGACCCGCTTCGTCCTGCCCCAGGCCCCGCGGCAAGGCGTGGTGCTGAACGTGGCGGAAATGCGCCTCTACTATTACCCGGAGGGAGGCGAGCGGGTGGAGACCTACCCGGTGAGCATCGGCCGCCAGGACTGGTCCACGCCGCTCGGCGTCACCCGCATCGTCGACAAGGTGCGCGACCCCACCTGGACCCCTCCACAATCCATTCGCGAGGAGGCCGCCGCCGAGGGCCGGGAACTGCCGGCCGTGGTGGCAGCCGGGCCCGACAACCCACTGGGCCGCTTCAAGATGCGCCTGGACCTGCCCGGCTACCTGATCCACGGCACCAACCGGCCGTGGGGCGTGGGCATGCGGGTAACCCACGGTTGCGTGCGCATGTACCCCGAAGACATCGAGAACCTGTTCGGGCGGCTGCCGGTGGGCACCCCGGTGCGCATCGTCAACCAGCCGGTGAAGGCCGGCTGGTTCGCCGGCGTTCTCTACCTGGAGTCCCATCCGCCCCTGCAGGAGGATCTCGGTCGCGTGCACCCGCTGGCGAGCGCGGTGGAGGCGGTGGTGGCGCTGCTGGGGCCAGCCGAAACCCGGATAGATCATGACCGGCTGCGGGCCGTGGCCCTGCAACGCAGCGGGCTGCCGGAGCCCGTATCGCGGGAGGACACCGCACGACGTCCGGGATCGCCGGCGCTGGCGGGCGGTTAGCCGGTCGGCGCAAAAAAAAGCCCCGCCCGAGGGCGGGGCCGTAGAGCGAACGTCTGGTCTCTACTTGGTCATTGACTTCTTGAACATCCGGTCGATGCGCTGGCTGTTCTGGTCCGACGTCTGCTGGGCGGAGCGCGCCGTGCTCTGGGCTTCGGACGCCATGCTCTTCGCCTCGTTGGCGGCCTTCAGGGCCGCTTCGGACTTGGCGCGGGCGTCGGTGGCGGCCCGGGTGGCCTCGAGGGCCTCATCCTTGGCCTCCTGGATCTGCTGCTCCAGGGCCGACGTGTCCTGGGCCTGGGTGGCACAGCCAGCCAGCAGGGCCAGAGACGCAGCCGCCACGGAAACCTTCAGGATGCTGTTCAGCGGGTGGGACATGCGGCAGATCTCCTTCTGATTCTGCGAATGATTGTGGGTCGCTTGAATGGCGTATGAATAAAGCAAACAAGGCGGCTGAGGGGTTACCGCTGCTGCAACTATTGCGGTAGTGCCCGGCAGTTTCAAGTCCCAGTTTGGCAAGACCCGTTGCCGCGCCTCACTGTCCAGTGCAAAGCCTTGCGGAAACAGTATCTTGCCAGATGCCGGCAAGCCCTGTTACTGAATGACGACAAGTGTCCCCACGCGCACGTGGCCTGCCAGCGCTTCGATCTGCGCATCGGTCAGTGCCACGCAGCCCTGCGTCCAGTTGAGCCGGCGATGCAGCAGGGGATCGGCCTCACCCAACCCGTGGAGGCCGATGCTGCCCCCCAGCGGGGTGTCGGGAGGCAGCCGGCCGTGGTGCCACATGCGCTCCAGCAGCTGGAGGTAGGTTTCGTCGTCCAGCACGCCCTTGCGGTTGGCCTCGTGGAGGTCCGGCAGCCGCGGGTAGTCCAGTTCGAGGAACAGGTGGAAACGGCTCTGCCGGCTGATGCGCTGGATGCGGTAGTCGCCCAGGGGTGTCGTGTGGTCGCCCTGCAGGTGCACGGTGGCCGCGCCGCCGCGGCCGATGGAGATGCCGGGGAAGCGCACCACCAGATCGTTGCCGCGCATGACCTCCGCAAGCTGACGCCGGGTATCCACCCGCACCCAGACCTCGTCGGCGGAGGCGCGCTCGGCAGCCACCGGCAGCGGGCTGGCGGCAAGCCCGCCAAGCAGCAGACAGATGACCAGGGGGCGCAGCACCCGGCTCATAGCAGAAACCGGTAGATGTCGGCGTGATCGAAGGGCCAGCCGAGTTCGTCGCCGGTGTCGGTCCGGCGCAGCACCGGGATCGATTCCCCATAGCGTGCTTCCAGAGCCGGGTCGTCGAGGATGTCCAGGCAGCGAAGCACGCCCCCCGCCCGCCGGCACGCCGGGCGAGCCAGGGACTCCGCCTCGTCACAGAGCCGGCAGCCCTCCGAGCCCAGTAACAGCACTTCGCCCCTCAAATCTCCCCCTCCGGTGCCGGGCGGCCACCCGCCTCCAGGTGATATGCTCGCGCCAGCCTCAGTCTTGCGACCGCCAGCCTCGTCACAATGTCAGCACACTCCTCCCAGCGCTTTTCCGTGGCCCCGATGATGGACTGGACGGATGCCCATTTTCGCAGATTTGCGCGAATCTGCAGCCGGCGCGCCCTGCTGTACACCGAGATGGTGCCGGCGGAGGGCCTCTGGCACGCGGGCGCGGAGCGCTTCCTGCTGGACGAGCGGGATATCGCTCCGGTGGCAGTGCAGTTCGGCGGCGCCGAGCCTGCCCGGCTGGCCCATGCCGCGGCCCAGGCCGAAGCCTACGGCTACGCGGAGGTCAACCTCAACGTGGGCTGCCCCAGCGACCGGGTGAAGTCGGGCCGATTCGGTGCCTGCCTGATGGCGGAGCCGGAGCATGTGGCCGAACTGGTCGCGGCCATGGGCGAGAGCACGCGGCTGCCGGTGACCGTCAAGACGCGGATCGGCATCGACCAGCTGGACAGCTACCAGCACCTGGCCGGTTTCGTCGAGACGGTGGCGAAGGCGGGCTGCGGCCGCTTCATCGTGCATGCCCGCAAGGCGTGGCTGAATGGCTTGAGCCCGAAGCAGAACCGGGAGATCCCGCCCCTGGATTACGGCCGGGTGCGCCGCCTGAAGGCGGACTTCCCCCATCTGGACGTGGTGTTGAACGGCGGCATCGCAGACCTGGATGCCGCTGCCGGCCTGCTGGAGGAAGTGGACGGCGTGATGCTGGGGCGTGCGGCCTACCAGAATCCGGGCCTGCTGGAGGCCGTCGATCGGCGGGTGTTCGGCGCTGCCGGCTCCACGCGGCTCCAGGAGCAACTGGTGCGGGAGTATCTGCCCTACGTGGAGCAGCGCCTGGCGGCCGGGGAACGGCTCTCCCGCATGGCGCGCCACCTGGTGGGCCTGTTCCAGGGCCGCCCCGGCGCCCGGCAGTGGCGCCGTCACCTGAGCGAGGCGGGCGCGCGTCGCGGCGCGGGGGTGGAGGTGATCGAGCAGGCCCTGGCCAGG
>CAZAQB010000237.1:0-3939 GCA_964487155.1 uncultured Ectothiorhodospiraceae bacterium
CCGGCCCGTCGCAACAATCGGGTGGCGCCGGACCATCCCCGGCGTACCCTGAGGCCATGCTCAAGGAAAAATACCTCGCCCGGGACCGGGAGGCTGCGGCGGCCGATGGCGACTTCGCCCATGTGCTGCGGGCGCTCGCCTACCTGGAGGCCCACTGGCGCGAGCAGCCCGCCCTGGAGCGGCTGGCCGAGGCCGCCGGCCTCAGCCCCGGCCACCTGCAGCGCCTGTTCAAGCGCTGGGCCGGCGTCTCGCCCAAGCGGCTGCTGCAGTTCCTCACCGTGGAGTACGCCAAGGGGCGGCTGCGGCACGGCCGCACGGTGCTGGATACCGCCCTGGACGCCGGCCTCTCCGGCCCCTCCCGGCTCCACGACCTGTTCCTGGCCGCGGAGGCGGTGACTCCCGGCGCCTGGGGCCGGGGAGGCTCGGGCCTGACCCTGCGCTACGGCATCCACGACTCTCCCTTCGGCCCGGTGCTCATCGCCCGCAGTGAGCGGGGCATCTGCGGCCTGCACTTCGCCGAGGATCGGGCCATGGCCCTGCAGGCGGTGCGGGAGGACTTCCCGGCGGCAGAGCTGGCAGAGGACCCGGACGCCACCGCGCCGGTGGCCGGCCGCCTGGAGCGCCCCGGCTTCGACGGCCCGCCCCTGCCGCTTGCCCCGCGGGGCACCAACTTCGAGCTCAAGGTATGGCGTGCCCTGCTGCAGCTGCCGCTCGGCACTCTGGCGAGCTACGGCGACATCGCCCGGTTCATTGGCGCGCCCCGGGCCAGCCGGGCCGTCGGCCGGGCGGTTGGGGCCAACCCCATCTCGCTGCTGATCCCCTGCCACCGGGTGGTCCAGGCCAGCGGGGTGCTCGGCAACTACGGCGGCGGCCCGCTGCGCAAGCGGGCGATCCTGGCCTGGGAGGGCGCCCAGGCGCCGGCGTCGCCACCGGCCTAACACCCCCGTCATCGCTTGCGGCCCCGTCACGGCGGCCCGGTCCCCGCGGGGGGCGCTGACTGGCGCCGCGTGTCCCATGCAGGCGGACAGGGGTTCGCCCGCCCTCCCTCGACTCGCCGGACCCTGCGCCTGGCCGTGCTCGGTTCACGGCAGCCCGACGCTCGACAGCCCGGCTGGCAGGGACAGCCCTTGAGCAATCCGTCAAATTTGCGCGCCAACGCATTCAAGCCGCGGCGCCGCGGGGCGATAACCTGTGCAGGGCAGCGGCCGTTTGCAGCCGCGAGCGGCCTCGCATTCGGCATAGGGGAGCCTGACATGAACCTTCAGGGCAAGTTGACCGGCGCCAACCTGGCGGTGGTCGCCGTGACGCTGGTGGCGGCCTCCGTGGTCGCTTTGTTGCAGCTCAATCGGCTCGCCGAGCAGAACTTCGAGCGCGCCGCCCAGAACGCCGCCCGCAGCGGCGCCGCCGTCATCCGCGACGTGGGTGTGCGCATGACCGCCTACGCGCGCGTCATGGCCAGCCACCCGGGGGTGGCCGAGGCCCTGGCCCGGCGCGACCGTCAAGCCCTGCGCGGCGTGCTGGTCACGGAATTCCAGGCCCTGGCCGCCATAGACCCGACCCTCAGCACGCTGGAGGTGACCGGCAGCGATGGCGTGGTGCTGCTGCGCGGCCACAACCCGAACAAGTGGGGCGACGACAAGCATGCCCACCCCATGGTGAGCGCGGCCCTGCAGGGCCGGAACCTTACGGCCTTCACGGTCTCACCCACCACCGGCGAGATGGCTCAGGACGCCGTCTTCCCCGTGCTGCGGGACGGTACCCGGGTGGGCACGCTGAAGGCCGGCAGCTACCTGCGCCAGGGTACCGCCGAGGCCATCAAGCAGGCCACCGCCACCGAGGTGATGTTCCTGGCCAACGGCGCCATCAATGCCTCCACTCTGGAGGCCGAGGGCAGCATCCCGCCGTCTCTGCACGGGCCGCGGGAACTGACCCTGGAGGGCCTGAAAATCGATGGCACGCGCTATACGGCGGCCGCCATCCCACTGCGCGACGGCTCCGGAAAGACCCTCGCCTCCCTGGTCACCCTGGCGGATGGCTCCTCCCTGGTCGCAGCCTGGGGTTCGGCCCTGAAGAGCTTCGGCCTCGCCGCACTGGTGATTCTCGGCCTGACCGGAGGCGCCCAGTGGCTGCTGACCCGCCGGATGGTGGCCCCGGTGGTCGCCATGCGCGACCTGATGACGGAGATCAGCGAGGGGGCGAGCGATCTGACCCGCCGGCTGACGGTGCGCAGCCGCGATGAGATCGGCGAGATCGCCGAGGCCTTCAACCGCATGCTCGCCTCGCTGCAGACCCTGATGAACGAGATCCAGAACGCCGCGCTGCAGATCGCCGGCGCCTCGGAGCAGCTCTCAGGCACCACCGAACGCTCCCGCGAAGCCATGACCCGTCAGCAGGGCGACACCGAGCAGGTGGCGACTGCCGTCAACGAGATGACCGCCACCGCTCAAGAGGTGGCCCGCAGTGCCCAGCAGGCCGCCGAGGCCGCCCAGGTGGCTCAGGAAAGCGCTCGCTCCGGCCAGCACCTGGTGGAGCGCAACCGCCAGGCCACGAGGGAACTGGCCGCCGGCATGGGCCAAGCCGCCGGGGTCATCCGCAAGCTCGACACCGACAGCCACGAGATCGGCTCGGTGCTGGAGGTGATCCGAGGCATCGCGGAGCAGACCAACCTGCTGGCGCTGAACGCCGCCATCGAGGCGGCCCGTGCCGGCGAGCAGGGGCGCGGGTTCGCGGTGGTGGCCGACGAGGTGCGAACGCTTGCGACCCGCACCCAGCACTCCACCCAGGAGATCCACACCATGATCGAGCGGCTTCAGGGCGGAGCCACCCAGGCCGTGGAGGTCATCACCCGCCAGCAGGGGGACGTGGAAGGCAACGTGAAGCTTGCCTGCGAGGTCGGCACCTCACTGGAGGCCATTCTCGCCGCGGTCGCGGACATCACCGACATGAACGCCCAGATCGCCAGCGCCGCCGAGCAGCAGAGCGCGGTCGCCGCGGACGTCGACCGCAGCCTCACCGGCATCACCGGCGCCGGCCAGGACACGGCGCAAGCCGCCACCCAGAGCACCACAGCGAGCCAGGCGCTGGCCGAGCTCTCGGTGCGGCTCAAAGACCTGGTCGGCCAGTTCAAGACCTGAGCACCGCCCACCGCGCCCATCCGCCGGCGTCGCGAAACGCCATCCAGCAGGGGCCGACTCCCGGTCAGCGGCCCCGCTGGATCTCTGCCAGGGGCACCACCGAGACCTGGTAGGGCGGCTCCGGTTGCAGGGTGACGTGGTCAATGTCGAACTCCTCGGCCAGCAGGCGGCGCAGTTGCCCCAGTTGCTCCGGCCAGCGCTCCAGGGAGGTGATATCCACGTGGGCGGCGATGGCGTGGCTGCCGGAGGCGATGCTCCAGACGTGCAGGTCATGCACGCCGGTCACCCCTTCCACCTCGGCCATGCGCTCGCGCACCCGCGCCAGGTCCACGTGGGCCGGCACCCCCTCCATGACCACGTGCACCGCCTCCCGCAGCAGGCTGACGGTGGACATCAGGATCAGCACGCAGATGGCCAGCGACAGCAGCGGGTCGATGGGGGTCCAGCCGGTGGTGAAGATCACCAGGCCGCTCGCCAGCGCCGCCACCGAGCCCAGCAGATCCCCCAGCACGTGGAGGATGGCGCCCCGGGTGTTGAGGGTCTGCTCGCCGGAGTGCAGCACCCGCAGCACCACCAGGTTCACCGCCAGGCCGATGGCCGCCACCGCCACCACCGCCAGGCCGGCCACCGGCACCGGCTCCAGCAGCCGGCGCACCGCCTCGTAGCCGATCCAGGCCACCACCACCAGCATGAAGCCGGCGTTGACCAGGGCACCGACGATCTCCGCCCGCTGCAGGCCGAAACTGTGGCGGGCGCTGGGGGGCCGCTGGCTCAACCAGGCGGCCACCGCTCCCAGGCCCAGGGC
>CAZAQB010000238.1:0-3778 GCA_964487155.1 uncultured Ectothiorhodospiraceae bacterium
CCCAGTCCCCAGTCCCCAGTCCCCAGTCCCCAGTCCCCAGTCCTCAGTCCTCAGTCCTTCCCGGTACCCGCGCCCGCGCCTCCGGCAGCAACCCCTCCGGCCTGACCACCAGGATCACCTGCAGCAGCAGCCCGATCAGCAGCACCCGCAACGCGGCCGCCTGGGTGACCAGGTCCGGGGGCAGCACGCTGGTCAGCACCTCGGTGCCGGACCACAGCGCCCAGATGATCAGCGTGCCGAGCAGGGCGCCCTTGTTGTTGCCGCTGCCGCCGGCGATCAGCATCACCCAGATCAGGAAGGTGCCGTACAGAGGCCGGAACGCCTCGGGGCTGATGAAGCCGATGAAATGGGCGTACAGGGCGCCCCCCAGCCCCATGATGGCGGAGCCCACTACGAACGCCTCCAGCCGGAAGCGGGCCACGTCCTTGCCGGAGGCGGCGGCCGCGGCCTCGTTCTCGCGGATGGCGCGCAGCACCCGCCCCCAGGGAGAAACCCGGGCCCGCTCCACCAGGAAGTAGGTGAGCACCACGAAGGCGGCCACCACCACCAGCACCGAGATTGCCGAGGTCAGGCCCAGGTCCGCCAGCGGGCGCGGGATGCCGGCGATGCCCCGCACGCCGTTGGTGAGCCAGTCCTCGTTCTTCAGCACCAGGCGGATGATCTCGGCGATGCCGATGGTGGCGATGGCGAGGTAATCGGTGCGCAGCCGCATGGTCACCAGGCCGATCAGCACCGCCACCGCAGCGGAGATCAGCACCGCGCCCACCACTCCCACCAGAAACGGCAGGCCGAACCCCCCCACGTGGGCCGGGGCCGCAGCGCTGGTGAGCAGGGCGCTGGCGTAGGCGCCCACGGCGAAGAATCCGGCCACGCCGATGTTGAACTGCCCGGAGAAGCCCCACTGCATGTTGAGGCCGAGGGTGAGGATGCCGTAGATCCCCGCCAGGGTGAGGAAGAACACCAGGTAGGAGGCCAGGCCGGCGATTTCCATCTACAGGGTCCCCCGGAAGATGCCCTGCGGCCGGACGACCAGCATGACCACCATGATGGCGAAGGCCACCGCCGGCTTGTAGGCCGGCAGCAGGACGAAGGTGGAGAGCTCCATGGCGATGCCGATGATCATGCCCCCGGCGATGGCCCCGTAGGGCCGGCCGATTCCACCCAGAATGGCGGCGGCGAATACCGGCAGCAGCGTGGTCCAGCCCATCACCGGGTGCAGCCGGGTGTCCATCCCCAGGAACACGCCGGCGGCGGCGGCCAGGCTGCCGCCCAGCACCCAGGTCCACATGATGACCCGCTCCGCGGGAATGCCGGTGACCAGGGCGAGATCCATGTTGTCGCTCATGGCCCGCATGGCCTTGCCCATGCGGGTGCGGGTCAGGAACAGGTGCATCACCGCCACCAGCACCAGGGCGCCGCCCAGGATCCACAGGTGGTCCGGCTTGATGCGCAGGCCCGCGACGATGTAGGGCATCTGGATGCCGGTCGCGTAGACCTGGTTGCTGGGGCCCCAGATCAGCTGCACCGCGCTGCGCAGCACCAGGGCCATGCCGAACGAGGAGATCAGCAGGATCACCGGCGCAGTGCGCCGGATGCGCCGGTACAGCACCTGGTCGATGCACACCGCCACCGCCGCCGTGCCCGCCATGGCCGCCGGCAGTGCCACGGCGATGGGCAGTCCGGCGCCGATGCAGGCGAGCGCGAGGTAGGCCCCCACGGTCATGAAGTCGCCGTGGGCGAAATGGGCGAAGCGCAGGATGCCGAAGATCATGGAGACGCCGATGGCCCCCAGGGTCAGCACGCTGCCCAGCACCACCCCGTAGATCAGCAGTTGCAGGAAGTCGGTCATGCGGTTACAAAAAAATGTGCTGAAACAGGGGCTGCGGCTGTTCCCACCCGGCGCCGACCAAAGCCCGCCGTAGGGCAGGTTGCGCAGAAACCTGCCACCGAGCGATGGCCTGGGTACCCTGGCGTGGGCCAGGCACGGGCCCAGTGACTGAACACCGTTGTGCGGGATGCGCCGGCCCCCACGTTTCTTCGCAACGTGGGGCTACGGCGGCTGTGTCGAAGGCAGTGCCGAGACTCGGAGCAGCGACAGCGCAGCGCAGCGAAAGCAGGCTTCGTGAACACCCTCTTAACCCCCCAGAAACATCTCGGCCACCTCGCGGTTGGCGGCGAGTGCCGGCCCGGTGTCCTCGAAGCGGTTCTGGCCGGTGGCCAGCACATAGCCCCGGTGGGCGATGGCCAGCGCCTGCTTGGCGTTCTGCTCCACCATCAGCACGCCGATGCCCAGGGCGTTGATCTCGCGGATGCGCTCGAAGGTCTGGTCGATGAGCAGCGGCGAGAGGCCCGCGGTGGGCTCGTCCAGCATCAGCAGGGCGGGGTCGATCATCAGCGCGCGGCCCATGGCCACCATCTGGCGCTCGCCGCCAGACATCAGCCCGGCGGGCTGGCTGCGCCGCTCGGCGAGCCGCGGGAACAGCCCGTAGACCTTCTCCAGCCGGGGCCGGATGTCGCCCTTGATCAGGTAGGCGCCCATCTCCAGGTTCTCCTTTACCGTCAGGGACGGGAACACGTTGCGCTCCTGGGGCACGTAGGCCACGCCCCGGCCCACCATCTGCTCCGGGCGGGCATTGGTGATGTCGGCACCGTCCAGCACCACCCGCCCCTGGCGGATCTTCACCAGGCCGAACACGGCTTTCATCAGGGTCGACTTGCCGGCGCCGTTGGGCCCTACGATGACCACGATCTCGTCGCGCTCCATGCGCAGGTGGGTGCCCTGCAGGATGTCGGCCCCGCCGTAACCGCCGTATATGGAGTCCGCGACGAGGAAGCTCATGCCTGCCCCGCCCGGCCGCTCGTGCCGCCACCAAGATAGGCTTCCCGCACCGCCTCGTTGGCGCGGATCTCCTCCATGCTGCCCCGGGCCAGGATCTCCCCGCCGGCCATGACGATCACCGGGTCGCAGAGCTTGGCAATCAGGTCCATGTCGTGCTCGATGACGCAGAAGGTGTAGCCCCGCTCCCGGTTGAGACGCAGGATGGCGTCGGAGAGCTTGCCGAGCAGGGTGCGGTTGACCCCGGCGCCGGGCTCGTCCAGCAGCACCACCCGGGCGTCGGTCATCATGGTGCGGCCCAGGTCCAGCAGCTTCTTCTGTCCGCCGGAGAGGTTGCCGGCCTGCTCATCGGCCAGGTGGTCGATCTGCAGGAACTCCAGCACTTCGTCGGCCCGCCGGGCCACGTCCTGATCCTGGCGGCGCACCCGGCCCCAGCGCAGCCAGCTCTGCAGCAGGCTCTCGCCGGCCTGGCGCGGCGGCACCACCATGAGATTCTCGCGCACGCTCATGCGGGCGAACTCGTGGGGAATCTGGAAGGTGCGCACCAGGCCGCGGTGGAAGAGGCGGTGGGGCGGCGCGCTGGTGATGTCCCGGCCGTCGAGGGTGATGCGCCCGGAGTCGGGCCGGATCACCCCCGCCACCATATTGAACAGAGTGGTCTTGCCCGCGCCGTTGGGCCCGATCAGCCCAGTGATGCCCCCGGTCGCCACCTCCAGGGAGACATTGTGGACGGCCCGCAGGCCGCCGAATGACTTGGACAGGTTCTCGATGGTGATCAAGCCGCGCCACCCTCTGACTGTCGCCCCCGGGCTCAGCCCCGTAGCCGACTCCCGAACCCTCTTAGCCCCGGACTGACCTTGTCAAACAGCCCTGCTGGACAAACCGCCCGGCGCCGGATAGCAGCGCCAGGACACTCACCGGCGGTCGCGGGCGCGCTGCGTA
>CAZAQB010000239.1:0-3769 GCA_964487155.1 uncultured Ectothiorhodospiraceae bacterium
GCGCTATCAAAGCCACCCGTGGCTGCGGATCTCGGTGAGCAGCCGCTCGGCGACTGATCGCAGTGTCGGAACGAACCGATGACCGCTTTGCAAGGCGTCCGCGAGGATGTTCGGGTCCTCTATGTATTCGTGCACCATTTGATTGCGAAGCTTTCGCATGGTCATCCATTCATCAACGGAAGGCAGCAGCCCCAGGCGCTCGGCCCGATCAAGATTGTCTATGGCTACGCTGACATGCTCTCCAGCAGCCTTGAGGAACAGCGCCAGCAGTTTATCCCCAAGGGTATCCTGAAGGCGGCCGAATCGACTCACGAACGCCTCGACCCGCTCGGCCAACTCGGGGTCATCATCCAGGTCGCTGGCGCGCCGTGCGGTAAAGGGTTCGGCGAACAGACGAGCGTCCGTCCCCTCCAAGTGCTCGCACTGCTTCGGAACCACTCGGGCCAGGAACTGCAGGCGCCGGCGCTCAGCGGCATTCAGCATCACAACGGGATGCCCTCTCGCTCCGCCACCGCGTGTATCGGCAGGCGCTTCAGATTGGGCGCATCGAGCACGACGTCGACCCGGCGGCCATGCATCATGCGGCTGACGCGCGCGGAGAGTTTCGCCGAGAGCATCGCCGGCGCAGCCACCTGCTGCGGGATCGTTACCAGCAGATCGAGGTCGCCACCCTTGGTGTCATCGCGCGCCCGGGAGCCAAAGACGCGGATCTGCGCGTTCGCACCGGCTTCCTGCCTGACGATGCGGCGGATGGCTTCGGTTTGCGTTTCAGTCAACCTCATGGCGCTTGTGAAATCCGGGCCAAGTATGCACCGAGTATACGTGCAGTAAGGGAGCGCGGATCACGTCAGGGGAAGGCCCGGCTGCTCTCGGTGCCCCCCCGCCCCGTCGATCTGTCGGACTGATGCGCCCGGTCGTGCGCAGCTTGGCGGCGATCCCCGCCGGTGATGGTCAGTTCTGTCGCGGCTTTTGGGTGGCGGTGAGGTCAGTCAGGGGCCGTGCCGGCGGGTCGTGGCGTGGAGAACCCAGGACTTTTCGCAACGTGGGGCTGCGGCGGGGCCTCGGGTCGGGGGGGCTGGTCGCTGCGGGGGCGGTGGCTTTGCTGTGACTCTTGCCGCGGGGCTGTATTTGCGGGGTTTTGTTGGTTTTCCCCCTCTCCCCCGGCCCCTCTCCCGCGTAGGGGAGAGGGGAGGGAGAGGGCTATGGCCGATGCCTTCCGGGCGCCCGCCGTAGCCCAACGGTGCGACCTGATTATGTCCCTGTCTCAGCTGGTCGGCTGATCGAGGCCCGGCGACATTGCCCGGCGCCCAATCGCCCCGAGGGCGGGCCTCCCACAGGGGGCCTCGGGCAGGCGCCGGGGAACAACTCCTGTGGGAGCGGCGCCCTCGCCGCGATTCTTGGTCCGGCTGAGACAGAGACATAATCAGGGGCCCTACAGATCGTCAGCGCTGAGCACCCTTGTCACCAGCCTCGACACAGGCGGCAACGGCACGGGCAAAGCTGTAGAAATCGTCCAGGCCCTGGTGGGTGATCGAGTGGACGATATCCCAGTCAACCTTCTGGTAGCTGTGGACTGCGATATTGCGGAAACCGACTGCGGCCTTCAGGCGGCCGCTCAGGTGCTCGTCAATGATCCCCAGCTGCGCCAGGGCGTCGAAGGTCTGGCCCATGGTTTGCGGAAGGGTCTCGTCGGATTGCGCAATGATGTGCATTGCCATATCGACGCACAGCTGCACGGCGCGCGTCAGATTCAGCGTCAGGATATCCTGTCGATCGACGTCCGCGCGCAATTGCTCCGCCGATTCGGCCCGCTTTTTCTCCACGCGGGAGATGCACCGGCGAAGGGACTCGAGCTTTTCTTCCAGGATCAGCGTATCCATGCGTTTCTGCGCTCACGCATGGCGCGCTGGCGGTACGGCAGGAAATCAGCGCTGTCCGTGACCATGCGTGACAGCAGCCCGGCATAAGCCGCCTGGTCTCTGCAGAGCAGTGACCGACCGCCGAGCAATACTGCCCGCAGGATCGATACCCCGGCCGTGCGCAGGTCCACCAGGTCCACCGGCCGGCCGCACTCCCGCGCCAGCTCGCTGATCAGCTCCATTTTGCGCCGCTTGTCCAAAGGCCGGGCGGCTAGGACAGCGACGTCGAGATCGCTATCCGGGCGGGCCCTGCCCGCCGGGATCGAGCCGAAAGCGATCGCCAGCACGATGTCGGGCTGCTGCGCCAACAGTACTGCCAGCCGATCCAGCGACGCGTCTAGCGATGTGTCTTCCGAGGCGATGTTCATACCGCCAGTATCGCAGGGCACCCTCCGGACATCGATAGCCGTTCCATGCGAGGGAGGCGGCGCGGGGCCGGCTGGTTTCGGTTAGGCACCGGGGCCAGCGGGGCGGCGCCGGACACTGCCCGCCGTAGCCCAAGGGTGCGCCCAGCGCTCCCTTGGGTCGCCCCAGGCTCCGCGGGTAGCTTAGTCAGCGAGCAGGCCAAGTAACAAAAGCTGGGGTGCCGGTGGCGTTCGCCCCCGAGGTACAGCTCTTGGGGCGCACCGCCTGCCCCAGGAAGATCACCACCGGCACCAGCGGCTCGGTGCCCACCAACTCGGCGATGTCGAGGCAGTTGTGGTCGTGGTGCAGGGCACTTCCCTGCCGCCGGGGTGGGTCCGTGGGGTGATTCTCGGCCCGGGATGGCGCGGGCGTCGATGGCTGGGATGGGTCGCGGTGCCAGAACCAGCCGCTGCTGGCAGGTTTCTTCGCAACCTGCCCTACGGCGGGCTTCGGCGGGGCGCCGGGGACACCCGCACAGCGCCCACAATCACACGAGAGCTTCACTCGGCCTGGAAGATGTCCTCCGGGGGTGCCGGGCTCGGGGTGGCGGTGCCAAACGTAGCGGAGACTGGGATGGGTGGCCGCAGCCTACAGCCCGCCCCGCATCGTCCGGCAGTATGTGAGCAGGTCGTCCAGGTGATGCTCGAGGATGTCGCGGACGATGCTCAGGTCCACCTCCTGGTAGCCGTGTACCAGTACGTTTCGGAAGCCGGCCATGGCGTAGAGTATTTTGGCCAGGTCCTCCGAAACCAGGCCGGCGCGACGCAGGGAGTCGAATAGCGCGCGATTGGTTTCTGGCTCGCCCAGCCGCCGAGCGGAGACGATATGGGAGGCCGCATCCAACGCCGCCTGGATGGCGATCTGCAGTGTGTATTCCACGAAGCGGGCCTCTCGGACATCTTCCGAAAGTCTCTCGGGGCGGGCCAGTTCGCGCAGTTCCCGCACGCAGGTTTCGATGAGCGCCAGCTTTTTCTCGACGAGTTCACGGTCGGTCATGCCGCCTGCCCCCGGCGGTAGCGGCGCAGGTGCGGCAGCAGGTCGAAGTAGGCATTGCGGGCGGCCACCTCGAACTGGATGCGGCGGGTAGGATCCCGCTCCACCAGCAGGCGGCCGTCGCGCAGCACGCGGTGGACAAGGTCGGGCGGAGCGGTGCGCAGGTCCAGCAGGTCGATTTCCCGCCCCACGGCGCGCTCCAACTCGCCCCGCAGATCGGTCAGCGGCCCGGTCAGACTCCGCGGCGCGCAGTCCTCCAGCAGCACGGCGACGTCCACATCGCTGCCGGGTCGGGCCGCCCCCCGGGCCTCGCTGCCGAACAGGTAGGCGCAGATGACCGGCACCCCGGTCTGGCGCAGGGCGTCGCCCAGTGCGTTGAAGGTGGCTGCATGGTCCCGGTGCATTGCGCCCCGCGCCTCCTGTTGCGATAACCTCAACAGCACACGGTAACC
>CAZAQB010000240.1:0-3722 GCA_964487155.1 uncultured Ectothiorhodospiraceae bacterium
TCCTTGTGGGACCAAGAGACAAGCGAGATCGGGGCAAATTTGTGAAATCTTCGGGTTAGACTCGCGTTGCGGAAGAGCCCGCTCTGCGGGGGCGGCGGCCTCGCGCCTCAACCCACCCCCTGGCGCCGCGGCAGGCGGCTGACGTCGATGCCCTCGAAGCGGCAGAGCTCCTCCAGCGCGCGCTCCATCATCGCCCGGGCGTGGCCGGTGGAGCGGGCCAGCATGGCGTGGACCTTGGCGTCGGCCGCGTTGCGGTTCTGGCAGGCCAGGGAATACTGCTCGAAGGCGGCCAGGGCGAGCACGATGTCGGCCACCTGGTTGGGGCATTCGCAGTCCACCTTTGCGCGGATCTCCTGCAGCCCCGCCAGCTGCACGTCGTCGTAGCGCCGCGGCGGCGGCGCCGTGGTGGGCAGGCCAGAGCCGCTGCCGGTAGCACCACCCTTGCCGGCGGCCAGCTGGCGTACGATCAGGTTCACCAGGTTGGAGCGCAGCGCCCGCACGCTGATGGGGGCGCGCAGTACCTGGCGCCGGGAGGCCCGCAAGGCCTCCACCTGATTCCACTTGGCGAAGGCATAGACCACCACCGTCATCTCCGGGTGGGTGCGTTCCTCCAGCCGGGCGAGCACGGCCTCCGGGTCGGGCCCGAGCAGGGCCAGATCCACCACCAGCACGTCCGGATCGGCGTGACCGAGGCCCCGGTTGAAGGCGTCCAGCTCGGCCTCGCTGAAAACCACCTGCAGGTGGCGTCCCTCCTCCTGCTCCGATTCGCGCATGTACAGGGGCAGCGTCGGATGCAGCACGGCGAGCTTGACCATGGCGGACTCCGTGTACGTGAATGATACAAGGATTGTACACGGCGCCCGTTGGCGCGCAAGGCGGCTGCTTCAGCGCGGCTCGCCGCCGGCATAGTCCCACTGCCGCCAGGCCTCGAACACCGCGACCGCGACTGCGTTGGACAGGTTCAGGCTGCGGTTGCCCGGCACCATGGGCAGGCGCAGCCAGTGTTCTTCGGGGAGCGTGCCCAGCAGCGCCTCCGGCAGGCCGCTGGTCTCGGCTCCGAACAGCAGCGCATCGCCGCTGCGGTAGCGGACCCGGTGGAACGGCCGGCTGCCGCGGGTGGTGAATGCGAACAGCCGTTGCGGTGCCACCTCGCGCCGGAAGCCGGCGAAGTCGTCGTGGACCCGCACCCGGGCCCATTCGCGGTAGTCGAGGCCGGCCCGGCGCAGGCGCGGCGCATCCAGCTCGAAGCCGAGCGGGCGCACCAGGTGCAGCTCGGCGCCGGTGTTGGCACACAACCGCATGACGTTGCCGGTGTTGGGCGGAATGCGGGGCTCCACCAGGACCACATGCAGCACGGCCGGCCGCTCCTCGCCCCGGCTACGATTCAGAAGCGCCGCAGGAACTGCACCCGCAGAGCGTCCCGGGCCCCCACCTCCAGGCCCAGGGTCACCCAGCCGCTGCGATCCACCTGCACGCCGAATTCGCCGTACGCTCCAGCGGAGCCCTCCAGTGACAGTCCCTCGGTCAGCCGCACCTCTCCCCTCTGGCGCTGGTCGCCTTCCAGGGCCAGCAGGTAGCCGCCCGCCGCCAGGCGGATCTGGCCCAGGTCGGCGCGCAGCAGGGCCCGGCCGCGCAGCTCGAACCAGTCCAGGGTCACGTCCGCCTCGGGGTCGTCGGTGTCCCGGCGCTCGGCGGCCTCGGTGCGGTGGTAGACGCCGGCGCCGTGCAGCTCCAGGGACAGCGGCCCGGCCAGGGGCCAGTGGGAGTCCAGGGTCAGGCCGGCCAGCCACAGCACCGGGTCCAGGCCGGCGGTGACCGGGTTGTCCCGCTGGCTGAGCACGGCAGCCCCGAGCACGATGCCGGGCTGGAACCAGTGGGTGACGGGCTGCACCAGGCTGCCCTCGGCCCGGGTGACCCGGGTCTCGGCCCGGCCACCGTCTTCCAGGCGGAAGTCGAAACGCTCGTGGGCTACCGTCAGCGCGAAGCGGGTACCGGGCTCCAGGCCGTAGTCCCGGGCCAGGGTGCGGGCCGGAGCATCCACCGCCAGCAGCAGGCCGGCGGCCAGCATGAGCAGACAGGACAGCCGGCGGCGCGGCAGGGGGCGGCCGAAGTGACGGCGCGGACGGCCCGGCAGTGGGGTCATGGGTCGGTTCTCCGTGGTGCCCGCAGGCGCGCCAGTCACACCCGCTGCCGGGAGGGCCGGCCGCCCACCCCCGCGGCGATCAGGTGTGCGGTGCGCAGGGGTTCGGGGATCCGGCCGTGCAGGGCCAGCCGCCCAATCACGGTCTGCGCCTCGGAGATTGCCAGCCCCACCCGCTGCACGTACACCCCCGCCACCGGTTCCATGGGGCCGAGCGACTCGATGAGCCGCCACTTGCGCCGCCCCCCCGGGACCCGCTCCAGCAGGGCCCGGTGCACCGCCGGCAGGTCCGGCGCCCGGCGCGCCACCACCAGCACCGCCACCTGCAGCTGCTCGGCAAGGAAACGGGCATCCACCACGTTGAAACCGGCCAGGGCGATGCCCTGCAGCAGCACCAGCTGCAGCTGGGGCGCATACCGGGACCCGGCCACCATCTCCACCAGTACTCGGGTGGCGTTAGCCCCGTCCCGGCGCACCCGGCCCCAGAGCACGCCATCCAGCCGGGCGCCGGCGAATACAGCACCCACCACCGGCACGTCGCCCCGGTGCTCCGGCCGAAACGGGGCGTCGTCGAAACCGACGACGTGGGAGAGGCAGTTCACGACCCCTGGAGCGCCCCGCTGCGGGACAAGGTGGGCGATGCTCTCACAGGCTCTCGGTGCCGGTGGCGACCGGCCGCTGCGGATCCCGGATCCACTCGCTCCATGACCCGGGATACAGGGCCGCCCCCGGCAAGCCTGCGTGCTCCAGGGCCAGCAACAGATGACAGGCGCTGACCCCGGAGCCGCACATGGCCACCACGCGCGCCGCCGGTGCGCTCTCCACCAGCGGCGCCAGCTCGGCGCGCAGCGCCGGCGCGGGCAGGAAGCGACCCTGCTCGTCCAGGCTCCACTCCCAGGGCCGGTTGCGCGCTCCGGGCACATGGCCGGCCACCGGGTCGATGGGCTCATGCTCGCCGCGGAAGCGCTCGCCGGCCCGGGCGTCGAGCAGCCGGTGGGCGGCCAGGTCCGCCGCCAGGGCCGCGGTGTTCACCACTGGCCGCGCCCCGGGGTGCGGACGCCAGCGCCCCGCGGGGCGCTCCCGGGTCTCCCGGGTCAGCGGCAGGCCGGCCTCCAACCAGGCCGCCAGCCCGCCGTCGAGCACGGCCACAGCCTCGTGGCCGTGCCACTTAAGCAGCCACCACAATCGGGCCGCCATGGCGCCTCCGGCATCGTCATAGGCCACCACCTGGGTCTCGGCGGTGAGGCCCTGGTGCTCCAGCCAGGCGGCCAGCCCGTCCGGGTCCGGCAGGGGGTGGCGGCCGGTGTCCGGACGCAGCGGACCGCTCAGATGTTCCTCCAGGTGGGCGTAGCGGGCCCCGGGCAGGTGGCCCAGGGCATAGGCGCGGCGTCCGGCCTCCGGCTCGCCGAGCCGGAACCGGCAGTCCACCACCAGCCAGTCAGGCCGCTCCAGGGCCTCGGCCAGGGTGGCGACGTCGATCAGGGTGCGGTAGCTCATGGGGGAAGGATAGCGCGGGCGGGCCAGGTACTGGGTACTGGGTACTGGGTACTGGGTACTGGGTACTGGGTACTGGGTACTGGGT
>CAZAQB010000241.1:0-3703 GCA_964487155.1 uncultured Ectothiorhodospiraceae bacterium
TCGGAAATGGAATCCGACGTCAATTCAATATAATCAATAACCTGCGCCGGCGCCTGCGATAATCCTGCGATTGCCCGAGCCGGTTCAGGCTTGCCTTCCTCAGGCGGCGCCCTCGGGGTGCAGAGTGCCAGTTGCCGCGGGCTTGCCTGGGGCAGGAGGCTTCTGAAGGCCGGGGATGCTCCCGACTGGGACGGGGTCACTCCCCAATGGCCCGGCGCAGCGCAGATCTGATCGTGCCGGGCAGACAGGGCCTGAATCGGCCCCAGAGTGTCTGGAGGTCCAAGTCCTTTGCCCAGTTGCTGGAGCACTCGCTCGGGTGTGGGAGTCGGACCAGCCACGCGTCGCGGAGAATCGCTTCGACGGTCTCCGGCATCCGCGGTTCGCTGAAGAGGAGCCGCAGCAGACTCTTTGCCGCTTGGCGGTGAGCCGCACCGGGCGCCGCATTGCCTGCACCCCGGTGTTCGCCCAGCTCCAAGTAGAAGGGCTCTCCTAATATCGTCACCGCCAGCGTTGAAACTTCATGAGCTCCCTCCAGCCGGAAGAAACGCATTTCTCCGGAGTACCCTGCCGGGGCGTAGCGGCGCACGCAGTGGCCCATGACAGCGCCCTCGCGCTCCAGGGCCGTGCGGTCCAGCAGCTCCGCGAAGCCCACCTGCTCTCCGCAGTCCGCGGCCACGCTGTTCACGAGTAGTCCTGTCGCCAGCGGCCTCCAGGCGCGGGCATCGCCCTGGGCTGCCGGCAGGCGCTGCATGATCCGATGGCCTTCCAGGCGCGCGAGCTCCCGGAGCCAGTGCTCCGTGCGGCGCAGCCAGGTGACCAGCGAGGCGTCGCGGTCAGCAACGGCGGCTGGCCCGTCACTATGACGATTCAGGCGCAGGTGCAGCTCCGTCAGGAATGGCACCAGGCCCCTGACCAGCCATCTCACAGCCGTCGTGGACTCCGGCGGAAAACCCAGTTGGGTGTTATAGCGGTAGAACCGCTCAATTAGCCGGGTGGCGGGTCGATCAATCAGCCCTTCCAAATGGAGGAACGTCGGCGTGCGGCCTGCATCACTCAGAGCTTCGGCGATCCCAAGCAGTGTTGGCCAGTCCACCTCTGGACCGAAACGAGCAACGCCGGCGCCTTCGATGAGGCGCGCCAGGGTCCGCTGGACTGCGTCGGATCGTGGATTCACCGGGCAGGTTGCGGCGTGGATCAACGGCCACCACGCGCCCACCTGCAACAGATGCGGGATGCACCGGAAGTGATGTCCGGGAGGAATCCAGCGGGTGGGCCGGCGCTCGGCGTGATCCACAGCGGCGCGCAGCGTTTCCCAGGCTGGAGCCTCTGGCAGCCAGTTCCAAGGCAGCCCGGGGTAGGCGCGCACCGCCTGATGGCGCCGCTTGCGGCGTGGTTCCTGGGCGGTTCCCAGGTAGCGCGCCAGCGCACCGGAGCAACCGCCGACGCTGTGTACCGTGCGGACGGTCTCCCTTGGATAGGCCAGCGCGAGCCATCGGGCTGCCCGATCCGCGGTGGCGAGATGGCGCGCGGTGATGGCCGATACCAGCGCCATCAGTCGTGGCTGGTCCGCCCAACGGCGAAATTCGTCCGCCTGCAGGTGCCCCAGCCGCTCCATGACCGGGCAGCGGTCCAGATCGGTTGACTGGCCGTCCCGGGATTGCGCCAAGTGTCCCAGGGCCGTGCCGGACGGCAGCGTTCTTGTCGCCTGTACCGAGCCGCTGTCGAGCAGGCGCACAAGTGCGTCCGATGAAACGGGGATTTTCTGGGCAAGGCATAGAAGATCGGTTTCGATCAGGCTCGCCTGGGGCATCGCGGCACCGTCCGCGCTCACCTCCAGCGTCTTAGAATCCTCCAGCTCATCCGTCAGAGGCCTGTGCGTCCAACGCAGTACGCCCGCCGGCGATAGAGTGAGTTCCCGTTGAATCAGTCCCCATGTCGCCGGCTCGAGGCTCCAACGCCGATCAAGCGCCTCACCGGCGGCGAAGGGGACGAGAAGCTGGATGATTCGGGTTGGACCGGGATCACCGGCCAGCCTGGTCGAGCGCAGGCGCAGCCAAGTGGCTGCTTCCAGGCAGTGCGCCACCTGTTCCAGAATCCGCCAATGGAGCGCGGCGCCAGGGGCAGCCCCGCGAAGCGGGGCTTTGGACGCGATTTCATCCAGCAGCCGTACGGCTGACGTACGCCAGTCTGCTGCAGGCCGGCTGCGGCGCGCGCCGGGTAATAGTTCCTGCTGGCGGTCGGGGCTGCGGGGGCCCACAGGTTATCGCCTACCGGGCCCGCGGTAGTGCCGGCCGAGCCGCGGCGCAGCGGCACTGTAAGCCGGCGGGCGCTGCCAGGCCGCGACTCGGGTGAGTGGCCGATGGCCCGGCGGGCAGGATGTGGGGTCCCATGGCGGCGTCCTCCGGCTGCCTGGCGCTACCGGCCGGAATCCACAGAAGGGGGCGTTGGCGCGATGGCGGCCCGCAGGGCGCCTCGCAGGCTGCCCGGCAGGCAGTGGCGAAACCGCTGCCAGAGCTCCGGCAGCGGCGCATTCACGCAGCATTCGGCGATGCCCAGGTGGCCGGCATCGGGTAGTTGCGGTCCGTATCCATCCAGGGCATCGCTCAGTCGATCTGTGATGCGCCGCAGGCGTCTGTGAAGATCCGGTTCGTCGCGAAGCCGCCGCAACAGTTCCTCTACGGCTTGCTCATGGCTGCGGGGGGGTGGGTTGTTGTCGAAGCCGGCGTGCTGGCGCATCGTCACTGCCTGGTCCGGTGCGCTTTCCCCGGGACAGATCATGACATGCACGGTGGATCGCTCGCCGTCCGGGAGGCTCTCAACCGCCAGAAATCGCCCGCCGCGGCGGTAGTCTTCCCAGCTGTAGCCGCCGAGGCAATGATTCATGCGCGCGCCCTCAGTGAGCAGTGCCCGCGGGCCCATCAGCTCCGAGAAATGGATCTGCGCCGAGCCGACCAGGATTGCGAGCTGGCGTTCGGGCAGAAGTCCCGGCCATAGCAGGTCTTCGGGTTCTTCCTGACTCTCGGCGTCTGAGGCCTCCAACCGCTGCCGGGTCAGTGCGACCACTGCCCGGTGCCAGGCATCGGAGCGCCGCAGCCAGGTGACCAGGGATGCCGAGCGGTCCGCTACGCAGGGCAGCGGCTGATTGGTCGCGTGCTCCAGCCGACGCCGCAGGCGCTCGAGAAACGGCAGCAGGTCGTGAGCGATGTCCGCGAGCCGGGCCAGTACCCGGGCCGTTGCGTGGGAATCCCGGAAGTAAGGGTGGGCGGCGAGCTGCTCCCATTCTCCGGTATAGCCCTCCAGCACGCGCCGCAACCCGGGAAAGGGCCGGTCGACCAGGGCCGGCAGGCTGACGTAGCCGCTGCCTTCCGTGGCCTTGCCCAACTCGGGCCCGAGGGCGCAGAACACGGCCCAGCCCACCTGATCGTCACCCGCTGGCCACCAGGGCTCAGGTGTGCCCTCTATAACCTCGGCGACCAGTCGCTGTTCGTCTGGGGGCAGGTTCCACGGGCTCTTGTGATCCATGTCCCAGGGTCGCGTTTCTGTGGCCATGGCTGCGGCCAGGAAATGCTCGCTGGCCCGCAGCAGCTTGCGCGGGGACCGGAAAGCGATGCTCCGGGGGAAGTGGGGCAGCGGCGAGCGGGCGGCATCGATGGCGGCCCGAAAGGCCGCCCAGTCGCCGCTGGTCGGGAGCCTGTTCCAGGGC
>CAZAQB010000242.1:0-3653 GCA_964487155.1 uncultured Ectothiorhodospiraceae bacterium
GGCAGCACTTCGTCGCGGAAGTAGAAGCTCAGGCAGCTGGCGACGATCTCGCCGTCCTTGGTCAGCGTCAGCACCTCGCAGTCGTCGCCGAAGGTCTGCTGCAGCAGGTCGAAGTAGCGCCGCGGGAACACCGGCGTGCCGAGCCGGTGCACGCTGCGGGAGTAGGCATGGAACAGCCGGCGGGTGTCGTCGTCCAGGGCCGACTCCATGCCCATGCCCATGCCCTTGCGCACCATGGCCCGCTGCTTGCGGGGGATGTCCTTGAGGTTGGCGTCCGGGTCGTCGTGCATGGCCCGGCGGAAGGTGTAGTAGATGTCCTTGGTGTGCCAGTCGGGGTGGCGCGGGGCGCGGTTGCGGTATTCCAGGTGGCCGGTGTCCAGGCGCCGGGCCAGCTCCTGGGCGGCGGCGTCCAGGGCCACGGCGGCCCGCTCGGTGGTGGCGGCGATGCCGCCGTAGACCGCGAACGGCAGGGAGATCAGCGCATCCCCGAACAGCCGGCTGCGCACCCGGGCGAGCGGCAGCACCCCCTCGATGCCCTCCGGGCCCTCGGCCAGGTAGAACCAGGTGGGATGGCCGAAGGCGTTCTCGATCACCTCCCGCCAGCCGGCCCGGTGGAAGAAGGTGGCCTCGGGGCAGTGGTCCACGAAGCGGTCCCAGGCGGCCAGCTCGGTGGCGCCCAGCTCGCGGACGGTGAGCTCGGAGTCTGCCTCAGCGGCGGCGGCCATGCTCATGCCTCCAGGAACACCCGGTCGATGCGCTCCCACTGGAAGTCGCCCAGCAGCCGGTCCAGGCGGGCCTCCATGGTGCCGAGGTTGACGTAGTGGCGGAAGCGGGACTTGAGGCTAACGCCCGGGGCGCGCGGCTGCTCGGGATCGATCTCCCAGGGGTGGAAGTAGAAGATCGCCGGGCGCCGGCCTTGCTCGGTGGCCCGCTCCAGCAGGCGGCGGCTGACGCCGTAGGGCAGCAGGCGGAAGTAGCCGCCGCCGGCCACCGGCAGGTTGCGATTGGCGATGCGGGCGGTGGCGAGCGGCAGCTCCAGCAGGTCGGTGTCGGCCTCCGGGCGGTAGGGCTCCCGAGGGGCGTCGGGCATGCCGTAGTGGTCGGTCTGCACCGGGTAGACGCTGGAGCTGTACTGGTGGCCGGTGGCGGCCAGGCACTCGGCCGCCCAGGGGGTGCGCTGGTCAATGGAGAAGCTGGGCGCGCGGTAGCCCCGCACCGCCACACCGCCGAGATCTTCCAGCAGGCCCTTGGCGCGGGCCAGATCCTCCCGGAAGGTCTCGGCGGTCAGCTCGGTGACCCGGCGGTGGTCGTAGCCGTGGCTCGCCAGCTCGTGGCCCTCGGCGACGATGCGCCGCACCAGCTCGGGATGGCGCTCCGCCACCCAGCCGAGGGTGAAGAAGGTGGCCTTGACGCCGTGGCGGGCGAACAGGTCCAGCACCCGGTGGGTGTTGCGGCCGACCCGCTGCGGCTGGTCGTCCCAGCACTCGCGTGGGTAGGCGGCGGCCAGGGCCGCGACCTGGAAGTAGTCCTCGACGTCCACGGACATGGCGTTGGCAGTGGCGTTCATGGGGTCAGCCTTTGCGGCGCTGTGGGTTTAGCGGCCGGCGAGGTGGGGAATTTAGCCACAGATGAACGCGGATGGACGCCGATGGGGCGTGGGTGGTGGGCCGCACCGGCACGCTTCCCGGCCTTTCGGATCGGAGCACACGTCGACACGGCAAAAGCCCTCATCCAATAAATCTTCATCCGCGTTCATCTGTGTTCATCTGCGGCTAACTGTTTTCCGCAGCGGCACCAGTGGAGGCCATGTGGGTTTGTCCCCCTCTCCCCCAGCCCCTCTCCCGCAAGGGGAGAGGGGGGCGAGAGGTGCCGGTGGCCGGCTTGATCGTCACTTGCCCCGCGGCCGGGGTCGGCCCGGCGAAGCCGGTAGGTCGGCCGCTCATGGCAGCCGACATCTCCGCCCACGCTGGCCGCGGCCCGGCCGGGTGTCGGTTGCCAGGAGCAACCGACCTACGCTCTGGCCTGCCGGCAAGCGGCCACGGGACAACATCACTGCGCGTTCATCCGGGTTCATCTGTGGCCAACCATTCCCCGCAGCGACGCCAGCTCGCGTAGGTCGGCTGCTACGCCAGCCGACATTCTCGCGTTGGATGATTGCATCCGCCGGTCTGCTGCCGGCAGCGACCGGGCAGCCGGTAGGTCGGCTGCTCATGGCAGCCGACATCTGCGCCCACGGTGGCCGCGGCCCGGCCAGCTGTCGGTTGCCAGGAGCAACCGACCTACGCGCTGCGCGACATTCCCAACGTCTTCATCCGCGTTCATCTGTGCTCATCTGTGGCTAGCCGGTGGCCGGCTTGTTCGTCACTTGCCCCATGGGCGGGGCTTGGCCGGGCGAAGCCGGTAGGTGGGCTGCTCATGGCAGCCGACATCTCCGCCCACGGTGGCCGCGGCCCGGCCGCCTGTCGGTTGCCAGGAGCAACCGACCTACGCGCTGCTGCCGGCAAGCGGCCACGGGACAACATCACTCTGCGTTCATCTGCGTTCATCTGCGGCTAACTATTCTCCGGGTCCAGAGCAAACCCCCGACCCACGGCGGCGTGCATCTCGGCGGCGATGCGTCCGGCGGCTTGGCCGTCCCACAGATCGGGTACCCGGCCCGCCTTGCCGCGGCCGGCCAGCACGTCGGCCACGGCGGTGCGGATGGCCTCGGGGTCGGTGCCGACGATGGTGTTGGTGCCCTGGGTCACGGTGATGGGCCGCTCGGTGTTCTCGCGCAGGGTGATGCAGGGCACTCCCAGGGCGGTGGTCTCTTCCTGCATGCCGCCGGAGTCGGTGAGCACCAGGGTGGCCTCGCGCTGCAGGCCGAGCATGGCCAGGTAGTCAACCGGCGGCAGGATCATCAGCCCGGGGGCTTCCAGCAGGTGCTGCAGGCCCGCCTGCTCCACCCGGGCCCGGGTGCGGGGGTGCAGGGCGAAGGCCAGCGGCAGCTCCGCTGCCACCTCGGCCAGCGTCCCCAGCAGCCGGATCAGGGTATCGGGATCGTCCACGTTGGAGGGCCGGTGCAGGGTCAGCACGCCGTAGCGCTGCGGCGGGCCGAAGCCGGCCAGGGTCTCCACGGCGGGCACCGCCTTGGCAAGATTGCGGTGGGCGGAGTCGATCATGACGTTGCCGACGAACCGCACCCGGCGCGCCTCGATGCCCTCCCGGGCCAGGTTCTCGGCGGCCTCCGCCTCGGTGGTGAACAGCAGATCGGAGATCTGGTCGGTGAGCACCCGATTGATCTCCTCGGGCATGGCGCGGTCGAAGCTGCGCAGGCCGGCCTCCACGTGCACCACCGGCACGCCCTTCTTGCTGGCCACCAGGGCACAGGCCAGCGTCGAGTTGACATCGCCCACCACCAGCACCGCCGAGGGGGCATGCTCGTCCACCACCGGCTCGAAGCGCTTCATGATCTCCGCGGTCTGGACGGCGTGGCTGGCCGAACCGACTTCCAGGGAGATGTCCGGTTTTGGCAGGCCCAGGGCCTGGAAGTGCTGGTCGTTCATGGCCACGTCGTAGTGCTGGCCGGTATGCACCAGCAGCGCCTCCACCGGCGGGCGGTGGGCGGCGAAGGCCTCCAGGATGGGGGCCATCTTCATGTAGTTGGGCCGGGC
>CAZAQB010000243.1:0-3591 GCA_964487155.1 uncultured Ectothiorhodospiraceae bacterium
TCGTGAAGGGCAAGGATGTCCGCCACACCAGCTTCGAGCAGATGGCCCGCGAGGCCGCCGCCGAGCGGGGCTGATCCCGACCGGCCGAGGGGGGCGGGCCGTGGCTGCGGAGCAGGCTCTGGGATAAGGACTGAGCGAAGATGCCGGATGCGGCGCTGGCGCGCCTTATCCGGCCTACGCGGGGCCTTCCCGGACGCCGGAGCGAAGCCCACGTAGGCCGGATAAGCGAAGCGCATCCGGCATCTTCCGTTTGGGCCCTTGACATCCGCCCCGCAATGGGCCGCCCCTCACCCCACCAGAAGCCACTCCAGCAGCGCCTTGTGGGCATGCAGGCGGTTCTCGGCCTCGTCCCACACCACGCTCTGGGCACCGTCGATGACTTCGGCGTCGACCTCTTCGCCCCGGTGGGCCGGCAGGCAATGCATGAACAGGGCGTCCGCCGAGGCCAGCGCCATCACCTCCGGGGTCACCCGGTAGGGTTCGAAGGCGGCCCGGCGCTGCGCCTGCTCGTCCTCCTGGCCCATGCTGGCCCAGACGTCGGTGACCACCAGGTGGGCGCCGTGGGCCGCCGCCCGCAGGTCGGTGGTGAGCGTCACCCGCCCCCGGTCCGCCTCGCCAAGCTCCGGCTGGAAGCCTTCCGGGGCGGCGATGCGCAGCTGGAAGTCGAAGCGGTGGGCGGCGTTGATGTAGGAGCGGCACATGTTGTTGCCGTCCCCGGCCCAGCATACGGTGCGGCCCTGGATGTCGCCGCGGTGCTCCCAGAAGGTCTGGATGTCCGCCAGCAGCTGGCAGGGATGGAACCGGTCGCTCAAGCCGTTGATCACCGGTACCCGGGAGTGGGCGGCGAAGCGCTCCAGTGTGTCGTGGCCGTAGGTGCGGATCATCACGCAGTCCACCATGCGCGAGAGCACCCGGGCGGTGTCCTCCACCGGTTCGCCGCGGCCGAGCTGGGTATCCCGGGGCGAGAGAAAGATGGCCTGGCCGCCCAGTTGCGCCATGCCGGCCTCGAAGGCGACCCGGGTGCGGGTGGACGACTTCTCGAAGATCATCCCGAGCACCCGGCCCCGCAGCGGTTCGTGGGGCACGGCTTCGGCCCGCAGGCGTTTCAACTCCATGGCCCGCCGCAGCAGGGCCAGCAACTCGGCGCTATCCAGGTCGGTCAGGGTCAGGAAGTGGCGGCGTGCCATGACGGTCCTCGGCTGTCCCGGGCGGACTCCCGGGGGTCGGCTGACGGGCGCGGGCCGGGCCGGAGAGGGCGGCCGCCCGGATCGGGCGGGATGCCCTGCGCCCGCGGCGGCGGCGGGCATCCGCGGGCCGGGGTGGCGCCCGCGTTCACTGTTCCAGGAAGCTCCGGATCAGCCCGGACAGCAGGTGCACCAGCTCCTCCAGCTGGTCCTCGTTAAGGATCAACGGCGGCAGCAGCCGCACCACATCGCCCGCCGTGACGTTGATCAGCAGGCCCCGCTCCAGGGCCGCCGGCACCAGCTCGCCGCAGGGGCGGTCCAGGACGATGCCGGTCATCAGGCCGCGGCCGCGGATCTCCACGACGCCGGGCAGGCCCGCAAGCTCCGCGTGCAGGCGCTGGCGCAGCCGCTCGCCCGACTGCTCGGCGCGCTGCACCAGCCCTTCGCCCTCGATGGTGTCCACGACGGCCTGGGCCGCGCTGCAGGCGAGCGGCCCGCCGCCGAAGGTGGAGCCGTGGCTGCCGGGCTGGAACACGTCCGCCGCGACGCCCCGGGCGAGGCAGGCGCCGATCGGGACGCCGTTGCCCAGGCCCTTGGCGAGAGTCACCACGTCCGGGGCGACGGTCTCGTGCTGGAAGGCGAACCAGCGGCCGGTGCGGCCCATGCCGGTCTGGACCTCGTCCACCATCAGCAGCCAGTCGTGGCGATCACACAGGGCGCGCAGCCCCTCCAGGTAGCCCGCCGGCGGAACCCGGATGCCGCCTTCCCCCTGGATGGGTTCCACCAGCACGGCGCACACGTGGCGGGCGTTGCGCCCGGCGCGCTCCACGGCCTGCAGGTCGCCGAAGGGCACGCGCACGAAGCCGGGCAACAGGGGTTCGAAGCCCGCCTGGGCCCGGCGGCTGCCGGTGGCGGTGACGGTGGCGAGAGTGCGGCCGTGGAAGGCGCCCTCCATGACCATGATCACCGGCTCCCGGCTGCCGCGCTGGCTGGCGTGCAGCCGTGCCAGCTTGATGGCGGCCTCGTTGGCCTCGGCCCCGGAGTTGCAGAAGAAGGCCGCGTCCATGCCGGCGATGCGGCACAGCGCCTCGGCGAGGCGTTCCTGGCGGGGGATGCGGTACAGGTTGGAGGTGTGGACCAGCTCGCCGGCCTGGGCCGTCAGCGCCGCGGTCACGGCCGGATGGGCGTGACCCAGGCCGCAGACGGCGATGCCGGACAGCGCGTCCAGGTAGCGCCGGCCGTCCTCGTCGAACAGCCAGACGCCTTCACCGCGCCGGAACGCCACCGGCAACCGGGCGTAGGTGCGCATCACTGCCCCGAGCATGGTCCTCATCCCATCCAGCGGAAAACAAAAAGGCAGCCGGAAGGCTGCCTGAGCAAGAGTATAGCGGGGCCTCGCCGTTGCCAACAGCGCCTCACCCCGGCGGCGACGGCCGGGGCGCGGCGGGCGGTGCGGGCTGCAGCTGCAGCCCGGCGGCTCAGCCCTGGAGGTTCTGGTTGGCGAAGTCCCAGTTGATGAGCTTGAAGTACGACTCCAGGTACTTGGGCCGGGCGTTGCGGTAGTCGATGTAGTAGGCGTGCTCCCAGACATCGCAGGTGAGCAGTGGCACCACGCTGGAGTCGGTCAGGGGGGTCTTGGCGTCGTCGGTCTGGACGATGGCCAGGGACTTGTCCGCCTTGTTCTGCACCAGCCAGCCCCAGCCGGAGCCGAAGTTGGCGGTGGACTGCTTGATGAACTCGTCGCGGAAGGCCTCTAAGGAGCCGAAGCTCTCACGGATGGCGTCGGCGATGGCGCCGCTCGGTTCACCCCCGCCATTGGGGCTCAGGCTGTGCCAGTAGAAGGTGTGGTTCCAGACCTGGGCGGACTGGTTGAACAGCACACCGCTGGCCCGCCGGATGATCTCCTCAAGCTCCAGATTCTCGAACTCGGTGCCCTGGATCAGCTCGTTGGTCTTGGTGACGTAGGCGTTGTGGTGCTTGCCGTGGTGGTAATCCAGGGTCTCCGAGGAGATGTAGGGCGCCAGGGCATCCTTGGCGTAGGGCAGTTCGGGCAATTCGATCTTCATGCTCGATCTCCTGAGGTTGGGTATGTGTTGGCGTTCAGGGCGCCGCGCCTCGGCCCCGGACGGACGGCTTGAGGGATAGGAATTCGGGAACGTGGGCACGCCCGCACCTGAAATCGAACGATTCCAGTGTAGTGGTCGCTCGCGAGCTCCGGCAAGCCGCCGCGGGGCCGAAGCAGTATCGCCGGTGTGGCCACCACCCACGATCAGCATAGACGAGGTGGCGTACGCTGCGCGCCGAAGGCGGGATTGCCGAATGACCCCGCCGGACAAACCGCCCGCCAAGCGTTCTATCTGGGCGGTTGGCCGGTAGGTCGGCTGCTCATGGCAGCCGACATCTCCGC
>CAZAQB010000244.1:0-3587 GCA_964487155.1 uncultured Ectothiorhodospiraceae bacterium
CTACGCGATATCAGCACAAATTCATGAAATCTTCGGGCTAAATGCTGCGGAGTCGTCAATGAGCGTACGCATCTATCACAACCCGCGTTGCTCCAAGTCGAGGCAGACCCTGGAGCTGCTGCGCGAGCGCGGTGTTGAACCTGAGATCGTCGAGTATCTGAACGAGCCCCCCGACGCCCCGACGCTCCTGGATCTCGCAGCCCAGCTGGGCGTCAGCGTGCGGGAGCTGCTGCGCACCGGCGAAAGCGCCTACAAGGACGCCCGGGGGAAGGTGGACGCCATGGATGAGACGGGGCTGGCGAACTGGCTGTCGCGGCATCCGCAGGTCATGCAGCGGCCCATCGTGGTGAGCTCAAGCGGGGTGCGGATCGGCCGCCCGCCTGAAGCGGTGCTTGAACTGCTGGAGTAGGGCGCAGGTGCCCCTGGCGGCGATTCATGCCACCTCGCCGGCGGCGTGCCCCGAGGCCCAGGCCCACTGGAAGTTGAAGCCCCCCAGGTGGCCGGTGACGTCCACCACCTCGCCGATGAAGTACAGCCCCGGCAGCCGTCGGGACTCCATGGTGCGCGAGGAGATCTCATCGGTGCCCACACCCCCCAGGGTGACCTCGGCGGTGGCGTAGCCTTCGGTGCCTTCGGGCTGCACGGTCCAGCGATTCAGGTGCTGGCCGAAGGCCTTCAGCTCCGGATCCCGCAACTGGGCGAGCGGGAGTTGCAGGCCGGCCAGTTCGGAGAGCCGCTGGGCGAGCCGTTTCGGCATGCGCTCGGCGAGCACGTTTTGGAGTTCCGCCCGGGGGCGCTGCGCCTTGCGCTCCAGCAGCCAGTCGCCGGCCTGGGTATCCGGCAGCAGGTCGATCTCCACGGCGTCGCAGGGCTGCCAGTAGGAGGACACCTGCAGCATGGCCGGGCCGCTCAGGCCCCGGTGGGTGAACAGCATGCCGGCGCGGAAGCTCGCGCCGTTGCACTGGGCGATGACGTCCTGGGACACACCCTTGAGATCCCGATACTGCTCCAGGGTCGGCGGGGGCAGGGTGAAAGGCACCAGGGCCGCCCGGGGTTCCACCACGCCGTGGCCGAACTGCCGGGCGATGCGGTGGCCGAAGCCGGTGGCGCCCATCTTCGGGATGGACAGCCCGCCGCTGGCGATGACCAGGGACTCGCAGGACAACTCCCCCAGCGTGGTGCTCAGGCTGAATTCCTCGCCCCGGGGGCGGATGCGCTGTACCTCGCTCTCCACGGCGATGCGCACGCCGGCCCGGGCGCATTCGTCCAGCAGCATGGCGACGATCTGCCTGGAGGATTCATCGCAGAACAGCTGGCCCAGTTCCTTCTCGTGCCAGGCGATGCCGTGGGCGTCCACCAGGGCGATGAAGTCCCACTGGGTGTAGCGGGCCAGGGCGGACTTGTGGAAGTGGGGGTTTCCGCCCAGGAAGCGCTCGGGCGTCACGTGCAGGTTGGTGAAGTTGCAGCGCCCGCCGCCGGACATGAGGATCTTCTTGCCGCAGCGCTTGGAGCGCTCCAGCACCAGCACCCGCCGGCCCCGGCGCCCGGCGGTCAGGGCGCACATCAGCCCGGCGGCGCCGCCGCCGATCACCACCACGTCCACGTGTTCCATGACGGCCTGCTCGCGATCCTCCGGCATCACCCTGCGGCCCCGGTACGGGCGCCTCGGCGAGGGCGCGAGCCTGACCGTTTGCCCGGTGCCGCGCAATGTCCTCCCGCCAGTGTTCCGGCGGCCGGGCGGGGCGGCAGCGCCACGGGGGCGGCGCGTTTGAACTAGCCTTGCTACGGATTGCATCCGTCGCTGGCCACCCCGGGATCCCCTGCCATGCCCCGTTTCGCCGCCAACCTCAGCATGCTGTTCACCGAACTGGATTTCCTCGACCGCTTCGAGGCGGCCGCGAAGGCCGGCTTCAAGGGGGTGGAATACCTGTTCCCCTATGCCTGGCCGGCGGATGAACTGGTGGAGCGGCTGCAGGCCCATGGCCTGACCCAGGTGCTGCACAACCTGCCCGCCGGCGACTGGGACGCCGGTGAGCGCGGCATCGCCTGCCATCCGGACCGGGTGGAGGAGTTCCGGGAGGGCGTGGAAAAGGCTTTGGAGTACGCCGGCGCGCTGGGGTGCGGCCAGCTCAACTGCCTGGCCGGCATCCGCCCGGAGGGGGTGAGCCAGGCCGAGGCGCGCCGCACCCTGGTGGAGAACCTGCGCTTCGCGGCCGGCCGTCTGGGGCAGGAGGGGCTCAAGCTGCTGGCCGAGCCCATCAACACCCGGGACATCCCCGGTTTCTTCCTCTGCCACACGGCCCAGGCCCTGGACATCTTCGAGGCGGTCGGCGCCGACAACCTCTACCTGCAGTACGACGCCTACCACATGCAGATCATGGAGGGCGATCTCGCCCCCACCATCGAGCGCCACCTGGAGCGCATCGCCCACGTGCAGGTTGCCGACAACCCCGGCCGCCACGAGCCGGGCACCGGCGAGATCAACTACCCGTTCCTGTTCGACTGGCTGGACCGGCTGGGCTACACCGGCTGGATCGGCTGCGAGTACAAGCCCGCGGCGGGCACCGAGGCGGGGCTGGGCTGGGTGCGGCCCTACCTCTGAGCCGCCGCGGCACCACCCGTTTGAGTAACCACGAGGAGAACCCCCATGGCGACCATCGGATTCATCGGGCTCGGCATCATGGGCCGGCCCATGGCCGGCCACCTGGCCGACGCCGGCTACGACATCGTCACCATGCAGCACCGCAGCCCGGTGCCGGACGAGCTGAAGGACAAGGCCAGGCTCGCCGATCACCCCAAGGCGGTGGCCGAGGGCAGCGACATCATCATCACCATGGTGCCGGACACCCCCGACGTGGAGGCGGTGCTGTTCGGCGAGAACGGCGTGGCGCAGGGGCTCTCCGCCGGCAAGACCGTCATCGACATGAGCTCCATCTCGCCGGTGGCCACCAAGGACTTCGCCAGGCGCATCAACGATCTCGACTGCGAGTACGTGGACGCGCCGGTATCCGGCGGCGAGGCGGGCGCCAAGAACGCCGCGCTCACCATCATGGTGGGGGCGACCAGGAAGGGCTTCGAGACGGCCAAGCCGCTGTTCGAGATCATGGGCAAGACCATCACCCATGTCGGCGGCAACGGCGACGGTCAGACCTGCAAGGTCTCCAACCAGATCGTCGTGGCCCTGACCATCGAGGCGGTGGGCGAGGCGCTGCTGTTCGCCTCCAAGGCCGGCGCCGACGTCAACAAGGTGCGCGAGGCCCTGCTGGGAGGGCTGGCCCAGTCCAAGATCCTGGAGGTGCATGGCGAGCGCATGATCAAGCGCACCTTCGAGCCGGGCTTCCGCATCGAGCTGCACCAGAAGGACCTCAACCTGGCCCTGCAGGGGGCCCGTTCCGTGGGTGTGTCCCTGCCCAACACCGCCACCGCCCAGGAGCTGTTCAACGCCTGCGCCGCCAACGGCGGTGCCGCGTGGGACCATTCCGCGATGGTGCGGGCCCTGGAGCGGCTGGCGGATCACGAGATCAAGGAGTAGACCCACGGGGCGGCGTCGCGCTGGCCGTGTAGGGTGGGCAGAGCGAAGCGAAGCC
>CAZAQB010000245.1:0-3564 GCA_964487155.1 uncultured Ectothiorhodospiraceae bacterium
CACATTTCGAATACTTGTTCGCTAAGGTTTGCCCCACGAATGCCGATCACCCGCTCGACAGAGGGGCTGTTATTGGGTGGCCGGAGACTTCCGGGGGAAGCCATGAAGTCCATGGGTGTGCAGGGACAATTAGCGGTGCTGCTGGGCATCCCGTTGCTGGGTGTCCTGCTGATGGGCGGCGTGCTGGTCCGGGACGCCATGCAGCGCCTGGCGGCGGCGGGCGAACTGCGCGAGCAGGTGGCGGTGGCAACCGCCGCCGGCGCCCTGGTCCACGAACTCCAGAAAGAGCGGGGCATGAGCGCCGGCCACCTGGGCTCCGGCGGTCGTCGCTTCGGTCCAGAGCTTGCGGCCCAGCGTCGCCTCGGCGACCAGGCCCTGGTGGGCCTGAGGGCCGCCCTGGAGCAGCACGGGCAGGCGCTGCCGGCTGCCGTCCAGGCGTCACTGGAGGAGGTCAGTGCGAATCTGGGGGCGCTCGGCCAGCGGCGGCGTCAGGTGGACGCCCTGGAGGTGTCGCTGCCCGACATCGTGGGCTGGTACACGGGGAATGTGGAGTCGCTGCTCCAGGGGGCCGCGCGGCTGGCGGCTGCGGCCGAGCAGGCTCCGGTGGTGAAGCAGGGCGCAGCCTCCCTGGCCCTGTTGCAGATGAAGGAGGCCGCCGGACTGGAGCGGGCCATGCTGGCCAATGCCTTCGGCGCCGACCGATTCAACCCTGGTGTGCACACCAAGGTGCTGGCGCTGGTCAACAGCCAGGAGCGCTTTTTCTGGCTGTTCCAGCAGTTCGCCTCCTCCCAGGCCAGAGCCGATTTCGAGGGCACCGTGACAGGCCCCCAGGTGCGGGAAGCGTCCCGCCTGCGGGAACTGGCGCTGAGTCGCGCCGAGGGCGGCTGGTCGGTGGACCCCACCGTGTGGTTCAGTGCCCAGACAGACCGCATCAACCGATTGAAGCAGGTCGAGGACGGTCTTGCCGAAGACCTGCAGGCCACCGCTGCAGGCCTGGAAGCGTCCGCCTGGAGCAACGTCTGGCTGTACTCCATCGCCGTGGCGTTGACCTCTCTCCTGGTGGTGGCTTTTGGCATCCGGGTAGGCCGCGGCATCGTGGTCCCCTTAAGGCACATGGCGGATCTCATGGGGCGGTTGGAGCGGGATGCCGATCTGACCCTTCGCATGCAGGCTACCGGTAACGACGAGGTGGGGCGGACAGCCGCCGCCCTCAACGCCATGCTGGGCCGGTTCGCCGAACTCGTGCGGCATCTCACTGGTGCCGCGGGCCAGGTGGATAACGCCGCCGGTGAGCTGCGGGGCATCACCCAGCGCAATCGCGCAGAGGTGGCGGAACAGCGCAGCGAAACCGAGCAGGTCGCCTCGGCCATGAACGAGATGGCCGCCACGGTCCGCGAAGTCACGCGCCACACCGTGGATACTGCCGATGCCGCCCGTGATGCCGCGGAAACCGGCCAGCAGGGCCGGCGGGTCGTGGAGCAGGCGGTCTCGGCCATGGAGGCCCTGGCCGGGCAGGTGGAGGAGGCGGGCACAGCCATCGACCGGGTCGGCTCCGACACCGAGTCCATCGGCGTCGTGCTGCAGGTGATCCAGGACGTGGCTGAGCGTACCAATCTGCTGGCTCTCAACGCCGCCATCGAGGCGGCCCGGGCCGGCGAGCACGGCCGGGGGTTTGCCGTGGTGGCCGCCGAGGTGCGCACTCTGGCAAGCCGCAGCCAGGACTCCACCCGCGAGATCGAAGGCATCATCGAGGGGCTCAAGGCCGGCGCTTCCCAGGCTGTGGATGTCATGGGCCAGGCCCGGAAAGGGGCGCAGGAGGTCGCCACCCAGGTGGCGCAGGCCCACCAGGCGCTGGAGGTCATCGCCGGCGGCGTGGACCGCATCGGGGGCATGAGCAGCCAGGTGGCGACCGCCGCAGAGGAGCAGAGCAGCGTCGCCGAGGAGGTCAACCGCAACGTCACCCGCATCAGCGACCTGGCCGGCCGGGCGGAGGCCGCAGGCCGGCAGGTCGCCGCTGCCAGCGATGATCTCTCGCGGCTGGCCGACGAGCTGACCGCGAGAATCTCGGCATTCCGGGTCTGAGCAGCTTGCTTGACGGGCCCGGGGGCCAGCGGCGATACTTCGCGCCCTTGGCGCCCGTAGCTCAATTGGATAGAGCACCTGACTACGGATCAGGAGGTTAGGGGTTCGACTCCTCTCGGGCGCGCCAAATGCAAGGGGCCGCGGCAATACCGGGGCCCCTTTTCTTTTGCCGCATAAGCGCCATCGCCCAGGGCATCCTGGTGCACGGCGGCGAGGGTCGCGCTTGAAGGGACGCCTTCGGGGCCAATTCCCTAACCGATCTCGACACCCTGGCCACTCCTGAACGGGAGACGGCGGCCCATGTCCTGAGGCAGTATGCCCGTCGCGGTGGTGCCGCGACGCAAGGCGAGCTGGTGACGCGCTTGCGCAACGCGGCCCAGGCCCTCGACGAGCCGGGTGGCCTCTGAGCAGGCGGTGCCGATGTGACCCCGGCGGCCGCTTGGCGCCGTGACGGTCTCAGGAGTACGGCCCGCTGTCCCCGGAGGAGCCCATGACCAAGGCCCACATCACCCACCAGGAGCAACTGGAAATTCATACCGCCGGGCGTGGCATCGTGGACATGACCCGTGAAGCCGTCCGGGTACTGAGGCAGAGCGGTGTGGCACAGGGCCTCTGCCACCTGTTCGTACAGCACACCAGCGCCTCACTGATCATCTGTGAAAACGCCGATCCCCGGGTGCGCGGCGACCTGGAGCGTTTCATGGCCCGGCTGGTGCCGGATGGCGACCGGCTGTACCGCCATGACACCGAGGGCCCAGACGACATGCCTGCCCATGTGCGCAGCGTACTGACCCAGACCGGGCTCGGCATTCCCGTAGCCGGCGGCCGGCTGCTGCTGGGCACCTGGCAGGGCATCTACCTGTGGGAACACCGCACCTCGCCCCACGAACGCACCGTCATCATCACCGTCCAGGGCTGCTGACGGGCGCCGGCAACGTCTGTGATAACCTTCGCCTTCAGCAGGCGCAGCACCAGGGGAGCCCATGGCCCGGGAACGCATCTATCGCGTGATCTTCCACAACCAGGGCAAGGTCTACGAGGTCTATGCCGGCGAGGTAGGTGAGGGCGGCATGCTGGGCTTTGTGCGGGTCGGCAGTCTGAGCTTCGGCGAGCGCAGCCAGCTGGTGGTGGACCCCTCCGAGGAGAAGCTCAAGAGCGAGTTCGCGGGCGTGCGCAGTACCCTCGTGCCGCTGCACTGCATCATCCGCATCGACGAGGTGGAGAAGGAAGGCATCGCCAAGATCACCGACGCCGACGGCAAGGTCACCCCCTTCCCGGTGCCCTTCTTCAGCGGCGGCCCGGGCGGCGGCGGTGAGCGCCGGTAGCCGCCGCATTGAACCGCTAGCGGGTCTGGTTTACGCTCTCGCGGCCCGTCGATCAGGGTAACGAATCGGGAGAGGTGTCCGAGCGGTCGAAGGAGCACGCCTGGAAAGCGTGTGTACCTACTGGGTACCGAGGGTTCGAATCCCTCCCTCTCCGCCA
>CAZAQB010000246.1:0-3502 GCA_964487155.1 uncultured Ectothiorhodospiraceae bacterium
CCGCAATGGGTCGAGAGTACCCGGTCGGCTGTTGGCTGGCGACTGTCCGCTCGGAGTCGCCGCGTGTGCTCCAGGCTGGCCGCTCTGAGAGCCTGCCGGCCAACGATCTAAGCGCCCCCGTCCAGCAACCGGTGCCGCGTGCGTGTGGCATTGGCACGGCGCGCGCGATTCGCCGGGGTGGGAGGCGGCCTGTCAAGGGCGGGCCGTTCTTTCCAGACGGTCGGTGAGGACGCGCAGGATCAGCCTGGCGAACTCGTCGCGCTTGCGGTCGTCCTCCAGTACCTGCATGGCCAGGCTGCCGTTCTGGCTCATGTCGTCCATGACGATATCGGTCAGCACCTGCGGGAAGCTGCCGTGCATCACCTGATCGGGGGAATTACTTCGGATCTGGTGCATCACGCTGTGGCTCTCGACCCGGTCGGCGATGCCGTTCACCCAGCGCAGCTTGTGCTCGTCGCCGACCTCGGCGCCGAACAGTTCGTTCAGCCGCTCGATGACTTCCGCGAGGGTCTCTTTCTTCGGGTCATGGGCCTTTCCGGTGCCGATGTCGGTGGGCGACTTGACGTTGTAGGTGCCCTCCTCTTCGCCCAGCTTCAGCTCGTGCTCGGCGCGCTTGGTGAGCCGGTAGTGGGTGAGCTGCAGTTCGGAGAGGTCGATGTCGTCCTCGTCGGTGGGCTCGATGCGCAGCAGCGGGTGCAGGTGCCTGGCGAACACGCAGAGCTGTTCCAGCTCACGGTCGTCGAAGTCGATGATGTGGGCGAGGAATTCGTAGCAGCGCACGAAGCTCTGCAGGTTCTTGCGGAAGAGATCCAGTGCGTCCTTGGCCTCGCCGGCCTCCTTGATCTCGTGCTCAGCGCGGCGCACCCCGGCCTGGTCGCCGGTCTCCTCGGCGCGGCGGCGCTCGGCACGCCAGGTGCGGATCTGCTCGACGGCGGCCTGGTGGCGGGTCTTGAACCGCTCGCGTGCCGGCTGGCACCAGTAGGAGAGCCGGCTGGCGGGCGCCCTGGGGTCGAAGAAGGCGGCGGCGAACTTCTCCACCTCGGTCCACTCGTAGATGCGCTCCTGGTCGAGCTTGTGCTGCAGGTCGTAGACGATGTTGGGGTCGGAGACCGCCTCCAGCTCGGTAACTTCGTAGAAGGGCTCGAAGGCCTCGCGCACGTCCTCGGCGTCGTTGACGAAGTCGAGGATGAAGGTCTCCTTGCCCGGAAATACGCGATTCAGCCGCGAGAGGGTCTGCACGCAGTCGACGCCCTGCAGCTTCTTGTCCACGTACATGGCGCAGAGCTTGGGCTGATCGAAGCCGGTCTGGAACTTGTTGGCCACGATCATGACGTTGTAGTCGTCGGTGTCGAAGGCATCGCGCAGGTCCCGGCCCCGCAGGCCCGGGTTCATCAGGGTGCCGGTCTCGGTCACCTCCTGGGGGATCATCTCGTCGGCCGGCACGCTGCCGGAGAAGGCCACCAGGGGATGCACGTTCCGGTAGCCGTTGTCCTTCACGTAACGCTCCATGGCGAGCTTGTAGCGCACCGCCTCGCGCCGGGACCCGGTGACCACCATGGCCTTGGCCTGGCCGTTCAGCAGGTGGGCCACGCGGCTGCGGAAGTGCTCGACGATCACCTCCACCTTCTGGCCGATGTTGTACTCGTGCAGCCGCACCCAGCGGGCCAGTTTCGCCGAGGCCCGGCGGGCGTCCACTTCGGCCTCGCCGGCGTCGGGGTGGCCCAGCTTCCAGGCGGTGGCGTAGGTGATGTAGTTCCTGAGCACGTCGAGGATGAACCCCTCCTCGATGGCCTGGCGCATGGAGTAGAGGTGGAAGGGCTCGGGCTTGTTCGCGTCGCCGGGCGGCTCCTCGGGGCGCGGGCGGCGGCCGAACAGCTCCAGGGTCTTGCCCTTGGGCGTTGCGGTGAAGGCGTAGTAGCTGATGCGCTCGGAGGGTTTGCGGGCGGCCACGGCCGCATCGAGCAACTCCTCGGCGCTGATCTCCTCTGCCTCGGCGCGGTCGGTACCCAGGATGGCCTTCAGCTTGGAGGCCGAGCTGCCGGTCTGTGAGGAGTGGGCCTCGTCGGCGATCACGGCGTAGCGCCCGGCGGCGAGGCGCGGGTGCTGGTCCAGGGCGTCGAACAGGGCCGGGAAAGTCTGGATGGTGACGATGATGATGCGCCGGCCCTCGGCCAGGGCGTCGGCGAGCTGGGCCGACTTGCTGCCGCCCTCCTCCCGGGTGATGGGCTCCACCACGCCGCTGGCATGCTCGAACTGGTGGATGGTTTCCTGGAGCTGGCTGTCCAGCACGGTGCGATCGGTGACCACCACCACCGAGTCGAACAGCTTGCCGCCGGCCTCGTCGTAGAGGGCCGCGAGCTGGTGGGCCGCCCAGGCGATGGAGTTGGACTTGCCCGAGCCGGCGCTGTGCTGCACCAGGTAACGCCGGCCGACCCCCTCGGCACGGGTGGCCTCCACCAGGCGGTTGACCACCTCCCACTGGTGGAAGCGCGGGAAGATCAGCGTCTGCTTCGTGTGGCGGCGGCCGTCGAAGTCCTCCACGGTGTTGCGCTCCAGGTGGAGGAACCGCCCCAGGATCTTCAGCCAGGCGTCCCGGTCGAACACCCGCTCCCACAGGTAGCTGGTGGCGTACTCGTCCTCGGAGGCCGGCGGCGGGTTGCCCGCCCCGCCCTGCTCGGTGCCGCGGTTGAAGGGCAGAAAGACCGTGTCGCGCCCGGCCAGGCGGGTGGTCATGGCCACTTCCGCCTGGCTGACGGCGAAGTGGACCAGCGCGCCGCGGTTGAAGGTGAGCAGCGGCTCGGGTTTCTTGGTCACCGGAGCAATCGACGGGCGGTCGCGGCAGTACTGGCGCTTCGCCCGCTCCACCGACTGCTTGAACTCGCTCTTGAGCTCCAGGGTCGCGGTGGGGATGCCGTTGACGAACAGCACCAGATCCAGGCGCGGGTCGTACTCGCCAGGCCGCGCATGGGGCGAGTAGGAGACCTCCGGCACCACCCGCAGCCGGTTGGCGGCGTAGCGCTCCAGGGTGTCCTGGTTCATGCCGTGGTCGGGCTTGAAGGTGCAGAGCTGCACCCGGGCGCCGGGCACCTTGAAGCCGTGGCGCAGCACTTCCAGCGGGCCCCGCCGCTCAAGCTCGCGGACCACCTTGTCCAGCAGGGTGGTCTCCGGGTCCTGGGGATGGTGGCGGGCGAAGCGCTCCCACTGATCCGGGTGCGCCTCCCGGTAGTAGGCGATGACGTCTTCGGGGTAGAGGGCGCGCTGGCGGTCGTAGCGATCCGGCGTGCCCACCCGCCAGTCGTGCCGGGCGAGGTAATCGATGATGTCCTGCTGGAACTGGACTTCCCGGCTGTCAGCCATGGCCGCTCTCCGCGTGCCGGGTGCCCCGCGCACCCAGGACGGCCTTCCGCCCAATCTGCCGACCCCGTATCGAGCCGCTTGATCCCTGCCCGGCAGGGCCCGACACTGATCGCGTGGATTGGGAGTGCCTGATCGGCAGAAGGCC
>CAZAQB010000247.1:0-3480 GCA_964487155.1 uncultured Ectothiorhodospiraceae bacterium
AGAGGAGAACGCCATGCTGCGCCTGTTGCTTGCCGCCATCGCCACCGCCGGACTGGCGGCCCTGCCCGCCGCCGCAGCGGAGCCCTACCACTGCTACGCCGCCGACCTGGACGGGCCGCTGCCCAAGGCGGCCTCGGACCACGTCCGCGTCGCCACCTTCAACGCCTTCCTGAACCGCAACACCGAGGGCCGGCTGCTGGCGGACCTGGCGGACCCCAGCGACCAGCTTGGACCCGGCGGCTCCGACACCCAGATCCGCGCCGTGGCCGAGATCATCCAGCGGGTGCGCCCCGAGGTGCTGCTGCTGAACGAATTCGACTTCGTCGCCGGCGGCGAAGCGGTGCGGCTGTTCCAGCGCAACTACCTGGGGATGAGCCAGAATGGCCAGCAGCCCATCGAGTACCGCCACGTGTTCCTGGCCGAGTCCAACACCGGCATCCCGTCCGGTTTCGACCTGGACAACTCCGGCGATGTGGGCGGCCCCGGCGACGCCTTCGGCTTCGGCTTCTTCCCGGGCCAGTTCGGCATGGTGCTGCTGTCCCAGCACCCCATCGAGCGCGGCAAGGTGCGGACCTTCCAGAAGTTTTTGTGGCGCGAGATGCCGGGCAACCTGATCCCCCCGGGTTTCTACAGTCCCGCGGAGTTGGAGGTGTTCCGGCTCTCCTCCAAGAGCCACTGGGACATTCCCCTGCGCGTGCGGGGCGAACGGGTGCACATACTGGCCGCTCACCCGACGCCGCCGGTGTTCGACGGTCCAGAAGACCGCAACGGCACCCGCAACCACGACGAGATCCGGTTGTGGGCGGACTACGTGGGCCCCAGGAGGGAATCCCGCTACATCGTCGACGATCACGGCCGCCGGGGCGGGCTGGACGAGGACGCGGCCTTCGTCATCCTGGGCGACTACAACGCCGACCCGTTCGACGGTGACAGCACCAACAATGCCATCGCGCAGTTCTTCGACCACCCGGCCATCGACTTCACCCTGGCGCCGGCCAGCTTCGGCGGCGCCGAGGACAGCCGTCTGGAGGGTGGCCTGAACCTGCTGCACAGCGCCAACCCGGCCCTGGACACCGGCGATTTCAACCCCGCCGGACCGGGCAACCTGCGGGTGGATTACGTGCTGGCGTCGAAGGCCGGGCTGGATCCGGTGTGCGGCGGCGTGTTCTGGCCCACCACCGAGGACGACACCCGGCGCCTGGTGGGAGACGGCTTCCCGGTGGTGTCCTCGGATCATCACCTGGTGTGGCTGGACCTGCGCCTTGCCGACGACGATCACGACAGGCACGACCGCGGCCGGCACAACGGGCGCCGGGACGACTGACCCGCCGCCGCCGGCGGAAGCCGGAATGCCCCGGGCAATGGCCCGGGGCTCCCGGAACCTGCCCCCGGTGCTCGCATACCGCCCGATTGCACGGATGTTCGCAACGTGCCCCTGCACAGGGAACCGGCGATTCCTCGGGGCCACTTTCACCAGAAGCGACGGCGCCAGACGAGGGAGTTTCCGCAACCGACCCTCTGCCTGCCCCATCGCCGCGAGAATCCTCCGTGCTGGGTTTCGCGTCCTCAACCCAGCCTCCGAGGCCGCGGCGCCGGCAACGCAACGCTGCGGATGTATGCAGCGCAGTGCCTTCCAGCCCGGGCCGGATCCTACCAGACTGAGCCTTCACCGGAATCCGGCCACCGGCACGCCTACTCATTCAGCCGGAATTTGGGCCTGCTCCAGCACAGTTCTCGAGGGTCAACCAAAGCGCCCGGGGCGGAAACAGGCTGAGATTCGCAGTTCCGGCGTATCCAGCCTCCTGCGCCCGGGCGGAAAACTCGGCCAAGACCCCGAACGGCGGCGCCACGAACAGCACCACCGCGGCCGCCAGCAAAAACCGGTGAATACGCTCCGACCGGAAAAGACCCAGCAGTGGCAGCAGGCCAATTGCGAAGAACCCGGTGAACCAGAACGACGACGTGTCGATCCGCAGTGGTGTGCGGCAGGCAGCGAGGTCCTGCCGCCAGCCGACGATGTCCGCCACGCCATAACCACCAGCCAGGCAAGCCAGGGCCGCGAACAGGCACAGTACCCCGACGGCCGTCCCCCGCCCCATGGTCAGGGAATGGAGTGCTGGATGGCCCGTTGGATGAGATGCCGTTCCCAGCGCGTGATCTCGCTGGCCAGCCACGCCAACGGGTCCGGCACCCGATCTGCCATGCTCTCCAGTGCGCGCACCAGCTTTTCCGTCAGCCCGAACTCCCGGTCGATGCGATCCAGCGTGACTGAGGTGGCGACCCCCACGAACACAGCGGCGATCAGCGGACCGGCGGCCAGCATTGTAATGGCCCCCACTGCCGCTCCCGCCAGGAAGCCGGCCCCCGCCGCGATGGCAAACTTGGTCACGTCGGCCCCCACTGACCCCAGCAGGCTCACCAGGCGCACGTCTTCCTGCCTCAGGATTGCTTCAACCACCCGCAGCCCGGTGTAGGCCACCACGGCGATCCCCGTCATGCGGGCGGCGCCGCGCGCCAGCGCCCTGGGACCGACGGTGAGGTGTGCAACCCTGGGATTGCTGGCGAGGTAACGGGTGCCGCGCAGGCTCGGGCGCTGGCCCGGGTTGCCCTTGAGAATGAGGTACGACCTGCCCCCGCGGCGCTTCACGTAGGCGCGTCCGCTGAGGCCCAGATGGCGGACGATGACCGCGGCGCCCGCTCCGTCCACCGCAGCGCCGGCGGCACTCACAAGGTCGACGCCGGTGGCCTCGGCGAGCTAGTCATTGAGTTCTACAACGTAAATCAGTGCCTGGTCGACATCGATGTTTCGGCTTGTGGTCTGGACGCTGAACCGGGTGGTGCAGAAATCCGTTCCCATGCGGCTGCTCCTTATGTTGAGCCACCCCTCAGGGAGAATAGCCGCCATCGGCACCCTGCGGCGATCCCAGGCGCCTTGATGGACTAGTGCCTGGCCCAGGTTAAGAAGGCGCTGACGGCCAGCGCCGACCTGCGGGGCACCAGCGGGTGGGCTGTCCCTCCCTCGATGACTCCACCGGCTGGCGCAGCGCGGATCACAGCCAAGGGCGCCCCGTAAGTACCTCGCGAAGCGGAAAAGCATCGCGGCTAAAGCCCCCCACGGTGCCCTGGGCCGGCGCATGGGGAGTTTTCCCGGGCTGGGGAATTGCGTCAGGGCGGTGGAGTGGCCGACTCGGTTTGGGACTGGGGGGGCACGGTGATGTCTGCGTCGGCGATTGCAGGGCTGGCCCCCACGTTTCTTCGCAACGTGGGGCTACGGCGGGCGGCGGCTCGCGCCCTCGCTGCGACGCGTTTCCGGCGAATCGGCAGGGGTCATCGCGGCTGAAGCCGCTCCCACCGTGCCCTCGGCCGGGGTCCGGCGGGCGGCCTCGGGGGTTCGCTGGTCCAGGCCGGTACCCAGCAGCAGCCGTCGCAGGTCGTCCAGCGCCATGAACAGGCAGGGGATGAGGAACAGCAGGATGGCCG
>CAZAQB010000248.1:0-3466 GCA_964487155.1 uncultured Ectothiorhodospiraceae bacterium
GCGATGCCCTGGCCGCCGCCGATGCACATGGACACGCCGGCATAGCGGGCGCCGGTGCGCTGCATCTCGTAGAGGGCCTTCACCGTCAGGTTGGCGCCGGTGGCGCCGATGGGGTGGCCCAGGGAGATGCCGCTGCCGTTGGGGTTGACCTTGGCGGGGTCCAGGTCCAGGTCCCGCACCACCGCCAGGGCCTGGGCGGCGAAGGCCTCGTTGATCTCCCAGATGTCCACGTCGCCGGCCGCCACACCGGCCTCTTCCAGCATGCGCTTGATGGCCGGCACCGGGCCGATGCCCATGTACTTGGGCTCGACTGCGGCGACGGTGCCGTGCACCAGCCGGGCCATGGGCTTGAGGCCCTTGGCCTCGGCCGCGCCCCGCTCCATCATCACCACGGCGGCAGCGCCGTCGTTGATGGACGAGGCGTTGCCGGCGGTGACCGTGCCGCCGTCGCGCTTGAACACCGGCTTCATTCCGGCCAGCTTGGCGGCGTCCACGTCCCGGCGCGGGCCCTCGTCGGTGTCGAACACCACGGTGCCCTTGCGGGTCTTCTGTTCCACCGGCAGGATCTGGTCCTTGAAGTAGCCGGCATCGATGGCGGCCGCGGCACGGCGATGGCTCTCCGCGGCGAAGGCATCCTGGTCTTCCCGGGAAATGCCCCACTTCTCCGCCACGTTCTCGGCGGTGATGCCCATGTGGCACTTGTCGAAGGGATCGGTCAGGGCGCCCACCATGGCGTCCACCATGGCGCCGTCACCCATGCGCTGGCCGAAGCGGGCGGTCGGCAGCCAGTAGGGGGCCCGGGACATGCATTCCGCGCCGCCGCCCACCGCGCCGTCGGCCTGGCCGGTCTGGATGTAGCCGGCGGCCGTGAGGATGGCCTGCAGGCCGCTGCCGCACAGGCGGTTCAGGGTGAGCGCGGGAGTCTCCACCGGCAGCCCGCCGTTCACGGTCGCCACCCGGGAGATGTACATGTCACGCGGCTCGGTGTGGATGACGTTGCCCAACACCACGTGGCCGATGTCGGAGGGCTCCACCCCCGCTCGGGACACCGCCTCCCTCAGCACCTGGGCCGCCAGTTCCCCGGGGGGAACGTCCTTGAGGCCGCCACCGAAGGTGCCGATGGGCACGCGGGTGCCGGAAAGCATCACCACTTCACGCAGATTGCTCATTAGTATTCCTCCTCAAAACCCTTTCGTGCCCAGGCCAGGACGGCCCGGTGGCGTGCGACGCGCCGGCAGGCGTCCCGGCGCGGGTGCGGGAATTCTAGGCGCCCGCGGCAGGAGTGTCGATCCGGGGCCCCTATCCAACGAGACGTGAGCCTGAAGGGCTTGCGCTTGCCCGCCGGCGCGGACGCCTATCGCTTGAACCCCCCCGGGGGCTCGGCGAGAATAGCGGCGCCCGAAAAAAAGCGGACTCAGGAGGCCGTTGCGCGGGGTCCGGCCGGAATGTCTCCGACCTCGCAGGGTCGCAGTCGCGAAACTGCCGGCATCGGCCGCCCTGACAGGAGTCAAGTCGGGGCTCGCCACCGCCGGGTACCATCCCCGGTTGGCTGCCAGGCCGGGCCGGCCACCGCCCGGAGAAGCCGTTCTCCAGCGGATCCGGCCCACCCTGCCGCAGCCGCCGGCAACGGCTCCGCCCCGAGGGAGCCACCAGGGCATCCCCGCGCCCGGACCAGAACGAGGAGGACAAATGAGCCAGCACATCAAATACCCCGAGAGCGGCGAGAAGATCCGGGTCGTGGATGGGCGGATGCAGGTGCCGGACAACCCGGTACTGGGTTACGTGGAAGGCGACGGCATCGGGCCTGACATCACCCGGGCTTCCATGCGCGTCTGGGATGCGGCCGTCGAGAAGGCCTATGGCGGCAAGCGCAAGATCCACTGGGCCGAGCTCTACATGGGCGAGAAGGCGGCCGGCCTGTACGACGGCGACTACTTCCCGGCGGAGACTCAGGCCGCCCTCGAAGACCTCGTTGTCTCCATCAAGGGCCCGCTGACTACGCCGGTGGGCGGCGGCTTCCGCTCCCTCAACGTAGCCCTGCGCCAGAAACTGGACCTCTACGCCTGCGTGCGCCCGGTACGCCACTACGACGGCGTGCCCTCGCCGCTGCAAAAGCCCGAGGACGTGGACGTGGTGATCTTCCGCGAGAACACCGAGGACGTCTACGCGGGCATCGAGTACCAGTCCGGCAGCGACGAGAACAAGCGCCTGGCGAAGTTCCTCAAGGACGAACTCGGCGCCGACTTCTTCGACGATGCCGGCCTCGGCGTCAAGCCGATAAGCCCGTTCGGCACCAAGCGCCTGGTGCGCAAGGCGATCCAGTACGCGGTGGACAACAACCGCGAGAGCGTGACCCTGGTGCACAAGGGCAACATCATGAAGTTCACCGAGGGCGCGTTCCGCACCTGGGGCTACGAGGTGGCCCGGGACGAGTTCGGCGACGTCACCATCACCGAGGAAGAGCTCTACTCCACTTACGGCGGCAAGCGCCCCGAAGGCAAGATCGTCGTCAAGGACCGCATCGCCGACATCATCTTCCAGCTGATGCTGTTGCGGCCCAATGAGTTCGACGTGCTGGCCACCATGAACCTGAACGGCGACTACCTCTCCGACGCCTGCGCCGCCGAGGTGGGGGGTGTCGGCATTGCGCCCGGGGCCAACATGTCGGACAACGTCGCCGTCTTCGAGGCCACCCACGGCACCGCCCCCAAGTACGCCGGCCAGGACAAGGTCAACCCCGGCTCGCTGCTGTTCTCCGGCGTGATGATGCTGGAATACCTGGGCTGGCAGGAGGCTGCCGACCTGATCAGCGCCGCCTACCAGAAGGTGGTCACCTCCAAGATCGTCACCTACGACTTCGCCCGCCAGATCGAGGGCGCCACCGAGGTCAAGACCAGCCAGTTCGGCGACGCCATCATCGAGACCATCAACGCCGGCAAGGTGGACCTGGCGAAGTACCAGCAGGAGCGCGTGGAGGCGATCGAGCAGGACCGCAAGATCCGCGAGCTGCGCCGGGTGGCCTCGCCCCTGGAGGAGATGATCGCCTCCGGCCGCACTCCCCACACCGTGGGCGACCTGATGAACCCCAACCCGGTATCGGTGCCCGCCACCACCAGCGTGGAGGACGCCATGCACCTGATGCGCGAACGGCGCATCAGCAGCGTGGTGGTGGAACCCGGCGACGACGGCCACTGGGGCATCATGACCCAGCGCGACGTGCTCTCCCGGATCGTCTCCAAGAGCCGCCAGCCGAGCAGCGTCAATGTCTCGGAGGTGGCCACCAAGCCGCTTATCACGGTCCCGGAGAACATGACCCTGCAGGACTGCGCCGAGTACATGAGCGAGAAGAACATCCGCCGGGTGGTGGCCTCCAAAACCGATTCCACCACGCCCGTGGGCATTCTGTCGGATACCGACATCTTCGCCGCGGTGGAGCAGTTCGGCCTGCCGGAGTAGGGCCGGCCGA
>CAZAQB010000249.1:0-3459 GCA_964487155.1 uncultured Ectothiorhodospiraceae bacterium
CGGAGGCCGACCGGCGCGGGGTGCCCAGCGGCGGTCGGGGGCGCCGTCCCTGGATCAGTATGCCCGGCGGTCAGGCCGTCGCCGCGCCATGGCCAAGGCCTACCCTGGACGGCTGCTCCACGATGAAGGGAATCGCGGCCCATTTCGGGGTGCACTACGCGGCGGTGAGCCGTGCGGGGAAGCAGGAGGGATCACGCTGAAAGCCCGTGCGGCGGCCTTGGCCGTGCCTGATGGCTGCTTGCTTGCAGGATCTGACCGTATGCCGTGACCCCAATGCCGTGCGCTGCGGTGAACCGATCCACCGCCTGGCCGCTGGCGGCCAACCCCTCCTCCACGTAATGGCGACAGACCGGGGACAGACCCCGGCTTCCTGTCCGGGTGTACCGTTCGGTCTCGCTGCCGCGGCGCCCTGCGCCAGCGGGGATCGGGGTCTGCCCGCGGTGTCCCGCGGGTAGGATGCCGGGTCCTCTGTACCGACCGATCAATGATTGTGGGATAAAAATCCCTTGTGCGTTGACAGAAAGCACTCCAAGGGATAAGTTTCCCATGAATGTGTGCAACGGCCCATCAAGGCAACAGGAGATCGGCAATGGCGGAGCATCACAAATGGTTGGTTTGGGCGCTGACACCTCTGGCGCTGGTAGCGTGCGGTGGTGACGATGACGACGATGACGCAGCGCAGGCTGCCGTCCCCCAGGCTGAAGTCCGGATCGTGCACGCATCGGCGGATGCGCCGGCGGTGAATGCCGGCTTGAACGGAGGCAATCAGGTGCCGGGCCTGGAGTTCGCCAGCGCCACGGACTTTCTGACGGTGGATGCGGGCGCCTACGACGTCACGGTGGATGGCATCCTGGCCGATGGCTCGACGGTCAACGTCATCGATGCGCCGGGTGTCAGCCTGAACGCCGACGCCGAGACCAGCATCATCGCCGTGGGCAATGTGGCCGACGACTCCATTGCGGCGCTGGTGGTAGGCGCGCCGGACGAGGATCCCGACAGCGGGTCTGTGCGTGCGCATGTGGTCCACGCCTCGGCCGCCGCAGCCCCCGCCGGGGCACTGGATGTCTACGTCACAGCGCCCGCGGAGACGCTGGCGGCCGCCTCGCCTCTGGGTGCCTTTGAGTTCCAGGGGGCTATCGGCCCCGTCACCATTGCGGCGGGGGATTACCGCATCCGCGTGACGCCCGCCGGAGACAGCGCAACGGTCCTCTTCGATTCCGGGACCGTGCCGCTGGCGGGCGGATCGGATCTGCTCATCGCCGCCATCGACAACACCGGCCCCGCCAACGGCCCTCGTGGCGCGCCCATAAGATTGCTGGTGGCGCCGGAGGGTGGGAGTTCGTTCCTGATCCTGGACGAAGGTGCCCAGGCGGCGGCTCGGGCCGCCCATCTCTCAGCTGACGCCGGTGCGGTGGACGTCTCGGTGGACGGCATCAACAATGATGCCCCCGTCGTCACCGGCCTGACCTTCGACAATCCCCCGTTCAGCGACAATTTCACTGATTTCCTCGCGCTGCCCCCCGGAACGCAGACGCTGAACCTGGAGCAGGGCGGCACGGTGGCTGTCAGCGCCTCGGCAGATCTGGAGGCGGGCCAGCGTTACACGGCCTACGCGCTGGGGCTCGTCAGCCCGGGAATGGCCTTCCAGGGGATCTCCATCGAGGCGCTGACCGAGAACATCCGTGCCGTGGCGACCGAGGCGAGGGTGCGGGTAGTGCACGCTGCCAGCCAGGTGCCGACCCCGGACGGTCAGGTGGATATCTATCTGCTGGCCGACCAGTCCGCGACGGTGTCCGACCTGAGCGCCGACAACCGCATCCTGGACGATGTGCCGTTCAAGGCGGTCACCGACTACCTTAGCGTGGTGCCCGGGGACGCGAGCACCTACAAGCTGTTTATCACCGCCTTCAACGATCCCACGGTGGCGCCCATCGTGGCTGACTTGCCGGCACTCGAGGGGGGCGGAGTCTACACCGTGGTGGCGCTGGACGAGCCGGACGCTACCGGGGTCGCTCCGGCCCCAGGCATCCTGGTGGATAATACGCCCTGAATGGCTGCGTTTGGTAAGCTGAGCACGCCGGGCGGGCCGCCGTGCCCGCCCGGCCCGCCGTGCCCGCCCGGCGTCATGACCACGGGGGAGTGTTCCGACCACCTTGAACCCTTACGCCGACACCATCGAACGGGCGCTGACGCGTATGCTGACGCCGCTCGTTCGGGTTTTGTTGCGCCACGGTGTCTCCCACGGCGTGCTCAGCGAACTGGCCAAGCGGGTGTACGTGCGGGTGGCCGATCAGGACTTCCGCATCGACGGCCGCAGGCAGACCACCGCGCGGATCGCCGTGCTGACCGGGCTCAATCGCAAGGAGGTGGCGCGTCTGAGGCGCAGCAGCCCCTCTGCGGAATCCGGCGACTTCCTGGCCGCGCGCTACAATCGCGCCGCTCGGGTCATATCGGGCTGGCTTCAGGACGAACGCTTCCAGGACGGCTCAGGCCGCCCGGCGCCGCTGTCGTTTGATGGCGAAGCGGGGTTCGAGGCCTTGGTTCGGGCCTATTCGGGGGACATGCCAGCCCGCATCGTCCTGGAAGAACTGGAGCACGTGGGTGCGGTGGAACGTGGCGACGATGGCCGGATCCGTCTGCTGAAGGCAGGCTACGTCCCGAGCGCGGACATCGAGCAGATGCTGCACATCCTCGGCACGGATGTGCGCGACCTCATCATCACCATCGATCACAACCTCTCCTGCGAGCCCGGGGCGGTCCGCTTCCAGCGCAAGGTCGCCTACGACAACATACCGCGCGAATTCGTGGGCGCCTTTCACGCCCTCGTCGAGGAGCGGGGCCAGTCCCTGCTGGAGGAACTGGACCGCTGGCTCGCGGCGCGGGACCGGGATCGCACGGCCAACGTCGGCGGAAGCGGTCGGATGCGTCTCGGCGTTGGCATCAACCTCGTGGAAGAGCCTGCCGAACATACTGGCTCGGAGGGAGAGCGGGGCCCATGAGATTAACCGCAGGACTGGCATTGACCCTGGCCATTGCGCTGATGGCCGGCTGCGGCGGTGGCGGTACCCAACTCGCTGACGGGGGCATCGGCGGTACCGGGGTCACCCGCGGACCGGTTACCGACCTCTCCAGCATCACGCTCAACGAGCGTCGCTTGGATACCCAGGGGGCCACGGTGCTGATCAATGGTGCCCCGGCGTTGCTCTCGGAGCTTCGCCCCGGCTATGTGGTGACGGTCGAGGCCGACTTCGCTGCCGGCACGGCCCAGCGAGTGACTTTTCAGCCCGACGTGGTGGGCCAGGTTTCCGCTACCTCCCTCAGTGGGGGCGCCGGGACCATGACCGTGCTGGGCCAGACCGTAGTGATCGACCAGGACACCATCGTCGCCGACTTCGCAAACGTGGATGCCATTGCCAACGGCGACCGTGTTCTGGTCTCGGGGGTTCGAACCGCCGAGGA
>CAZAQB010000250.1:0-3451 GCA_964487155.1 uncultured Ectothiorhodospiraceae bacterium
TCGATGCTGGAAGCGCTGGCCATCAGTTTCGCCTTCGGGCTGGGCCTGCTGGGGCGGGCCATCGGGCTGCCGCCGCTGGTGGGCTTCCTGGCCGCCGGCTTCGCCCTGAACGCGGCGGGCCCGGAGCTCGGCCTGCCGCAGGAGGCAGGTCCAGTGCTGTCCCACGTGGCCCACCTAGGCGTGCTGCTGCTGCTGTTCACGGTGGGTCTGAAGCTGCGGGTACGCAGCCTCATCCAGCCGGAGGTGCTGGGCGGCGGCCTCGCCCATTTCGCCCTCATTACCCTGCTGCTGACCCCGCCCCTGCGCCTGGTCTTCGACCTGCCCTGGAATACCGCGCTGCTGCTGGCCGTGGCGCTCGCCTTTTCCAGCACCGTGCTGGCAGCCAAGACCCTGGAAGCCAAGCGGGAACTGAAAGCCTTCCACGGGCGCGTGGCCATCGGCATCCTCATCGTCCAGGACCTGATCGCCCTGGGGGTGATGACAGTCAGCGGCGGCCATGCGCCCTCGGTCTGGGCCCTCGCGCTGCTCGGCCTGCCGCTGCTGCGGCCGCTGCTGTTCCGCCTGCTGGACCTGAGCGGCCACGACGAGCTGCTGGTGCTGCTGGGCATGCTGCTGGCCGTTGCTCTGGGCGGCGCCCTGTTCGAGGGGGTGGGGCTGAGCGGCGAGCTCGGGGCCCTGGTGGCCGGGGTGCTGCTGAGCGGCCACCCCCGAGCCACAGAGCTCTCCAACGCCCTCTGGAGCCTCAAGGAAGTGTTCCTGGTGGGTTTCTTTCTGCAGATCGGCATGGAGGGGCTGCCGGACTGGAACGCACTCGTGTTCGCTGGCGTGCTGAGCCTGCTGCTGCCGCTCAAGGGCCTGCTGTTCTACCTGCTGCTGGTACTGTTCCGGCTGCGGGCGCGCAACGCCTTCCTGGCCGGGCTCAGCCTGACGTCGTACAGCGAATTCGGCCTCATCGTGGCCGCGGTGGCCCTGCCCGAGTGGCTGGTTCCGCTGGCGCTGGCGGTCGCCCTGTCATTCGTGGTGGCCGCCCCCCTCAACCGCTTCGCCCATCCCCTGTTCGAGCGCCTGGAGAACCTGCTGGGGGGGCTGCAGCGCACCCAGCGCCACCCCGATGAGCAGCCGCTCACGGTGGGCGACGCGGAGGTCCTGGTGATGGGCATGGGCCGGGTCGGCACCGCCGCCTACGATGCGCTGCGCGGCTACGGTCTGCGGGTCCTGGGGCTGGACTCCGACCCGGCCCGGGTCCAGCGCCACGTCGAGGCTGACCGGCATGTGGTCTATGCCGATGCCGAGGACTCCAGCTTCTGGCACGGCCCGGACTTCGGGCGGGTGCACTCCGTGATTCTCTGCATGAGCGGCACCGAAGCGCAGACCTTTGCGGCCCGCCAGCTCCGAGCCCTGGGCTTTCGCGGCATCATCATCGCCCACGCCATGTACGAGGACGTGGCCCAGGCCATCGAGTCGGCCGGCGCCAATCGCACCTATCTGACCATGAGCGAGGCCGGTACCGGACTGGTGAACCACCTGCGCGAACTGCGCCGCCAGGGGGAAGGGGCTCCGGACCCGGGTTGAGCCGGCCGCCCCTGGACGTCAGCCTCTGCCCATTCAGGGCACCCTCCGGCGACCCGTTACGCCGGCCGTGGCCGCAGATGCATCCAGCCCCCCCGCCGACTCTCCCAGATGTCTGGATTTTCCCGGCTATTTTCCCCGGCTCACGGCAAACCCACGGCAGTCGCCGCTGGCACGTATCTGGCAAAAACACCCCCAGGCGGATCGACATTCCGCCGGGAGGTGACGACCATGCGGACCGAGCATCAAGTGCACGGGGTCCAGGTGGACTACGAAAAGGAGCGCATCCTGCTCCAGGGGGAAGAGCAGGCGGTGCGCCATGAGGCCGAGCGCATCCTGCGCCAGTACCAGTTCACGGGCCATCCTTACCGGCTCACCAGCGGTCACGGTGGCCGGCTGGTCCTGACCCGGGCGGACTGAGCTTCCGGGCCGGCTGGACGCAGGCGGCTTGCCGAGCCGAACCCGCGCCCATCCCTGTCGGTGCGCCAACCCGCCGCGCCCGTCGACGCCTGAGCGCGGCGACGGCCGGCCCCGGGCCTCAGGGTGCCGGCGCCACTTCCAGCTGCTCCACGCCGATGGTGATCACCGGCCGCTGCAGCGCCGTCAGATCCAGGGGCGTCTGCCCGCTCGGGGTCATCATCCAGGCGTAGGCCAGCACCCGAACCGGCCTGCCGTCCTCGCTTTCCGGCACTGCGGCGCTCACCCGCTGACCCGGCGCCACGCTCAGTGACACCACTTTCAGGCTGCCGTGAAAGCGTTCCTGGAGCTGCAGCTTGCGCGTAAACCACAGCAGGGCAGAGTCCGGCAGCTGGGCCGCCGCCTCCGGCGTGTAGCTGAACACCAGGTCCACGGCGGTCTCCGTATCCCGGTTGGCTGACGGCTCCGCCGCCACCGTCACCTGTTGCGGCCCCGCACGAAACAGCGGCAGCGCGCAGCCCTCGAGAGCCAGCACCAGACACAGCATCGCCAGCCACCGTGGTGGCACCAGCACCGACGAGCTCATTCCTGCTCCCAATCCAAAGTGCCGCCCCCCGTCCCCGCAACCGCCGCAACAGAACTGTAACCCAGCGGCGGCAGGATCACGGGCGGGCCTCTATCGAGGCCCTGTCTCCGGAAACCAAAAGGATCTCGCAAATGAGCGCATTGCAGCTTGCCCAGCGCATCACCGCCGGCCTGCTCCTGGCCGCCGGCCTCGTCGCCTGCGAAGGCGACGACGGCAGCGACGGCACGCCGGGCACGGATGCCACGGCGGACAACATCCGCCTGCAGGAGCTGGGACGCTTCACCGACCGAGCCGCCTTCGACGAGAGTGCCGCCGAGATCGTGGCCTTCGATGCCGGCACCGCCCGGGCCTTCGTGGTGAACGCCAACGCCACCACCGTGGACGTGCTGGACCTCGCGGACCCTTCAAGTCCCAGCCTGATAGGCACCATCGATGCCACCGCGCTGGGCGCGGGCGCCAACAGCGTGGATGTCGCCGGCGGCATCGTGGCGGTGGCCATCGAGGCCGATCCAGCCACGGATCCCGGCCTGGTGGCGTTCTACAACGCCGGGGACCTGGGCCTGATCGGCACCGTGCCCGCCGGCGCCCTGCCGGACATGGTCACCTTCACCCCCGACGGCAACCGGCTGCTGGTGGCCAACGAGGGCGAACCCAGCGGCGACTATGCCATCGACCCGGAGGGCAGCGTCACCCTCATCGACCTGAGCGCCGGGGTAGCCGCAGCCACTGCCACGACCGTGGACTTCGCCGACTTCAACGCCGGCGGGCCGCGGGCCGCCGAGCTGCCGGCCATGGTGCGGGTGTTCGGCAACTTCGGGCGCACTGCCGCCACCGTCACCGCCTTCACCGACACCAACCCCGCCACCCTCACCCTGGACG
>CAZAQB010000251.1:0-3424 GCA_964487155.1 uncultured Ectothiorhodospiraceae bacterium
CGCCGGCGTAGTGCTTGGCCCAGCTGTGGCTGTCGTTGGGCAGGTAGACCCGCTCCAACACGGTCTGGCTGGCCGTGTCGGTGGATCGCAGCCCCCCATAGAGCAGCTTGCGCACCACATCCATGCGGGCCATGGTGGCCCAGTTCAGGAAGTTGCCGCTCCACTGGCCGTTGCAATAGTGGCCGTTGGCGCCGCCGGCCGTGCTGGCGGCGCTGAAGACGCCACTTGCGTAGCTGTAGCAGCGCCCGTTGTCGAAGTAGCCGTAGTAGTCGATGGTGTCTTCGTAGGTGGTCTCGACGTCGCCATCGCCGTCCAGGTCGGAATAGTCGTTATAGGCCTTGAAGTAGAGCTGGTGGTCATTGGACAGCGCCAGCATGACCAGCGGCGGCAGGTTCTCGCCGGAACCCACGAACAGCGGCACCTGGGAGATGGCTGCCAGGGCGCCGGGCGGTAAGGCGATCAACAGCCAGAGTGCGGTCACTCTGCCCCCGTGGCGGATGTTTTTTCTCAAGTCCATGGTGGCGTCCTCCCTTGGTGCCCCATCGGGGCGCTGCTCACGCCGGCGCCCGGTGTTTGTTGAATTTGGTGCCCCCCCGCGGGCGGCGCCCGGTTAGAAGCGCTTGCGCACGATGCTTCGCACCACCGCCTCGGCGTTTGTGCTGGCCCCCACACCGCGCGCGGTGATCTCGTAGTAGTAGGTCAGGGTGGGCGGCAGGGCCGGGTCGATCTGGTCCTGCACGATGTCGTATTCCCGGATCGTGTAGCGGGGGTCCTCGTTGATGCCCGCCAGTTCCTGGGTGCCGTCAGTCCCCAGCAGCTCGCCATTGGTCGCCCACCAGCCGGCATCCTGCTCGGCCGAGTCCACAGCCGTAACGGGCCATATGTCGCAGGCGCTGGTGCAGCCGGTGGGATTCGGGGTCACGGTCAGCGCCGCCACAGTGGCTTCCGCCTCCGCGACGGCCGACTCCGCCGCCTGGAAGGCCAGGCCGGTGTCCCGCAGGTTGCCGGCCATGCGTTCCTGCAGGGTAGTGGTGGACATGGCGGTCACGCCTATCAGGGTCAGCACCAGCAGGAAAATCAGGCTGATGGCCAGGGCGGCGCCACGCTGGGTGTTCAGGGCGCGGGTCGCATGCTGTCGCACTTGCATGTCGCGGACCTCAGAGTCGGTTGCGGAGCGCGACAGTGGAGCGTACCCAGCGGCGCAGCCGCCGGTCGCTGATGTCGGCGTCGTCGGCGGCGGTGACCGTCGCGTTCTGGAATACGTAGGGCTGAGGCTGGGGCAGCACCGGCTGGTCGCTGCGCAGTAGCATGTCCAGCTGCAGGCTGACCACCTGGTCCCAGTTGTTGGCGCCGACGGTGTCGGCCGGGTTGTACTGATCGGCCTGGCCGTTGCCGCTGGTGTCGCGGCCGAAGGCCACTTGCAGATCCTCCACATTGCGAACCAACTCCACCGTGCCCCGGTCGCCGGTGCGGTACAGGGAGGGGATGTCGTCGCTGGTGTCGGCTGGCGTGCCGTTGTTGTTGGTGCCTATGTAGTAGGTGTCGGTGACGAACCGCAGAATCCGGACCGGATCGGCGGTCACGTAGCGTTGGCTGAGGTTGCCGCTGACGTTATCGGCGTTGGTATGGGTGATGGTGAGAGGCCCGGAGCCGGTGACATTCGTGGCCACGAAGATGTCGGCGCCCTGGCAGTTTCCGATGATTACTGCCTCGCCCACGTTGGGCCCGACGCCGTTGATGACGACCGGTGAGTTGACGTTGCCCATATCGCTGGCGAGGGTTCCGGTGTCCCCGAGGGCGGCGCGGCTGATGGTCACGGCATCGGAGTTGCTGTCGGCCCAGCGTGCCGGGGCGCCGGCGGGGGCCGTGAAGCTCTCGTCACCGCCAATGATGTTGTCCAGCGTGAAGTCGAAGTCGGCCGCGCCATCACCGTTGCGGTCCACGTTGACCGTCACTTCGAAGGCTTCCGCGCCGATGCCCCGGCAGCCGCCTGGATAGCCGGCCATGCGCAGGTCATTGGTCAGGAACGTCAGGGCGAAGCGGCCGTTTTCCTGGACCCGGGACATGGCCTCCTGCAGGCGGTAGCCGCTCTTGGTGCCGAGGTAGATCTGGATGACGCCGGCGATCAGCACCAGGCCGATCACCATGGCCACCATCAGCTCCACCAGGCTGACCCCTCGTTGCGCGTTGGCTGGCTGATTCGTCACTGAGTCTTGCCTCCAAAGCCGCCTAGAACTGGCTGACGACGGTGACTGTCTGGGTTGCGGCGGCCTCGCCGGTCACCGCCGAGCGCTCCCGCCACTGGGTGGTCACCGTCACCCGGTTGTTGGCGCCGTCCACGGTGATGGCACCGTCGCCGCCGGGCAGCAATGCCCCCAGGGTGAGCAGCCAGGCCCGTAGATCGGTCTCGGCCATGGTGCCGGGCGTCGCGGGAGGGTCGTCCCCCAGCGCCACCGCATAGGCCGCCAGGGTGCCCCGGTTGGCGCGCATCCGCTCCAGGATGTCGTCGGCCAGCACCACGGCCTGGCTGCGCAGGTAGGCGGCCTGGTTGTTGCGCATGCCGGTGAGCTGCAGGCCGGCGATCCCCAGCAGGCCGATCGAAAGCACCAGCAGGGCCACCAGGGCCTCCACCAGGGAGAACCCCCTGGAACGACGATGGCCGCGGGCCTGCGACCTCGGAGCTTGGGATCTCATGCTCAACAGTCCACTGCTGTTAAAGCCACCTGGCCCGTGGGCGAGACGGCTATGGTGCGGATGTCTGGTTGCCCTGTGGGGCAGGACGGTGGAGACAACGTGAAGTCGACCGCGCCATCGCGGGAGGCACCCAGGGTGTCGAAACGGATGAAATCCTCGCCGCCCCCGGCGGCCAGCGTGAATCCGGGTTGAACGCCCTGCTGGACGCGCAGGATGAGTTCCGCAGGGGCGGTGGCCCGGGCGCCGTCCCCGTTGTCGTCCACGAACACCAGCCAGCCGTCGTTCCAGCCGCCGTCGCAGGTGGTGGCCCCGGCGCTATGGCAGACGGTGACTGTGGCGCGGCGCTTCACTGCCTCGCTGCGGGCCACCGCCAGGGCGGTGGCGAACTCGTTTGCCTGGGTGGCGACGCGGTTGGTGCGAATGAACTGCTGAAAGGAAGGAACAGCCACCACCAGCAGGATGGCGGCCACCGCCAGGGTGACCAACAGTTCGATGAGTGTGAAGCCTGCACGCTTTTCCATGGCTCCCTTATAGCGCCGCCGCCTCGCCACTGTGCAGCCCGGGGCGACGAGCAGCGCTCGGAGGCCGACTAACGGTTCAGGTCCGCAGGTGGCAGCGCGAGGGAGTGGCACGTTGCGGCCAAGCCGCTCCCTTGCGCTATACTCGCGCGCTCAGCGTGCCGGTGTAGCTCAGCTGGTAGAGCAACTGATTCGTAATCAGTAGGTCGGCG
>CAZAQB010000252.1:0-3402 GCA_964487155.1 uncultured Ectothiorhodospiraceae bacterium
CAGTGGATGCCCCTGGACCAGGTCCTGGAGGCCTACCGGCAGTGCCTTGAAGACGCCGGGCCGCTCTGGGAGCGCAGCTGGATGCCGATCATCTTCGATGGCGGCAGCTCGTATGTTGCCCACGACCAGTCGGGGAGCGGCGAGCTGCGCATTGTGTGGTTCGAAGACGACGAACCCGAGCCCCTGGCCTGCGGCATTGCCGCCTGGCTGGCCCAGCTCAACCGGCAGGCCGAGCAGGGCAACTTGCGGTTCGACCCGGGGCGAGGCCAGCCGATCCTGGACTAGCCGGCACCTTCGCTCACAGTGGGCAGGCCTCCTCGCTCCTCTGGGCGGAGGAGACAGCCCGTGAACCGGGCAGTCGGCGGGCTGCCCCGTCTTCGGGTGCTAGGTGACCGTGGAGCTTATCGAGCGCCGTCGCGAGAAAAGCTGTCTGATGAAGCTTGAGTTCGATTTCTCGCCACGAAAATTGCCGACGACCATGCCGGACCCTGAGGTGGCTGCTGCCATCGGCGACAGGTTGTGGAGTCGGGCAATTGTGTATGGTTCTGAGCTCGCCGAGCGGTTCTTTGCGGCGACGCACAAAGTTCCCTGTAAAGTCAGAGTCGGCTGGACTTTCACGAAGAGAGAGCTGGATGCGGTCCGACATCTTGTCTTGGTGGCGCGGAAGGTACTTGGCGAGAGCAGCGAGGCAGTAGGTAAAAATCGTGATTACCGAGACGCCCTCCCGCCGGCTCTCAGCACACGTTACGGTGTGTACAAGGTCCGAGAGAAAGCCTTCGTTAGCGACAAGCGGCTTAAGCCCGACCAGATCGCCTGTTTGGATCTCTCCGGAGTATACGTGGTGCCAACTGCGCTGGGGCGCGAAATCCTGGCTGCATGCGGTGGATTTGAGCTGGGGCCGGTTCTGGATGTCCGCACCGAGGCACCGATCAAGGATATGGCCATGTTGATCGCTAGGCATTTCTTCCCGGAGTTTGTTGCGGACGCCTTAGTTCGGGAACTCCACGATGTTGATGGAAGCACTGTGCCGCACTGGGACGGCCCGCCAACCCAGTCCGACGTTTCGCTGGAAGATTGGCCTGCGCTCTCGCGGGACAGGCGTCCAGAGGACGCGGTCGGAGACCGCGGCTACATCGTCACTCAGGACTTTCGCCAGGCGTTGATAGAACGCAAGGTCCGGGGCGTGAATTTCGAACCGGTGCTGGTGGAGGGTAGCGACCAGCATCAGGCGGTGCTTCGTCTGCGGGCAGAGTTCAACGAGCGTTTGGCCGTCAATCCCGCCAACCGCCTTCGGTAATCACCCCTGAAAATACCCTGGCCAGTGTCGCCGGACAAGGTTTTGGTTCGCAGCGGTAACGCCGGTTATCGGGGAAACTGCTGGTCAGCTTGGCTTGGTCTGGGGGCCGGTGGGGGGATGATCGCCGGCAAACTGGGTGCGGATCGGCATTGGAATATTGACCGGCCTGACGCGGGGAGAAGCACGGCCGAGACAGGAGTAACCAGCATTGACCTGGGCGGTTGCATTGGTGCTGGCAGCGGCAGGCGGCTTCGTGGCCTATCGGGTCGCCTCCGCCCGCCAGGCGGAGGCCTACGTGCGGGCGGCCACGGCCGCGCGCCGCCAGCTCATCGCGTTCGCGGCCGGGCAAACTCCCGCCGAAGTCGACGCGGCGCTGCCCCGCTTGCCGCTCGGGCGGGGGCTCCTCACTCCGCGCGCCCGGCGTCAGGTCAGGCGCCAGCTCTGGCCCAAACTGGCCCAGCTGCTCTCCCGAGAGGCCGTGAAGCGCTGGCGCGCATCCGCTGGCGACGACAAAGGCCGGATGGTCTTCGCCGTGCACCCGTCATGGACGATTTCAGCTTCTCCGAGGTCATCGCCGACGCCCAGGCTTACGAGGCGTTGCCGCCGGTGGCGCGTCGCTGGATGAATCGCCTTGAAAGCGACGTCCATTTGCGCGGTGACATGCGCAAGAGCTTTGGGGAGCAGATGGCTGCCGCCGGCGCGGGTTGCAGGCTCCAGAAGCTTGGCGAGGTCGATCAGCCTGTGGCCGCCGACGTTTACGGTGGCCCTGCTGACGAGGAGGGCGGTGGCGCACCCGTGCCAGCCTCCGGGACGCCCCGTCGTTCGCTCTAAGAGGAGTGGACGGAGTATCGCTGCTGGCTCGATCAGAATGCGCCCGCGCAAGCGACGTGCCTGTCCCACGGGGCGACGGCCCGGCAACTCGCAAAGATCAAGCGCGGTGCCGGCCTGCTGGTGCCTTCGGCGCGCTGGCCGGCGGAGAACGTTGCCCCTTAAAATCAAGTGGTTGTGGCAGCTATGGGCAAGCGCCACGGCCGTGCTCCGGCACACGCCAGCCGCCGCGGCGACGCCATTGTCCCAGCTCTGACTCCTGTCGGTTGCAGACGATACCATATGTAGTATCATCACCAGTGTTGGAGCTTCGAGCCATGGAGAGGAACCAGGGCTAATGCGAGAACTGCTTTGGGTCGGACGATCTGATAACGATATTGCAGCATGGCCGAAGGCCGCCCAGGAAGAGGCCGCCTACCAACTCCAACGCCTCATCGAAGGTTGGGATCCCGACGACTGGAAGCCCATGAAGACGGTCGGGAAGACAGTAAGGGAGATTCGAATTCACGCCGAAGGCGAGTTCCGCGTCATCTATGTGGTGAAGGCCCTGGAAGGTATCTACGTTCTTCATGCCTTCCAGAAGAAGACGCAACGAACACCGAAGAGAGTCATCGATCTGGCCCGGCAGCGATTGGCCAGTGTGAGGTAGAGATAACGGACGCGCGCCCCCGCAGGGCGCGCGCCCAGTGCAAAGCATCATGGAGAGCGGCATGGTTGACGAAAAAGAAATCGTCCGGTCTAGCGGCAACGTCTACGCAGACCTTGGATTGGAGGATCCGCAGAGCATGCTGCTCCGCGCACGTTTGGCGATGGCAATCAGTGAACTTATCAAAGCCGAAGGCTGGAGCCAGCGCGAGGCGGCGGCTCGCATGCAAACGACGCAGCCCAGGATCAACGATGCGGTGCGTGGCCGGATTGGCAGCATGAGCATCGACCGGCTGGTCGACATGCTCGCCGCCGCCGGACAGCAGGTGGAGATCCGGGTCCGCCGCGCCGCCTAAGTATCCGCCGCCCCGGCGCCAAAGCTAGCCCGAAGACTTCATGAATTTGTGCTGATATTGCGTAGGATATTGGTTTCACAAGGGACTTTTCGAAGGAGCGGCGTATCGGTGAGTACGGCCGACTAAGAAAAGATTCCTTGTGGGGCCAAGAGACAAGCGAGACCCGTGCAAATTTGTGAAATCTTTGGGCTAGAGTTTCGCATGCGAAACTCGTGGTCCTTGGGGGTGCTTTCCGGCCGGGTCAGGCTGGTAGGCACCCATCCCCCCCCCGGAACC
>CAZAQB010000253.1:0-3401 GCA_964487155.1 uncultured Ectothiorhodospiraceae bacterium
GATGACCGAAATCGGCTCGAGCGCGGCAGCGACGAATTAATCAGCGCCTCCCTAAGTCCGACAGGCTGCTAGTTGACTGGTTGATCCGTAGATTGACTCGTTAATCAGGTCCGGACGCTCGGGCCGTTGCGTTAAGCTGGCTTGCCGAGGGGCCTCAGCGCCCCCGGTACCTGACTAACCGATTCACCGATTAACGGATCAACCAGTGACCGATCCCCAGCAGCCCCTCACCCTTGTCGACGGTTCCTCCTACCTGTACCGGGCGTACTACGCCCTGCCGCCGCTCACCAATTCCGCCGGCGAGCCCACCGGTGCCATCTACGGCGTCGGCAACATGCTGCGCCGGCTGCGCGGCGAGGGCGCCGAGGCCCTGGCGGTGGTGTTCGACGCCCCCGGGCGCACCTTCCGCGACGACCTGTTCGAGCAGTACAAGGCCCAGCGCCCGCCCATGCCCGACGATCTGCGGGCCCAGCGCGAGCCGTTGAAGGAGTTGGTGCGCGCCCTGGGCCTGCCGCTGCTGGAGGTGTCTGGGGTGGAGGCGGACGACGTCATAGCCACCCTGGCCTGCCACGCCGCCGGGCAGGGGCGGGAGGTGGTGATCGTCACCGCAGACAAGGACCTGGCTCAGCTGGTCGACGAGCACGTCAGCCTCTACAACACCATGTCCGACACCCGGCTGGATGTGGCCGGCGTCGAGAAGAAGTTCGGTGTCGGACCCGGCGCCATCGTCGACTACCTGGCCCTGGTGGGCGATACCTCCGACAACATCCCCGGCGTGCCCGGCGTCGGCCCCAAGACCGCCGTGGCCCTGCTGAATCACTTCGGCGACATGGACCAGCTGTTCGGCCGCCTCGACGAGGTCCCCCAGGTCAAGGTGCGCGGCGCCGGCAAGCTGGCCGAGAAGCTCGAGGCCCACAAGGAACAGGCGCTGCTGTCGCGCCAGCTCGCCACCGTGCGCCGGGACGTAGTCATGGACCTGGGGCCGGACAGTCTCACGCCCCGGGATCCCGACCACGACACCCTGGCCGAGCTCTACACCCGCTACGAGTTCCGCCAGTGGCTGGACGAGCTCAAGCGCGAGGCGCCGGACGCCGGCCCGGAACCGGAACTGGAGGCCGATTACACCTGTGTCTCCCGGCAGGACGACCTGGACGCCTGGCTGAAGAAGCTCCGCGACAGCGAGCTGTTCGCCGTGGACCTGGAAACCGACAGCCTGAACTATATGGAGGCCCGCATCGTCGGCGTCTCGGTGGCGGTGGAAGCCGGCGAGGCGGCTTACATCCCGTTGGCCCACACCGGCCCCGACGCCCCGGAGCAGCTGGACCGGGACCAGGTCCTGGAGGCCCTGCGCCCGCTGCTGGAGGACGCGCAGCGCGCCAAGGTGGGCCAGAACCTCAAGTACGACATGAGCGTGCTGGCGCGCTACGGCATCGAACTGCGGGGCGTGGTCTTCGACACCATGCTGGAGTCCTACGTGCTGGATTCCACCGCCACCCGCCATGACATGGACTCCCTGGCGCTGAAGTACCTGGGCCACCGCACCATGACCTTCCAGGACGTGGCCGGCAAGGGCGCCCGGCAGATCAGCTTCGACCAGGTGGCGGTGGACGTGGCCACCGACTACGCCGCCGAGGACGCCGACGTTACCCTGCGCCTGCACCAGTGCCTGTGGCCCCGGCTGCGCGAGCAGGAGGGCCCCTGCCGGGTGTTCCGGGAGCTGGAGATGCCCCTGCTGCCGGTGCTCTCGCGCATGGAGCGCACCGGCGTGCGGGTGGATGCCGAGCGCCTGCGGGCCCAGAGCCGGGAGCTGGCGCAGAAGATGGCGCAGGTGGAGGAGCAGGCCCACAAGGAGGCCGGCGGCCCCTTCAACCTGGCCTCGCCACGGCAGATCCAGGAGGTGCTGTTTGATCGCCAGGGCCTGCCGGTGCGCCAGAAGACCCCCAAGGGCCAGCCCTCCACCGCCGAGGCCGTGCTCCAGGAACTGGCGGACGAATACCGCCTGCCGGCCCTGATCCTGGAGCACCGGGGGCTTGCCAAGCTGAAGTCCACCTACACGGACAAGCTGCCGGGGCTGATCAACCCCGCCACCGGCCGCGTGCACACCTCATACCATCAGGCGGTGGCGGCCACCGGCCGGCTGTCCTCGTCCGACCCCAACCTGCAGAACATCCCGGTGCGCAGCACCGAGGGCCGGCGCATCCGGGAGGCGTTCATTCCCCGGGAGGGCTGCTGGCTTCTGTCCGCCGACTATTCCCAGGTGGAACTGCGCATCATGGCCCACCTGTCGGGGGACCGGGGCCTCACCGCCGCTTTCGCCGCCGGCGAGGACATCCACCGGGCGACCGCCGCCGAGGTCTTCGCCACCGACCCGGAGTCGGTGACCGGCGAGCAGCGCCGGGCCGCCAAGGCCATCAACTTCGGCCTCATCTACGGCATGTCGGCCTTCGGCCTGGGCCGCCAGCTGGGGATCGGGAGGGAACAGGCCCAGGACTACGTGGAACGCTACTTCCAGCGCTACCCCGGGGTGCGCGAGTACATGGACCGCATCCGCGCCCAGGCCCGGGAGCGCGGCTATGTGGAAACACTGTTCGGGCGCCGGCTGCACATTCCCGAAATCGACTCGCGCAACGGCCAGCGCCGCCAGGCCGCCGAGCGCACGGCGATCAACGCCCCCATGCAGGGCACCGCCGCCGACATCATCAAGGCCGCCATGATCAAGCTCGATCACCGGCTCGGGGCAGAGCATCCTGGCGCCGCCATGGTGATGCAGGTCCACGACGAGCTGGTGCTGGAGGTGCCTCGGGACGACCTGGAGGCGGTGCGGGCCCTGGTGGTGGAAATCATGTCCGGCGCTGCGGAACTCAGCGTGCCGTTGGACGTCGAAACAGGTGTCGGGGACGGTTGGGGTGCTGCCCACTGAACCCGGCGGTGCTGAGAGCGAAAGTGCTGAACCTTCGAGTGATCGTGCGGTCATAAAAAAGGCGCCAGTGCCCGGCGCGGCCCGCTTGTCCCTCCTCTTGAAATAGCGGGTCAACGCTCCGGCCCAGCCCCCAGGGCCGGACGCTTAGCCCCGTCAGCCTTCCCCCCAAGGCGGCGGGGCTTCTTCTTTTGGGGGACGCATTGTTTTCATGGCCTTTGGGCGCAGGCTTCGCGTGGGGCTTCGGCGGCTTCCGGGGAGGGGTTAAAAGGACTGAGGACTGGGGACTGAGTGTAAGAGGGGGCATGACCGGCCGTGGCGGCCCCGCCGCGCCCGCGTAGCAACCGCCCAGGTGTCAGTCCCCGGCTGCGTGCCGGGCCCAAGGTGAGGTGCCCACGCACCCGCCCTGGGAGAAGGACTGAGTGGGGGAGGTGGCTTGACAAGCGCCGGGGCGGGGCCACGCTCAGTCCTCAGTCCTCAGTCC
>CAZAQB010000254.1:0-3394 GCA_964487155.1 uncultured Ectothiorhodospiraceae bacterium
TCGCCCCGCTCCACCACCACGGCCGGGCCGGGGCACACCCCGAACCACCTGCCGCCTACCGCGAGAAGCGCCGGTAGGCGTCGGCGGCGGCGCGGCCCTGGCGGGTGTCGCGCACGGCCTGGGCGGCTTCGTCGCGGTGGGACTGGACCAGGCTCAGCAGGTCCTGGTCCAGGTCCAGCAGCCGGCGGATGCACTCGGCCACCAGCGGGGCCGACTCCCGGGGCACGGGAGTGGCGAACAGCTCCGCCGACAGGCCCTGGCGTTCGTTCTCCCGCTCCGCCAGCAGCACCCAGTCGCCGGCCTCCGCCAGGCGCAGCATGTCCCGGGTCAGGGCCAGCAGGCGCTCGGCCCGGGCTCCGTGGTCCGCCGCGGCAAGCCGGGCGGGGGCCTCAGCCGACGGTGCCATTGGCGCCCTGGACATGGCTGCCTCGTGCCTCCACGGGGATGGCCACCCAGGCCTCGCGGATTTCCCGAAGCAGGCCGGTGACCTCCTCCAGGGGCCCGTCATCGGCATGCAGGTTACCGAGCATCAGCCGACGCTGCATGTAGTCGTACAGCGCGTCCAGGTTGGCCGCCAGTTCGCCCCCGGCGTCCGGGCTGAGGCTGCCCCGCAGGCCGTCCAGGATGGCGATGGCGCGGCTCACGTTCTCGCCGCGCCCGGCCACCGCGCCGGCGGCCAGCGCCGCCCGGGCCTCGGCCACCCGGGCCAGCGCCCCGTCCAGCAGCATGCGCACCAGCTCGTGGGGATCGGCGTAACGTGCCGTCTGCGCGCCCACCTGCCGGTACTGGTTGATGCCGTTGGCGAAACTCATGGTCTGTCACCCCCTCTTGAGTCCATCTTTCGGTCAGGATCCGCCGCGATTGCCGATCTGGCGGCTCAGGTTATCCAGGTTGGCCAGCTGGCCGGTGAGAAACTGCTGGGTGGACTGCAGTTGCCCTACCAGGGCATCCATCGCGCTGAACTGGGCGACGAAGCGTGCCTCGATGCGCTGCAATCGATCCGCCAGATCGGCCCTGGCCTCGCCAATGTCCTCAATGCGCCCGGTGAGACCGTCGGTGGTGGCGTCCAGCAGGCCGTCGGAATCCAGATAGCCGTCCAGGGTGGCCAGCAGCCCGTCCGAGATGCCCCGGGAAAAGGTCACCGAGCCCAGGTCGCCGGTGCTCTGACTGGTGATCTCAAGCTTCAGCCCGGAGGGATCGCCGCTCTGCGGGGTCAGGAAGCGACCGAAGCCCTCGCCTTCCACGCCACCCACGGTGCCCGCCACGTCCACGCCGCTGTCGGCCAGGCTGGTATCCAGGCCCAGGGTGGCGGCGGTGGTGGTGTCGACGGTGTTGACCCGCACCTCGGACTCGCTGCCGAAGCGCTGGGAGGTGATGCTGAAACGCCCGGCGGCCTCGTCGAAGCTCACCGCCACGCTGGCGCCGGCGTCCTGCAGCGCCGCAGACCCGTTGATGCGCGACTGCAGCTCGGCGGCCAGGCTGGCGCCGCTGGTGTAGTCCCCCTGGGTGAGGCTGATCTCGCCGCTGGCGATGCCGTCCACGGTCAGTGACAGGGTGTCATTGCCGGCGCCGATGGTCAGCGGCGCGAGCTCGCTGGGGGCGGCGATGGCGCTGCCCTGCACCGCCGCGCGCTCGGCGAGCTGGCTGACGTTGACGGCGTAGTCCCCGGCCAGCGTCTCGCTGCGGCTGCTCTCGAAGCGGAATCCGGTCCCCTCGGCGATGCCGTTCACACCGAACAGCGCCCCCACCTCGTCGAAATTGTTGGCCAGGGCGTCGTCCAGGCTGGCGCTGTCGATGGCGAGCCGGCCTTCGCTGTCGGTGGTGATGCCCAGATCCGCCAGGGAACGCACCGCCCGCCCCTCCAGCACCTGCAGGCTGTCGGTGATCTGCCGGCGCAGGGTGCTGTTCAGGGTGCGCACGGTGGCGTCCCCCTGCAGCACGCCGCCCTGGCCGCTGTCGGCGTCGAACCCGGCGATCTGGGCGATCTGGTCCTGCAGGCCGTTGAAGCCGTCCACGAAGCCCTGGATCTTGTCTTTCACCGCGCCGGTGTCCTGGCTCACGTCCAGGCGCACCGCCGTGGCGGTGGTGTCCTTCAGGGTCAGGGTGAGCCCCTCCACCAGGTCGTCTACAGTATTGGAGGCCCGCGTCACCGCAAGCCCGTCCACCACCAGCTCGGCGTCCGCGCCGGCGCGGCTGCGGGTGGCCTGGCTGGCCGCGGTGTTGAAGGCGAGCTGGGAGAGACCGGCGGCGTCGGTGTCGTTGCCGTCGGCATCGGCCACCTCCACCACGAAGCCGTTGGCGGCGCCGCTGTCCTCGGCGCTGAACACCAGCCGCTCGGCGCTGCCGTCATTGATGATGGAGGCCCGCACGCCGATGCCGGCATCGTTCACGGCATCGCGCACGGCTTCCAGGGTGTTGGCCCCCGCCGGAATCTCGACACTGGCGACCGGCCGCTCGCCGTTTACGGTGAAGCCGGTGGCGGCACCATCGGCGTCGGTGGTGACGGTGCCGAAGCGGAAGGTGAGCGTGCCCGAACCCACCGCGTCGGTGGTGCTCCCGAAACCGCCGGAGGCTACCGACTGCGCCTGGGCCAGGCTGTTCACCTGTACATCCAGGGCCTGGGCCCGGGCGGTGTCAGAGGCGCTGACGCCGATGGCGTCGGTATTGCCGGAGCTGGCGCGCATCACCCGGAAGTCGCTGGCATCAGACAGCGCATCCACCGTGCCCCGGAACTCGTTCAACGCGGATTTCAGGCTGCCGAATGACGACAGCTCAGTCTGCAGCCGCGCCTCCCGGCGGTCCAGGCGGTTCTGCACAGGAGCGCGCTCGGCGGACACGAGCTGATCCACCAGCCCGCGTATGTCGAGCCCGGATCCCACCCCCAGTGAACTGATGCCGGCCATGGTTGCGCTCCAAGATCTCCGCTGTGCCGCAGGCCCATGCAAGACCCGCGCCCGTCACTCGTGACTCGTCACTTACCCTACGCCCGCTCCCGGAACAGGACGCCGCTCACCTCCTCCAACCGGGCGGCGATCTGCATCACCTCTTCCGGGGGGATCTGGCGGATGACCTCCTCGGTGGCCGAGTCGCGCACGGTGACGATGGTGCGGCCGCTGTGCTCGTCCACGTCGAACTGGAGCTCCCGGCGCACCATCTGCACGAAATCGCGGATCTCGGACACCGCCCCCGCAACCTCCCGGGTCGACTGCACGGCATGGGCTGGGCCCGCCGCGACTGTCCCAGAGACACCGGCGACCACCGGTTGTGGGCTCTGCTGAACTCCCGCCCTGGGAGCCGGCAAGGCCGCGGGTTCCCGCGCCGGGTCCACCAGGCGCACCGCACTGCCGGTGGGGATGGGACCGTTCATGGCGGGTACCTCTCAATCCGATGCTGC
>CAZAQB010000255.1:0-3377 GCA_964487155.1 uncultured Ectothiorhodospiraceae bacterium
TGCACTTGGTGCTCTACCCGAGCCGGAATTTACCCACAGATTCTGCTGACGAGCCCAACTTTCTAATGGCGCCAGTCGAGCGCACAGCATTGCAACAAATTCCTCATTGGAACAAGTCCGCAAGGCCGGTGAAGTATCGTTCTTCCCCGTCGTACTTCTCACGGGATCTCACTGGTACGCCTTGCTCGGCGAGTACGATGTTGCTATGAGCTATTTGACCGAAGCTCAGCAAATCTCCGAACGAGGCCCGATGCCGCTGCATCTGGCTGATGTCCATTTGCACCGGGCGCGGCTGTTTCGAGATCGGGATGAACTCTCTAAAGCCAAAGCGCTGATCGAAAAACATGGCTACTGGCGCCGCCGAGAGGAGCTGGCCGATGCAGAGGCTGCGTCGGAAGGGTGGTGATGCTTGCTGTTGATGTTTCTTTCGAATATCGGAAAAAAGCGCGCCGGTTGGCCAGCGCGCTTTGCTTGATTCCCGCGACTTCTTCTCTGTCAATCGGGTTCGCTTGACTCCAGGCCGTCCGCGAACAGGCCGACGATGTCGGTATCCGAATCGGTGTTGTCCGAGGTCACCAGTTCGGTCGCGCCGGGCGGGGCGTTGACGGTGGCGGAGTTGGTGATTGGCTCCGGAAGATTGTCCAGCAGGGTGCCCTGCAACCTGAAGTCGACGGAGCCGCCCGTGGCAACGGTCACCAGTTCGTTGATGGAGCCGCTTCCCGATGCGGTGCAGGCCGAGCCCGGCGACGGGGTGCAGGTCCACGAAAGGCTGCCGAGGCGGGGCGGGGCGGTGTCCACGACCTGGGCGCCGACGGCGTCGCTGGTGCCGGTGTTCTCGATCCGGATCAGGTAGGTGATGGTCCCGCCGGTCGGGGTGGAGAAGCTGCCGGAGGTTTTGTCCAGCGACAATTCCACTTCTGCCACCGCAACGGTGTTCTCCTGGGCGTTGTTGTTGCTGGCTACCGGGTCCTGGGTGGTGCTGGACACCGTGGCGCTGCTGCTGATCTGGCCCGAAGCGCCGGGGTCGATGTTGAGGTTGACGTCCACCGTGGTGCTCTGGCCGGTGGTCAGGCTGCCGAGATTGCAGGTCGGGGTGCCGGACGGATCCTCGGCGCAGCCGTTGGTCGAGACCGGGGTCAGTTCGGCGGGGAAGTTGAAGCTGATCGAGATATTTTCGGCGGTGAAGGTGCCGTTATTCGTGACTTCCGCGCTCATGACGAGAGAGTCGCCGGCGACCACCGGGTCGGTATTGTCGCTCAGCGAAATGGTCAGGTCGGCGGTGGGCGTGACGCCGCCCAGGTCCTCGAACTGCATACGCACGCCAGCGCCGTCGTTTTCCGGCGTCCAGGCTTTCACAAAGCGGTTGTTGGAGGTGATGACCAGGATGGTAGTGTCCGGATCGGCGGCCGGGTGGCAGAACGGCAACGTGTCGTAGCTGGCCGTCTGGGCGTCGGCAAGCACTACATCGGGGTAGAACGTGTTGATCGCGGCGCGCTGGGAGCCGTTCTGCACCGTGAACTGGTGGATGCCGCCGCAAGCGGTCAGTTCGGTCAGCAGATCATCCACGCCGTCGCCGTCCATATCGATCCCGGCTCCACTGGCGATGCTGGAAGACGGCACTTCGGTGACGGTCACGTCCTGACACGAAGGCGCGCTTGCGCCGCCGGCGTTGGCGACGGTCAGGCATACCGCATACGTGTTGGCGCTGGCGTAGTTGTGCGTGACGTTGGGCGAGCTTGCGCTGCCGCCATCACCGAAGTCCCAGTCCCATGAAGTCACCACGCCAGTGGACTGGTCTGCGAAGTCCGCGATCAGGTCGATGGTCGAGAAGGTGAACGCCGCGATCGGCGGGTCGGGTGGTTCGCCCAGCAGTTCGAACACGAAGCGCACGCCGCCGGGCTCGTTTTCCGGCGTCCAGACTTTGTACGTGAAGCCGTTGCTTGAGTTGACCACCATGGTGGTTTCGAAGTCCGCCTCCGGATGGCAAAACGCGTTGGTCGAAAACGTCGCGCCCTGTGCGTCGGCCAGCACCACGGTGCGATAGTCCTGAAGCAGCGCCCCGGCTTGTGCGGAATTCTGCGGCGTGAACCGGTTCGGGCTGCCCGCGCCGCAACCGGCGTCGGCTTTAACCAGAATGTCGTCCAGCGCGTCATTGTCCAGATCCAGTCCGAAACCCTGATCGACCGCGGTGGAAGCTTCCTCGGTGATGGTCACGTTCTGACAGACTTGCGGCGAATCGCCGCCGGCGTTGCTCGCGATCAGGCAGACGTTGAACGTGCCTGCGCCGGCGTACACGTGGGTGGGGTTCTGACTGGTGCTGCTGCCGCCGTCGCCGAAATCCCAGTCCCATGACGCGGGCAAGCCGGTCGAGGTGTCGGTGAACTCGGCGACGACATCGAAGCTGTCGAAAGTGAAGCCGGCGGTGGGTGGCGGCGGCGCGCCGGAATCGACGAATTCCCACTCCACGCTAATTCCGGAAGTATTGTTCGGGCCCTGGTCGCGCAGCTTGTAGAAGTTTTCGTCGGGCGTCTTGTAGATGAAGATGTCGTCAAACACCCCGGGGAACGACTGCGGCACTTCGCCGTCAACTGCGCCACTGGCGTAGTTCAGTCCCTGAACAAGCGACAGTGTGACATCATCCCAGCCGGTGCCGGGTGACTGATCAGCCAGTTTCGCCAGCAGCGTGCCATTCTGTTCGCGAATCGCCGTGACGCCACCGGCAGCCAGCGCCTCCAGGTCGGAGCTTGAGTCCGTGTTGAAATCGATCGTGTCGCCCGGTGCGAGCAGCACGATGACGGCCGCGGCGGGCCCGCAGGCCAGCACCAGCAATGCGGTGAGCAGCAGGCGTTTCAGGCTTCCAGCATTCATGTGTTTGTCCCCATGGGGTATTGGTGTCTGAAATTTGCCGGGCCGGCGGCGCCGGCCCGGTGTGTGGGTCACAGGCGCGATCAGCGGTTCACGCGAACCTGTTCGATGCTGTCGGCCAGCGTGGTGGCGTCCTGAGTATAGGAAGTATAACCGGCTGATTTCCTGATTTCCAACGGTATCCGGAGCCACGCCAGGCTGGCGCCGGGCCCCTACCCAAGTGCCCAGCACGCCGAATTCCGTCCGATTCTGCCCCGTCGGAGCCAATCGAGCAGCTCGTGTAGCCGCGTTTTGCCGGCGCAGGCCTATCCGGCACGAGCGCCACCGGGCCGTGCCCGGATGGAACGCGGCCTGAAAATGGTTTCCTGCTCTTCAGTGATGCAAGCCGGTACGCTCGGTCGGCCTGCCTGTGCGATACACGTAGACAGGCGGCGCTCGACTTTCTGCCCACAGGCCGGGGAGGTTCTTGCTGGCCAGGTGCCGCAGGATCCGCACAATCACCGGCGGGTCTT
>CAZAQB010000256.1:0-3346 GCA_964487155.1 uncultured Ectothiorhodospiraceae bacterium
GGGACAGTAGCATGAAGCGTTCGGCGCCGGCCCAGAAAACCTGGAGGGGTTAAAGGATAGCGCCGGCCACCGACAGCAGCACGGCCACGAAGAGGGTCCCGGATTGCGCTGCGCGGCAGTCGAAGACGTTCACTCCACCAGCCGGCGGGCATTCTGGTGGGATGTCCAGGAGCCCGCCGCGACCGGAACCCGTCTGGGCCATGTTTCGGCCATCCAGCAGACATCCGGCCCAACGTGCCCTGCGACGCGAATGCCAAGTCAATGTTGCGACTCCTTCCCTCAAGGCCTAGTCTAGACCAACTAGACTAACTGGAGTCCGGTACGCAATGCCCATCCAGATCAATATGTACGAGGCCAAGACGAAACTCTCTCAGCTAGCCGAGCAAGCATGGGCGGGGGAGAAGGTCATCATCGCCAAGAACGGCAAGCCCTATCTCGAGCTTCGTCCCTTCATCCCACCTCAGGGGCAACGCAAGCCCGGTCGCCTTGCCGGCAAGATCCGGATGTCGGCGGACTTCGACGAGACCCCCAGGGGGGTCATGGAGGCCTTCGAGGGGAATTCGTGAGGCGCCTGTTGCTCGACACCCATACATTCCTGTGGTGGCTTGGTGGGGACCCGTCGCTCGGTGAGCGCGCCCGGGCGGCCATCGCCGATCCCCGCAACCAGGTTTTCGTCAGCGCGGCAACCGGCTGGGAGATAGCGATCAAACGGGCGATAGGCAAGCTACGGATCGAGGACGAAGACCTCGACAGCATCGTCGAGGAGGAAGGGTTCAACCGCTTGCCGATCACCTTTTTCCACGGCACCCAGGCCGGCGCATTGCCACAGCACCACAAGGACCCGTTCGACCGCATGCTCGTCGCCCAGGCTCAAGCCGAGGGGCTGACCATCCTTACCGCGGATCCCGAAATCTCCAAGTACGGTGTTCAAGTCCTGCCTGCGCGCGGCTAGCCCGAAGATTTCATGAGTTTGTGCTGATATGGCGTAGGATATTGGTTTCACAAGGGACTTTTCGAAGGAGCGGCGTATCGGTGAGTACGGCCGACTGAGAAAAGATTCCTTGTGGGCCAAGAGACAAGCGAGATCGGTGCAAATTTGTGAAATCTTCGGGCTAGCAGCCTGTCGCACGTCGGCGGCCAGGATTGCCACACCCATGCAGGCGGCAGCCGGGCTGGCCGCCCGGCCGGAGGAGCCTCAATGAGTGAAGAAAGCGAGTACACCCCGCCGCGGATCTGGAGCCCGGACGAGGAATCCGGCGGGCGCTTCGGGAAGATCAACCGCCCGGCGGCCGGTCCCACCCACGACCGGGAGCTGCCGGTGGGCAGGCACCCGTTTCAGCTCTACTCGCTGGCCACGCCCAACGGCGTGAAGGTCACGGTGATGTTCGAGGAGCTGCTGGTGCAAGGCCACGCCGGGGCGGAGTACGACGCCTGGCCGATCAACATCCTGGAGGGCGAGCAGTTCTCCAGCGGCTTCGTGGCGGTCAACCCCAACTCCAAGATCCCGGCACTGATGGACTACAGCGGCGCCGAGGCGGTGCGGCTGTTCGAGTCCGGGGCGATACTGCTGCATCTGGCCGAGAAGTTCGACGCGTTTCTGCCGTCGGGCCCGGCGGCCCGCACGGAGGCGCTGAACTGGCTGTTCTGGCAGATGGGTGCCGCGCCGTTTCTTGGTGGCGGCTTTGGTCATTTCTACTCCTATGCTCCTGTGAAGCTGAAATACCCCATTGACCGCTATGCCATGGAGGTCAAGCGCCAGCTCGACGTGCTCGACCGCCGGCTTGCCGAGCGCCGCTACCTCGCCGGTGAGACGTACACCATCGCGGACATCGCCAACTGGCCGTGGTACGGGGCCCTGGCGCTGGGGCGGCTCTACGAGGCGGGGGAGTTTCTGCAGGTGCAGGAGTACCGGCACCTGCAGCGCTGGGCGCGGGAGATCGACAACCGCCCCGCCGTGCAGCGTGGGCGGATGGTCAACCGGTTCTGGGGCGAGGCCCACCAGCAGCTGCCGGAGCGCCACGACGCCAGCGACTTCGAGCTGCGCACCCGTGACAAGCTCGATGCCGAGGGCTCGGGGCCCTCCGGGCAGTACGTGTAGAGCGGGCTTTTCCGCCTCGCACCGGCCAGGCTGCCGGCGCGCCCGCTCTCTGAACCGCGCAGTTTTCACCAGGGCGGTAGGGCGGGCGGCCGGTGGCCCCCTGATGTGGGGGTTAGCGCCGGCGGGGTCCGGGCGAGTGCGATTCGATGACTCAATGTGACCCGCGTGGTCGCCGCTGAATCAGCCAGATATCACGCCGATCGGCCCTCCGGACCTACGCCGAGGCCCAACCATTTCGCCGTATCCTGGAACAGGGCTCCGGCCGGGGTGTCTACCCCTGGGGGTTTCTTTGTCTACCCGCAACCCGCCCCGCGGGATGCCGGGGCACGGCGGCCCCAGCGACCCGGTACAACCACCCAGGGAGACACGTTTCATGGCACAGCTTGCAAGATACACGGCCACCGCGATGGCGGCGGCACTGCTGGGGATCACGAGCCTCGCCAGCGCGGAGCCCACGCAGATCACCGTCCGCGTGATCAGCCAGGATGCGAAGTTCATCGGCACCAGCATGGGCGGCGTGCAGATCACCCTGCGGGACGCCGACACCGGCGAGCTGCTGGCCTCCGGACTGACCCGGGGCGGCACCGGCGACACCGGCCGGATCATGCGCCCGGAGCCCGGCCGATCACCGGTGCTGGCCAGCGACGCCGCGGCCGGGTTCTCGGTGACACTGGACATTGAGCGACCGCGCCGTATCGAGGCGGTTGCCTACGGTCCGCTGGCCCAGCGCCAGAGCGCCAACCGCGTGAGCGCCACCCGCTGGGTGGTCCCGGGCAAGGATGTCAGGGCCGGCAACGGCTGGATGCTGGAGATGCCCGGCTTCAGTGTCGACGTGCTGAGCCCGCCGGCCCACGTCGGGATCAGTGGCGTGCCGGCGAAGATCACGCTGCGGGCCAACGTCACCATGATGTGCGGCTGCCCCATCGCGCCCGGCGGCCTGTGGGACGCCGACGGCTACGAGGTGCGCGCCCTGCTCAGCCGCGGCGGCGAGCCACTGCGGGAGGTCACGCTGGAATACGCCGGGGAGACCAGCCAGTTCGCCGCGACCGTGGAGCTCGACGAGCCCGGCAGCTACGAGGCGGCCGTGTACGCCTACGATCCGTCCAACGGCAATACCGGCCTCGACAGCGTCACCTTCAGCGTGGCGCGCTGAACCCCAGCCGCAAGCGCCCCGGATCTGGCGGGGCCCTGCCTGGCAGGGCCTCACGCAGGCAGCGGGAGCCTACTGCGATTGGATCAGTTCAAGGG
>CAZAQB010000257.1:0-3340 GCA_964487155.1 uncultured Ectothiorhodospiraceae bacterium
GCCTGGATCGCTCCGGCGCAGCACCACGGCAGACCACCGGAAGATGTCGGTTGCCGGGAGCAACCGACCTGCGCGGCTGGACCCGATCCCCACCCGGCGCCCGGGCAAGACCCAACGCTTCCGAGGATGCGCAAGCGCCACGATCCACGGCACCCCACTCAGTCCTCAGTCCCCAGTCCTCAGTCCTGCCAATCAAAGCCCAATCCTCCCCGCGCGGTCGGTGAAAAAGATGCCGCTCGGCTTGGCGGCGGGCAGTTCGGCGGCGGGATCCAGGGTGGCGGTGTCGTACACCCGGATGCGGTCTTCGTCGCGCACCGACAGCCAGACCGCCTCGCCTCGGGGGGTGAACTCCATGTGCAGCACGCCCTTGCCGGGCTTCAGGGTCTGCGCCACGGCCAGGGTGTCGAGGTCGATGACCTGCACCGTGGCGTTGTCGGGGAAGGCGAAGTTGACCCAGGCCTGGCGGCCGTCGGGGCGGGCCATGACGAACACCGGCTGGCCGTGGACGTCGATGCGGCCCACCTCCTGCCAGCTGGCGGTGTCGACCACCAGCACCTGGTGGCGGCCCACCGCCGGCAGCAGGGCGAGGTTGCCGGCCATGGCCCAGCCCTCCAGGTGGGGCATCTTGTACACCGGCAGGCGCTCCTCGCCGCGGCCGTAGCCGGGCAGGATTCGCCGGGCGCCGCGCTCCGGGTGCCAGAGGTCCACCAGGGCCAGGCCGTCCTCGCCGAACAGCCCGGCGATGTAGTAGCGCCCGTCGGGGGTGATGAGGGCGTCGTAGGGCTGGCGCCCCACGTCGCGGAGGCGGGTAACCTCGGGCTCGCCGCCGGCGCTGAAATCGGCGATCCAGATCTCGCCGGCGTCGAACAGGCTGAACACGAAGCGCTGGCCGGGGGCGTCCACCAGCCCCACCACCTTGGAGCGCTCGCCGTCCACCCGCGCCGGGATGTCGGCCACCGGCTCCAGGGTGGCGGCGTCGAACACCCGCACCCCGCCGGGCTCGTAGTTGGAGACCGCCACCAGCGAGCCGTCCTGGGAGATGGCGCCGCCGATGCTGTTGCCGGACTGGATGATCCGGGCATCGATGCTGCCGGCCAGCAGGTCCACCTTGGTGAGCCCGCCGTCGCGGCCGAACACGTAGGCGTAGCGCTCGTCCCGGGAGAACACCGCCGAGGCGTGGGAGAGATCCCCCAGGCCCTCGACCGTGCCGAGTCGGGTGGCGCCGCTGGTCTCGATCAGGCCCAGGCTGCCGCTGGCGCGTTCCACGACGATACCGAGATCGCCGGTGGCGCGGGGTTGGGGGGCCGTGGCGCAGCCGGCAAGGGCTAGCAGGAGCGCGGCGGCCAGAGCGAGGGTCAGAGCCCCGGTTCCGGGCCAGGCTCCGTGACACATGTGTCTATCGGTGTTCATCGGTGGCTCACTCCCGTGCAGCCTCTGCCAGCCGTTCCCCGGGCAGCTGCCGAGCCGTTGGCGCCGGTATTACCATGGTGATACTCTCGCGTTCATGAAAGTTGCTGTCTCCATTCCCGACCCGGTGTTCGAGGCGGCAGAGGATCTCGCCCGCCGGCTGGGGAAGTCCCGCAGCCAGATCTACGCCGACGCCCTGTCGGAGTATCTCCAGGAGCATCGCTCGGACGCCGTCACCGAGCGGCTGAACGCGGTATATGCCGTGCCGGGCCCGGCCCTCGAACCGGAGTTGGAACGGATGGCGCTCGATACCCTGGACGACGAGGCCTGGTAGGTGCGCCGCGGGGAGATCTGGTGGGCCTCGCTGCCGGCACCCACCGATTCCGGCCCTGGCTTCCGGCGGCCCGTGCTCATCGTCCAGTCCAACCCCTTCAATGAAAGCCGCATCGGCACGGTCATGGTGGCGGTGATCACGTCCAACCTGCGGCTGGCCGCCGCCCCCGGCAATCTGCGCCTGGCTGCCAGCCAGTCGGGGCTGGCGAAACCCTCGGTGGTCAATGTCTCCCAGGTGCTCACCATCGACCGGCAGCGCCTGACGCAACGGGTGCAGTCCCTCGGGGCCCGCAGCATGGGCCGGGTGGACGACGGCCTGCGCCTGGCGCTGGGGCTGTAGCGGGAGCTCCTCCGCTCAAGCCGCTGCAACGGGGGATTTGCGGTGACACCATGGGCTCCATCCGTGTTCATCGGTGGCTCACTCCTCTCCGACTCCGGCCTTCAGCTCCCTGGCCAGCCAGGCGGCCTCGGCCGGGGTGATGAAATCCGACCAGGGCGGCATGGCGGTGCCGGGCCGGCCGTGGAGGATGGTGGCCTCAAGGGCGGCCGGGTCGCGTTGCGCCAGGGCCTCGGGGGTCAGGGCCGGGCCCAGCCCGCCTTTCAGTGTCATGCCATGGCAGGAGCCGCAGTCCTGGCGCAGCAGGTAGCGCAGCTCCCCGCGCCGTTCCTGGGGCGGCTCCGCCAGGACCGGGCCCGCCAGGAACAGGCCCAGCAGGAACAGGGCGGCGGGCCGCAAGGGCCCGCCGCGGTTGGCTTCAGTACACGTCATGCTGGGTGTTGTAGACGTTGAACTTGCCGGTCGGGGTCACCAGCCAGTCGCCCTTGATCACCTTCTTGAGCTCCAGGGTCTTGTCGTCCACCACCACGATGGCCGAGCGCTGGTCCTGGCCGTTCCACACCGAGATCCAGACCTCGTCGCCGGCCTTGTTGTACTCGGGGTGGACCACCCGCCGCGGGCCCTCTTCGATGCCGGACCACTCGGCGATGGGCAGCACCTGGTAGCCCTTGTCCAGGTTGGTGACGTCAAACACCGCCACGCTCTGGGAGATGGCCTCGCTGGGGTTCAGGGCGGTATCCACGTACAGGTGCTTCGACTTCGGGTGGGTCTTGACGAACAGCGAACCGCCGCCCTGGCCCTGGAGCACGTCCACCACCTTCCAGGCGTTGTCCGGATGGCCCTCGGGGTCGGTGCCGATCAGGGTGATGTCGGCGTTGCCGAGCGCGCTGGTGGCCCAAACCGGCCCGTACCCGGGGTGGTCGAAGTTGGCGCCGCGGCCCGGGTGAGGGATCTTCTCGGCGGGCACCAGCGCCTCCAGCTCGCGGTCCCTGGAGTCGACCACGGCGATCTTGTCGGACTTGTTGGCGGCAGTGAGGAAATAGCGCTTGGTGCGGTCCCAGCCGCCGTCGTGCAGGAAGCGGGCGGCATCGATGGTGGTGATCTCGAGGGCGTCCAGATCCTCGTAGTTCACCAGCATGATCTTGCCGGTCTCCTTGACGTTGACGATGAAGTCGGGGTGCTCATGGGAGGCCACGATGGCCGCCACGCGGGGCTCGGGATGGTACTCCTGGGTGTCCACGGTGACGCCGCGGGTGGAGACGA
>CAZAQB010000258.1:0-1401 GCA_964487155.1 uncultured Ectothiorhodospiraceae bacterium
CCCCGGAACCACACAGGGACCGTGCCCATGCTCATCCTCGCCCCTGGAATCGGCGAACGCCTGAGGATCGGCGACAACATCGCGATCGTCGTGACCGACGTCAAAAACGGACAGGGGAAGATTCTGAGTGGTTTCTTGCGGAAGAATCCCGGAAACAACACGCGGAGCGAGGCCAGCCGATCCTCGACCAGCCGGCACCTCCGCTCACGGCGCTCAGGCCTCGTCCCACTGAGTGCGCGAAGCGCCTTTCGTGTGACTGGTGCTCCACCGAATGCTGGCCCAGTGCCCGCGTCGCGTTTGTGCGAAACCCTCGGCGACCCACCGGAGTCTCAGCTCGTAGCCGCCTCCCCCACAATGGCGTGCACCAGGCGCAGCTTCTCCACCGCCGGCGGCGCCAGCACGAAGGGGTAGAGGTCCGGTCGCCCCATGCTGCGGTTGAGGCTGTTGAGGGCGTAGGTCAGGGGCAGCCAGCTCGCCAGCAGGTCGTCGAAGTCCGGGCAGGCGTAGGGGTCGAAGTCGGCATCCGCGCTCAGCCGGCCGTCGGGGTCGGGCCTGGGGTGGATGCCCAGGCCGAACTGCCAGGCGGTCTCCAGGGTGTCCACCAGGTGCAGGTAGTGGGCCCAGCTCTCGGCCCAGTCCTCCCAGGGGTGGCTGCTGGCATAGGCGCTGACGAAGCGGCTCGGCCAGTCCGCCGGCGGGCCGCCCTGGTAGTGACGCTGCAGGGCCGCGGCGTAGTCCTGGCGGTCGTCGCCGAAGCGCTCCCGGCAGGTATCGAGCCAGGGGCGGTCGCGCACCAGCCGGTCCCAGTAGTAGTGGCCGGACTCATGGCGGAAGTGGCCCAGGATGGTGCGGTAGGGTTCCGCCATCTGCTGGCGCATGCGCTCGCGCACGGCGTCGTCGGCCTCGGCGATGTTCAGCGTGATGACGCCGCCGGCGTGGCCGATGGTGACACCGGGGCCCTCCCGGAACTGGGGATCCGGGTCGGCCAGGAAGTCGAAGGCGAGGCCGGCCTGGGGATCCTCGCGCTTGCTCGTCACCGGCAGCCCCAGGCGCAGCAGGCTGTACACCAGGCGCCGCTTCTCGGCCTCCAGCCGGCCCCAGAGGCGGACGTTGCCGGCGACGCCGAGGTCGGGGATGGTCCGGTTCAACCGGCAGGCCCGGCACAGGGTCTCGCCCTCGTCCTCCGCCACCAGCCAGTTGCAGACCTCGTGGCTGACCGAGTTCCGGCACAGCCGGTAGCGGCGCGCCGGCTGGTCCACTGCCTGCCAGAGATCCCCGCCGGCGGGCTCCAGCGCCAGCAGGGTCACGGCCTCGGTGGCGAAGCCCAGGGTGTGGCCACAGCCGTTGCAGCGCACGTTGTCGAAGTAGACGGTCTGGGCGCAGACCGGGCAGGGGAAGATT
>CAZAQB010000258.1:1501-3334 GCA_964487155.1 uncultured Ectothiorhodospiraceae bacterium
CCCTGCCAGGGATCCGGTTTCTGTCCCAGCCGGCGGTGCAGGTTGTTCAGGTTGAAGCGCTGGGGCGTGAGGGCGCTGTCGGCGACCTCGTCCCAGTCCAGGGGCGTGGCCACAGGCGCTCCAGCGCGCCCGCGCAGGCTGTAGGGCGCCACGGTGCTCTGGCCGTAGGCGTTACGCAGCACGTCGAGGTAGACGCGGCGGCCGCGCTTGTCCCTGCGCTGCTCCACCGTGAGCTCGCCGGGATGCTCGGCGGCGAGATGCCTGGCCATGGCGCGGGCGAAGTCGCGCACCGCGTCGAAGTTGCTGCCGCGCTCCAGCGGAGCGATCACGTGCAGGCCCTGGGAGCCGGTGGTCATGGGGTAGGGAGTCAGGCCCACCTCGCGCAGCAGCGCCGCCACCTGTTGCGCGGCTGTACGCACTGCGCCGAAGTCGTCACCGGAGGGATCCAGGTCGAACACCAGCCGGTCGGGCTGGTCCGGGCGGTCGGCCAGGGAGAGCCAGCCGTGGAAGGTGATCACCCCCTGGTTGGCCAGGTAGGCGAGATCGGCCTCGGTGGCGCAGAGCACATGCTCCACGGCGCCGCCTTCGCCGGCACGCTGCAGGGCCACGCTCCTCAGCCAGTCCGGGAAATGCTCGGCGCGCTGCTGCTGGAAGAAGCCCTCCGCGCCGATGCCGTCGGGGAAGCGCTGCAGGGTCAGGGGCCGGTCGCGCAGGTGGGGCAGCATGAATTCCGCCACGGCCCGGTAGTAGTCGATGACCTGGCCCTTGGTGATGCCGTCTTCCGGGAACAAGACCTTGTCCAGGTTCTTGAGCTCCAGGCGGCGGTTGCCGACCCGCACCCGGGTCACGAGGTGGCCTCCCGGGCGCCCCGGGCCACCTCAGCCAGGCTGCGGCCGGTCTTCACCGACTTCGGCTCGGTGCTCACCGGGTTGCGCCGGGCGTCGGCGGCCTCGTCGCGCATCTTGATCAGCAGCCACTGGGGCTTGTCGCCGCCCTCGATGCGCTTCAGGGCGTAGCCGCCGCGCAGCTTGTCCCCCTCCAGCCACACCTCGATGAGGCCGTCGGCCAGCGAGGCCTCCATGTCGCAGCCGTCGTCGTCCTTCTCCGCCCGCAGGTTGCGGTACTCGCCGCGGTCCCAGACCAGCACCGTGCCGGCGCCGTACTCGCCCTCCGGGATCACTCCCTCGAAGTCGGCGTAGTCCACTGGGTGGTCCTCGGTCTGCACCGCCAGGCGCTTGTCCCTCGGGTCGGTGGAGGGCCCCTTGGGCACGGCCCAGGATGCCAGCCGGCCGCCCACCCGGAGGCGGAAGTCATAGTGCAGCCGGGAGGCGTCGTGCTTCTGGATTACGAACGTCTGCGCCGCCCCGCCGGGACCGTCCTCGCCGGAGGGCTCGGCGGTGCGCCGGAAGTTCCGCCGGCGGCGGTATTCTTTCAGGGGATCGGTCATGGCCGTGTCGCGGTGTGGCTTACTCCCTCACTAATAGCACGGGGCGCCGGCGGCCAATGGTGGCACGGAAGCTGCTTTGGTTCTGGCGAACGCCCTGATCTGATTCCGAGGTGCGCAGTGGACGACTTCTCAGACCCGCAGCGAGCCCCGGCGGCGGGTGACCGTGGCCACGGTCCGGGGCGCTGGTCTGGCCGGCGCTGGCTGAGCATCAGCCTGCGCAGCCTGCACCTGGTGGGCACCGCCGGCGTGTGGGAGCGGGGGCTGGGTTTCTGCTTAGCGGCCCAGCGTGAAACGCTGGTCCGAGTCGCGCAGCAGATACAGCGCCAGACAGGCCGCCAGCATCGGCCAGGCGGCGAAGAAAAGCAGATTGGCGAAGGGGTCGAGGT
>CAZAQB010000259.1:0-1642 GCA_964487155.1 uncultured Ectothiorhodospiraceae bacterium
CTAGAATATCGAGCGAAACCAAACGAATCTGCGCGATGCCAGACAACTACGACCTGCCGACCATCAGCCGCTTCTTCCAGGCCTGCGAGCCCCTCGAGTCGTTGCACCCCGAGGATCCCCGCTGGGTGGAAGTGGAAACACCCACGACCGGCTGTTCATTGACCGCAGCGAGCAGCTCGCCTCCCTGGATGTCCACACGGTCTACACCGTGCCCATCTCGCTGATCTACTCACCCCGCTTCGGCCAGTTGGAGCAGGCGGTGGGAGAGCACAACACGCCGGTGTCCATGATCCGGCTGCGGCCCCACCGGGACGCCGAGGTGACGGCGGACACCCCCGGTATGGCGAAGATGCGGGAGATGGTAGAGAAGCGCTGCACCCACGCCTGCACCGACTTGGACGCCACCTTCGACGCCCCCGAAACCCTGGACTACCTGTGTGAGATGAGCGGCGGCCATCCCCGCCACCTGATGATGTTCCTGCAGGCGGCCTGCAACGAGGTGGACGACCTGCCACTGACGCGCCCGGCGGCTGAAAAGGCGGTGCGCAAGTACGCCAACTCGCTGCTTCGGGAGGTGCCTGACGAAGCCTGGGAGGCCCTCAAGACCTTCCATACCCCCCAGCGGGACATCCCCAAGGACGACCTGCACCAGCAGATGCTGTTCCTGCTGTTCGTCTTCGAGTACATGAACAGCGAGATCTGGTACGAGATCAACCCGGTGCTACGGACCCTTGAGCGTTTCCACCGCTAGCTCCCGGGCCGAGCAGGCGGGAGAGGCCTTCCGGGCCCTGCGCCGCGGCCTGTGCCGAAGCCACGGCTTCTCGTTGCACCTTTGCGTCTGCGACTCCCCTGCCGCCCGGGACGAGCTGATCGCCAACCTGGCCGCCTCCATGCCCGCGGTGCCCTTGCACCGAGTCGAGATCAAGGACGAAGACGACGACATCCTGGACAGGGTGCAGCAGGCCACCGCCGACGGGCCATTCGGGGCGGTCATGGTGGTTGGCCTGGATCGGGCCCTGGCCCATCCCGATCTGGCTCGGCGCCTGTTGGATGGCCTCAACCTGCGCCGGGCCGAATGGCCCCGGGCCGTTCCCCAGCCGGTGGCCTTCTGGGTGGCCCGGGGCCACCTGGGCGCCCTGACCCGTGGGGCGCCGGACTTCTTCGACTGGCGCAGCGACACCATCGAGTTCCCGGAACTGGCCCGCGCCGAAATTCTGCCCCTGGCCAGCCGCGAGTGGCATTACGGCGTGGACCCCCGCCTGTCCGCCGGGGACCAGCAGGAAAGGGTCCAGGAACTGAAAGCCCGCCTCGCCTCAAGCGCCGGAATGGACGCGGAGGATGTGGTCCGCAAACGCCTGGAATGGTGGGACGAACTGGCGGAGTTGCTGCGATTCCGCGGCGACCTGGACGAGGCCGTGCGCATCCGCACCGAGGACGAACTCCCCGTCTTCGAGCGCCTGGGCGATGTGCGCGAACTGCTGGTGGGCCGGACCAAGCTGGCGATGCTCTACCTGCGGCGGGGCGGAGCCGGGGACCGGGAGCGGGCCGGGCCGCTGCTGTGCTGGTCGCTGCAGGCGGCACGGCGGCTGGGGCTGCCGGAGGCGGACACCATCCAGAGCATTCTGGAGCAGGCCGGCATCCG
>CAZAQB010000259.1:1742-3333 GCA_964487155.1 uncultured Ectothiorhodospiraceae bacterium
GGCCGGCGCATCGCCCCCTCCCAATCAGACCCTGTCCAAATTCCATCACGCTAATGACACGGCCGGGGTCTAGCGTGGGCGCGTTGTCCGTCACCCCCCTCAGAGGAAGGAGACCTATCGTGCGACGCGTCAACGCAGTCCTGATCAGTGCCGCCGTGCTGCTGGCCGCCCCCGCGGGCGAGGTCCTGGCCGACAATACCAGCGTGCAGCTCGGCCCCCGGCCGTTCTACCTGGTCGACCAGATGAGCCCCGGCCCGCTCAAGCGCGAACTGGCCGAGTGCGCCGAGAAGACCAAGAACTACAAGCCCTCGGACTTCTCCATCGGCCACCGGGGCGCGCCGCTGCAGTTCCCCGAGCACACCCGGGAGTCCTACCAGGCCGCCGCGCGCATGGGCGCCGGCGTGCTGGAGTGCGACGTCACCTTCACCAGCGACGCCGAGCTGGTGTGCCGCCATGCCCAGTGCGACCTGCACACCACCACCAACATCCTGGCCACACCCCTGGCGGACCGCTGCTCGGTGCCCTTCGCCCCCGCCCAGTTCGACGCGGACGGCAACCTGGTGGCGCCGGCGACCGCGCGCTGCTGCGCCAGCGCCCTGACCCTGGCGGAGTTCAAGACCCTGGAAGGCAAGATGGACGCCTTCGACCCCCGCGCCACCACAGTGGAGCAGTTCCTGGGCGGCACGGCGGACTTCCGCACGGATCTGTACGCCACCGGCGCCACCCTGCTGAGCCACGCCGAGAGCATCGCCCTGTTCGAGAAGCTGGGCGCCAAGTTCACCCCGGAGCTGAAGGGCGTCACCGACGGCTTCGGCGGCTCCGGCCTGAACCAGCGAAGCTACGCAAGCAAGATGATCCAGGAGTACATCGACGCCGGCATCGACCCCGAAGACGTGTTCGCCCAGTCGTTCAACCTGGACGACGTGCTGCTGTGGATCGATCAGTTCCCGGAGTACGGCGAGCAGGCGGTGTTCCTGGACGACCTCCCCACCAGCCTGCCCAATGATCCGCCGACCCTGGATGATCTGCTGGCCCTGAAACAGCAGGGGCTCAACATCATCGCGCCGCCCATGCCGGCATTGCTCACCACCGTCCGCGGCGACATCGTGCCCTCGGTGTACGCCGAGCGGGCGAGGCAGGCGGGCCTGGACATCATCTCCTGGACCACCGAGCGCTCCGGGCGCATCGTCGAGGACGTGATCGAGGGCGGCGGCACCTTCTACTACCAGACCACTCTGGATGCCCTTTCCAACGACGGCGACATCCTGCGCACCATCGACGTGCTGGCCCAGGACGTGGGCATCATCGGCCTGTTCTCCGACTGGCCGGCCACCACGACCTTCTACGCCAACTGCATGGACGTGCGGGACAAGCCTCGCGGCGAGCGCGGCGAGCGCAAGGGCAAGCACCGGGACGACGACCGGCGGGGCCACGGCCGGCGGAGCTGAACCCAGGCGCACTGCCCCCTCTCCCCCGGCCCCTCTCCCGCGAGGCTGACCTTGTCACACAACCTCGCTGGAGAGACACCCCGGCGCCCCGCCCGGCTGGTGAGCCGTCCGGTAGTCCGGTAGGTCGGCTGCTCATGGCAGCC
>CAZAQB010000260.1:0-3287 GCA_964487155.1 uncultured Ectothiorhodospiraceae bacterium
TCCCCGGGGCAAGGTGCCGGGCATCGCCAGCGCCACGATCACCGCGAACTACACCGAGGGCGAGGGCTTCACCGCCACCGGCGAGGCCACCCTGGACATCCCCGGCGTCGAGCAGGGCACGCTCACCGTCAGCCAGTCCGAGGAGGAAGGCTTCTCAATCGGCGGGACCTTCCAGCTGAGCGGCGACATCCCCGGCATCCGCGGCGGCAGCATCGAGGCCACCCTGCGCGAGCGCCCCGACGGCGAGGGCTACAGCGTCAGCGCCAGCGGCGAGGCCCAGCCCGACATCCCCGGCTTCGACTCCACCCTGGCCATCCGCTACCAGGACGGCGCCATCACCCTGGAGGCCACCGCCGCCTACCAGCGCGGCCTGCTCTCCGGGCAGGTGCGCTTCGGGGCCACCAACCGCACCCTGGATGCCGAGGGCAACCCCACCGGCGAGCCCGGCGACTCCCTGATCGCCTACGGCGGTGGCGAGGTCACCCTGCAGATCGCCCCCTGGCTGCAGGGCACCGCCGGCATCGAGTTCGCCCCGGACGGCGAGGTCACCGTGGCCGGCGAGATCGGCCTGCCGGACCAGATCGAGATCTTCCCGCGCAAGGAGATCCGCAAGGACATCCTCTCCATCGACATCCCCATCCCCATCGTGCCCGGCATCTTCGCCGAGGTGGGGGGCGGGCTGGACGCCCACGCCGGCATCGGCCCGGGGGTGATCGACCAGCTGCGCCTCGGGGTGGAGTACACCCCGAGCCGCGAGGAGGATACCCGGGTCACCGGCGACGCCCACCTCAACGTGCCGGCGGACGCCGGCCTGCGGCTGTCCGTGCGCGCCGGCATCGGCCTCGGCATCCCGGCGGCCAGCGTCTCCGGGGGCCTTGAGATCGGCGGCGAGCTGGGCCTGGAAGGCGCCGCCGAGGCCGGCGTGCAGATCGACTGGATGCCCTCCACGGGGCTTGAGATCGACGCCTTCGGCCGGCTCAGCGCACAGCCCAAGTTCACTTTCGACATCTCCGGCTACGTGGAGGTCGAGGCGCTGTTCTTCACCATCTACGAGGAGCGCTGGGAGCTCGCCTCCTACGAGCTCGGGTCCAACCTCACCTTCGGCGTACGCTTTCCCATCCACTACAAGGAGGGCGAACCCTTCGACATCTCCCTCGACGACGTGGAGTTCGAGGTGCCGGACGTGAACCCGCGCCAGATCCTGGGCGATCTCATGGATGCCATCGCATGAGCGCGCCCGACCCTGCCGAGGGCACCACCGTCCTGTTGCGGGAGGGCCTGCGGGCCCACCTCGAAGGCGACCTGGAGGCCGCCGCGGCGCGCTACCAGCAAGCCCTGGAGCAGGACCCGGACAACCCCACAGCCCACAACAACCTGGGCTTCCTGCTGGGCCAGCGCCAGGACTGGGACCGCGCCCTGGAGCACCTGCAGCGGGCCGTGACCCTCAACCCCAGGGACGCCAACGCGCGCAGCAACCTGGGTCAGGTGCTGGCCGCCACCGGCCGCAGCCGCGCCGGCCTCGCCCACCTGGAGCAGGCCACCGAGATGGCCCCGGACGACCCCGCCGCCTGGGACCGCCTGGGCCGGCTGCGGCTGGCCAGCGGGGACGCCGCCGGCGCCGAGGCCGCCTGGCGCCGGGCCCGCAGCCTGGCCCCCCGGGACGCCCACCTGCTGGTGCGCCTGGGCACCGCCCTGGGCGCCCAGGGCAAGCTCTCCGAGGCGGTCACCGCCCTGCGCCGCGCCAGCCGCCGCGCCCCCGGCGACGCCGAGGCCTGGGCCCAGCTGGGCATGGTGCTGTGGCTGCGGCGCAGCCTGGACGAGGCGCAACAGGCCCTGCAACAGGCTGTCGCCCTGGCCCCCGGACACGAAACCGCGGCCCGCCACCTGGCCCAGGTGCACGTCGCCCGGCAGGCGCCGGAGAAGGCCCGGCAGGTGCTGGAAGCGCTGCTGGACGCCGCCCCCGACGCCCACCAGGCCCGCCTGGACCTGGCCGTCCTCCTGCTGGCGGCGGACCAGCCGGCCGAGGCGCTGAATCAGCTGAAACGGTTAGAGCCGGCCCTGGCGGATGACCCCAGGCGGCGCTTCTACCACGCCCTGGCCCTGCGCGGCGCCGGCCGCCAGCAGGAAGCCCAGGCCCTGCTCGCAGTCCTGGCCGCGGGCCAGGGCGACTACGCCCGCCGCGCCCGGGAGCTCACCCACCCTGGCGGCACGCCCTCATGATTCGCCGCTGCGTACCGGGGCGCCTGCCGGCGCGGGGAGTCCTCAGCGCGGGGGGCATTTCTCCCGCAAGGGGTTTTGGTACCACCCTGCCCCCACCCGCCGTAGCCCCACGTTGCGAAGAAACGTGGGGGACAACCTCTGCCTGCTACCACCTCGCGCGCAGCGAGTCCCGCGCCCCACAACCGGCTCCACTGCCATTCTTCCGCAACAGCTTTGAGGCTCGCCCGTCCGGGCAGCGGCGAGCGCACCCGTCCCACAGATGCCCGCCCGCGAGCCGGCTCTCCCCCGCCTCCCGCGGCGACCCTGAATCTGGCCTGCGGCGCTGGATCAGGATGCCTTCCTGAGCCCCCTTACATGCGGCTCGCTTGCTGTTCGGCCAGCTCCGAAGACCACGGCAACATCGCCGGCCTTGATGAGGTAGGCTCAGGCTGGCTTGCCCATGGACGTCACGGCACGCATCCGGCCAGGGAACGAGGATTCATCATTGCGTGACTTCGAGGACTACGACGCCGTCGGCCTGGCGGAGCTGGTGCGCCGGGGCGAAGTGACGCCGCTGGAGCTGGTGGAGGCGGCAATCCAGCGCATCGAGGCCCGCAACCCGGCGTTGAACGCCGTCATCCACCGCATGGACGAGGCTGCCCGCCGCCAGGCCGAGGCCGTGGACCCGGCCGCGCCGCTCGCCGGCGTGCCCATGCTGCTGAAGGACCTGCTGGCCGCCTGCGCCGGGCAGCCGCTGACCAACGGCAGCCGCTTCTTCCAGGGCTTCGTGCCGCGGGAGGACTGCGAGCTGGTGCGCCGCTACCGCCGGGCCGGGCTGGTCTTCCTCGGCAAGACCAACACCCCCGAGTTCGGCATCACCGGCGTCACCGAGCCGGCCCTGTTCGGCCCCGCCCGCAACCCCTGGGACCCCACCCGCACCGCCGGCGGCTCCAGCGGCGGCTCGGCGGCGGCGGTGGCGGCCGGCATGGTGCCGGTGGCCCATGGCGGCGACGGTGGCGGCTCGATCCGCATCCCGGCGGCCTGCTGCGGCGTGTTCGGCCTCAAGCCCACCCGCGGGCGCACCCCGG
>CAZAQB010000261.1:0-3275 GCA_964487155.1 uncultured Ectothiorhodospiraceae bacterium
GCCGGCCATCCGCCCACCGGCTTCACCGATTTCACCCAGTTCCAGGTGGGCCAGCGCAACGTCAAGGACCTCATGGTGGAGGGCGACGTGCTGTACGTGGGCACCTCCGGCGGGGTGATCCGCTACGACCTGGAAAAGCGCGGCTACCGGGTATTCAACGTGGACAACGGCCTGCTGGCCAACGGCGTGTTCTCGCTGGGCCGGGTGAATGGCCGGCTGGCGGTGGGCACCTACGGCGGCGGCCTGGCCCTGCAGCGCCCCGACGACTCCTGGCAGATCTTCAACATCCCCGAGGGACTGGCCGATGCCTTCGTCTACGACACCCTGACCCTCGACAACGGCGACGTCTGGATCGCCACCTGGTCCGGCGCCAACCGGGTGCGGGGCGGCGCCATGGACGACCCCGATCAGTGGGACATGTTCACCGTCCACAACACCGAAGGCGGCCTGCCCAACGACTGGGTCTACGGCCTGGAGAAGGGCGCCGACGGCAGCGTCTGGATGGCCACCGAGGGCGGTCTGGCCCACTTCCACGACGGCCAGTGGCGCAACTGGAACCACGAGGACGGCCTGGGCGCGCCCTTCGAGGTGGTCGCCGAGGCCACCAGCGCCTCGGGCACCGACCCCGGGGCGTTCTCCCGCCACCACGCCCAGCAGAAGGAGGAAATGGGGCTGGAGGGCATCCAGGCGCCCTACAATCCCAACTACATCGTGGCCCTCCAGGTGGCGGACGACGGCACCGTCTGGGCCGGCACCTGGGGCGGCGGCCTGGCCCGGTTCAAGGACGGCCAGTGGACCAACTACACCACGGCGGACGGCCTGCCCGGCAACCACGTCTTCTCCCTGTTCCGGGACCGCAGCGAGCGCCTCTGGGTCGGCACCAACCGGGGGCTGGCGCTGATGCGCCCCAACGGCGGGTTCCGGGTCTTCACCACCGCCGACGGTCTCTACGCCAACAACGTCTTCGCCATGACCCAGGGCGGGGACGGCGCTTTCTGGGTGGGCAGCTTTGGCGGCGTCGCTCACCTGAAGGGCATGTAGCCCGGGAGCCCCCTATGCGCCGACGCCTCCATCTTCTTCCCGCGTGCCTGCTGGCGGCCCTGCTGGCCGGCGGCTGTGCCACAGCCCCCGAGGATCCCTTCGAGCCGCCGGTCTACCCGCCGCCGCCCAACGAGGCGCGCTTCATCTACGAGATGACGGTGGTCTCCTCCGCGCAGATCGAGGAGCAGGGCGGAGAATCGCGCCTCAAGGCGTTGCTCACGGGGGTCTCCAGCCAGCGCCAGGGCGTGGGCTTCTCCAAGCCCTACGACGCGGTGGCCTGCGAGGGCACGGTCTATGTCAGCGATTCCGTCTCGCGGGTCGTATACGGCCTCGACTTCCGGGAGCAGAAGTTCCTGGAGATCGGCGTGGAGGAGCCCGGCTCCCTGCGCAAGCCGCTGGGCCTCGCCGTCGACGCCGCCTGCAACCTCTATGTGGCCGACTTCACCAACGCCCGGGTCGTGGTCTACGACGCCGAGGGTCAGTACCTGGACGCCCTGGGCGGCAAGCAGTGGTTCAGCCGCCTGTCCCACGTGGCGGTGTCTGCGGATGGCTCCCGGGTGTTTGCCGTCGATACCGGAGGTGTCAGCGACCCGCAGGCGCACCGCATCCGGGTGTTCGACCGGGCCACCGGCGATCACATCTACGACATTGGCAGCCGCGGCACCGGCGATGGCGAGTTCAACCTGCCGAAGGACGCCGAGATCGGCCCCGACGGCCTGCTCTACGTGGTGGACAGCGCCAACTTCCGCATCCAGGTGTTCGAGCAGGACGGCACCTTCCTGCGCACTTTCGGTGGCATCGGCAGCCGCAGTGGCCAGTTCTCACGCCCCAAGGGTATTGCCCTGGACCCGGAGGGCCGGGTGTACGTGGCCGACGCCGCCTTCGGCAACTTCCAGATCTTCACGCCCGAGGGGGAACTGCTGCTGTTCATCGGCGACCGCAGCGAGACGGGCGGACCCGGCCTGTACATGCTGCCCGCCGGCATCGACGTCGACCAGGACGGCCGGGTCTACTTCGTCGACCAGTTCTTCCGCAAGGTGGACGTGTTCCGTCCGGCGGGGCTGGAACCGGGCCTGGGATCCGGCGGCCCTGCACAGGCGAAGAACTAGCCCGCATATCTGACCGACATCTCCCCCTGGGAACACCACCCGGAGAAACCCCATGCGTGCACTGCTTCTGACTCCGGTCCTCATGCTCGGCTTCCTGGCGAGCGGCTCCCCGGCCCTTGCCCATGGCGAGGGGGAGGAAGTCTCCGCCGGCGAGCTCTACCATGAGTACTGCTCGGTGTGTCATGGCGACCGCGGCGACGGCCGCTCCCGCGCCCGGGCCGGCCTGCGCCCGCCGCCCCGGGATTTCACCGAGGTGGGCCTGAAGGATCGCATGGCCCGGGAGCAGATGATCCAGGTGGTCACCCATGGCAAGCCGGGCACCGCCATGGCCGCCTGGCGGACCCGCCTCGACCCGGACGAGGTGGCGGCCATCGTCGACTATATCCGCGACGAGTTCATGCGCTCGGCCAGTGCCGGCACCGACCATGGCGGCCATGATCACGGCCCCGCCCAAGCGGGAAGCGACCACGCCCACGACAGCCCCACGGACGCCGCCGCCGGTCATCACGACGACCAGGGCCATGCCGCCGGTGCAGACGTTCACGCTGCCATGGACATGGAACACGACCACGACACCGGCCACCTGGCGGCGCCCACCGCCGTGATGAGCGCTCCGTTCCCCAACGGCCTGATGGGGGACGCCCAGCGCGGCCGCGAACTCTACGCAGCCAACTGCGTGCCCTGCCACGGCCGGGACGGCAGCGGCGACGGCCCCCGGGCCAAGTTCATCTTCCCCAAGCCCCGGGACTTCACCCAGGGTCCTCCCATCAGCCGCCCCGACCTGTTCCACGGCATCCGCATCGGCGTGCGGGGCCGGGAGATGCCGGCCTGGGGGTTCGTGTTCTCAGACCAGCAGATCGCCCACGTCGCCGAATACGTGTTCCAGGAGTTCGAGCAGCCCCGGCTCGAAGACGACCTGCTGCGCTGGCGGACCCTGCACGAGTAGCAGCAGGCCGCGCACGAGCCGTGCCTCAGCCGTAGGCGCATGTCAGACCCGGGCGCCGTAGGCTGGGTTGAGCGATGCGAAACCCAGCGTGGCTGTGTCATTGCCCATGTCGTAGATCCCAGCACCGGGCTAGCAGCCTGTCGGACTTAGGGGGTCGTAGCGAGGCGAGTGGGAAACGG
>CAZAQB010000262.1:0-3206 GCA_964487155.1 uncultured Ectothiorhodospiraceae bacterium
TCGCCCGCTTCCTTCACCGGCCAGGCTTTCAGCACCGCGTGGAACAGGGTCGCCAGGGGAATGGCGAAGAACACCCCCCAGAACCCCCACAACCCGCCGAACACCAGGATGGCGACGATGATCGCCACCGGGTGCAGATTCACCACCTCCGAGAACAGCAACGGCACCAGCACGTTGGCATCCAGGGCCTGGATGACCCCGTAGGCGGCCAGCACCCACACGAAGGATTCGCCGAAGCCCCACTGAAAATAGGCGATCAGGGCCACCGGCAGCGTCACCACCGTGGCCCCCACATAGGGCACGATCACCGACAGACCGACCGATACCGCCAGCAGCATGGAGAACTGCAGCCCCAGGGCGGCGAAAGTGGCGTAGCTCACCGCCCAGACCACCACGATCTCCAGGAACTTGCCCCGCACGTAGTTGCCGATCTGGATGTCCACATCGTGCCATACCGTGGAGGCCAACCCGCGGTGGCGGGGCAGAAAGCGGCTCAGCCAGGACTGCAGCTTGCGCTTGTCCCACAGGAAGAAGAACACCAGGAACGGCACCAGCACCAGGTAGACTATGGCGGTGATCAGCATCACCACGGACTGGAACGACACTGACGACAGCAGCCCGCGGCCCATCACCAGCAGCTCGCCACGCAACGCCTCAGTGAGAGCCACCACCTGCTCCCGAGAGAAAAACTGCGGATAGCGCTCCGGCAGGGCGAGCAGCAATGCCTCGGCGCGATCCAGGATCCCCGGCAGGTTCTCCACCAGTTGCGCCACCTGGCGGGCCAGCAGCGGCACCAGGGCAAAGAACACCACCAGCAGCAGCGCCGTGAACAGCACGAACACCAGCAGCACGCCCAGGCTGCGCGGCACGTGCCAGCGCTCCATGACCTGTACCGGCGCCTCCAGCAGGTAGGCGATCACCAGGCTCGCCATCACCGGCGCCAGCATGTCGCCCATCAGCACGACAATGCCGAAGCCGACCAGCAGAACCAGAGTCAGTGCCACCACCTGGGGATCGGCCAAGTGGCGGGCGAACCAGGCGCGTACCATCTCCACGCTGAACGGTTCTCCAGGGATGCCGTCGAAATGCCGGGTGGCCACGCTGCCGGCCAAGCCGGCGTGCGGGCCCGCAGGTTATGATCCTGGCACGCTATACTGGTCCGGCCCTGCTGCCGTCAACCTCACTACGGCGACGGAACCCCGGGAGCGAGCCGGCGTCTGCAACAGGGAGAGGGGCGCGGCGGCGGCGCAGCACAATGCCGGCCGCCCCCGCCAGTGCCCTGGGCCCGCGGGCCTGTTGATTCCCGGCACCGACAGACGAGACTGCCTTGCGCCGCGTCATCCCGATACTCCTCGCAGCCCTGCTGGCCATGCCAGCCAGCGCCCAGCTGGACCTCAGCCTGCCGGCCATAGGCGATCCCGCCGCCGAGACCATGACCCGGGGCCAGGAAGAGCGCCTGGGCAGGGAAATGATGACCGAGGTGCGCCGGCGCCTGCCACTGCTCGACGATCCGGAGGTGAATGGCTACCTGCGGGATCTGGGCGCCCGCCTCGCCGCCCGCGCCCCCGACCCCGGCTTCGACTTCCACTTCTTCGTGGTGGAGGATCCCCGCATCAATGCCTTCGCCATGCCCGGAGGCTATATCGGTGTCCACACCGGCCTGATTCTCAACGCCCGCACCGAGAGCCAGCTGGCGGGCGTCGTGGCCCACGAGATCGCCCACGTCACCCAGCGCCATCTGGCGCGGCGCCTGCAAGCCAGTCAGGGGCTATCGCTGCGCACCGCTGCCCTGGTGCTGGCGGGCATCCTGCTGGGCACCCAGAATCCCCAGGCGGGGAGCGCAGCCACCGTGGGCGCCCTGGCGAGCCAGGTGCAGTCGGAGCTGTCCTATTCCCGGAACCACGAGCGCGAGGCCGATCGCATCGGCCTGCAGATCCTCGCCTCCGCGGGACTCGACCCCGCGGGCATGGCGGAATTCTTCGACATCCTGTTGCGGGCCAGCCGCTACCGGGATGCGCCACCTGCGTTTCTCAGCACCCACCCTCTGACCGAGGCCCGGGTCGCCGAGGGGCATGCCGGAGCCGAACGCTACCCGGCCGGCTCGGTGTTCGAGAGTCCGGACTTCCAGTTCGCCCGGGCCCGCGCCCTGGTTCTGTCGACCGGATCACCGGCCCAGGCGGTGGAGATGCTGCGCACCCGGCTGGAGGAGCGCCCGGCGGCTGCACCGCGCTGGGCCAGCCGCTACGGCTTGGCGCTGGCGATGTCGGCGGACCAGCGCCACGCCGACGCAGACGAACTGCTGGAGGAACTGCTGGCCGAGCAAGGCGAGCACGCCGCACTGATCATCGCCCAGTCAGTCAACCACAGCCGGGCCGAGCAGCATGCGCAGGCGCTGGAAACCATCGAGGAGGCAGCCTCGCTGTTCCCGGATGATTATGCGGTGCAGTTCCGCCGCATTGAAATCCTGCTCGATGCCGGGCGCAACGCGGAGGCGGCCCGCCGCGCTTCGGAGGCAGGCCATCGCTATCCCGAGGAGCCGGCCATGCAGCGGCTGCGCGCCCGCGCGGCGGACGCCAACGGCGATACCGCCGAGGCGGCGCTGGCCATGGGCCAGTATTACGCCCTGCTCGGGGATTTCGCCAGCGCCCTGCACCAGGCACGGCGCGTGCTGGAGCAGGGCCGTGCCGACGAGTACCAGCGCTCCCGCGCCAGCGCCCTGCAGGAGCGCTGGCGTCAGGCCCTTGAGGCCGCCCGCCAGGACTCCTGAGCGCGGCGTCAGAGCGCCTACCCGCAGGCCCCTTTCGAATCAGCGGCTTGCCCGCACAATACCCACAAATCACGGCTCAGAGCCCACCGCGAGGGTCAGGCCAAGGCGCGGGGCGCAGCCCATAGCCAGGCCCTTGGCAAGCACCGCAACACCGGCCTGGCCCTCGCGGTGGGCTCCCTGCGGGCAAGCCGCCGCTGGGCCTGGCGCGGTGTTGCGCTTTCTTGAAAGGGAACCACCCTTGCGGCGCGAGCGCGCCTTGCGCCAGACCCGGCGGCGACTCGCTGAGAGCGATTTGTGGGTATTGGGCAGGGCTTGCCGCACATTTCCACCCATCCGGCGCATGCTAGACTCCCCCGCCCAGCAGCCGGCCTCCGCGGGGTACCCGCCACCCATGAACCACGGATCAGCGGCCATGGACGCATGGCTGGCGATGATGCGT
>CAZAQB010000263.1:0-3203 GCA_964487155.1 uncultured Ectothiorhodospiraceae bacterium
AGAGCCCCGTTTGCCGCCGCCGCAGTAGATCATCCCTAAGTCCGACAGGCTGCTACGCGCCTCGCTGCGACGCCAGCCGACTTATGCGTAACGGTCAGCCTCCCGGGAGAGGGACCGGGGGAGAGGGGAAAGGACACACGCGATTCCGCGCCCGGGCGGCGCGAGCAGCTTCCAGCAGACGCAAGACGGGAGCATGACCTGAAGTCACGCTGCCCTACAAAGAAGTGGAAAGGCCGGGGCGACGCCCCGGCCGGGGATCAGCGGGCGGCGCTGGCGCCCTTGACGGCCTTGGGCCGCACCTTCTCCTTGATGCGGGCCGCCTTGCCCTGGCGCTCGCGCAGGAAGTAGAGCTTGGCGCGGCGCACATCGCCCCGGCGCTTGCGCACCACGCTCTCGATCAGCGGGCTGTACAGCTGGAAGGTGCGCTCCACCCCCTCGCCATGGGAAACCTTGCGCACGATGAACGAGGAGTTCAGCCCCCGGTTGCGGCGGGCGATCACCACCCCCTCGAAGGCCTGGATGCGCCGGCGCTCCCCCTCCTTCACCCACAGGTTGACGGTGACGTTGTCACCCGGCGCGAACTCGTCCATCCGGCGCTCGGCGAACTGCGCCACTGCATCGTTCTCAAGTTCTTCGATGATTTTGCTCATGGCTTCCAACCCTCGATCTCTAGCGTGCCGAGCCGCTGTCGCGCTCGTCAATGAATTCCTGCAGCAGCCGCCAGTCCTCGGCGGTCAATGCCTGCGGGTCCAGCAAATCCCGGCGCCGCAGCCAGGTGCGCCCCAGGGCCATCTTGCGCCGCCAGCGGGCCACTGCCTGATGGTCGCCGCCCAGCAGCACCGCCGGCACCGAGCGGCCTTCCGCGTGCTCCGGCCGCGTGTAATGGGGGCAGTCCAACAGCCCGCCGGTGAAGGAATCCTGCTCCGCGGAGTCCTCGTGACCCAGCACTCCGGGCAGCAGCCTCGCCACCGCGTCCACCACCACCATCGCGGCCAGTTCGCCACCGCTCAGGACGAAGTCGCCGATGGAGACTTCCTCGTCCACCTCGGCCTCGATGAGCCGCTCGTCCACGCCCTCGTAGCGGCCGCAGAGCAGGATCAGCCGATCCCGCTCCGCCAGTTCCCGGGCCAGTTCCTGGTCCAGGCGCCGCCCCTGGGGACTCAGGTACGTCACCGGCGCCGGCGCGGCGGCCGCCCGCGCCTGACGCAGCGCCCCGGCCAGCGGCTCGAAGCGCATCACCATGCCCGGACCGCCGCCGTAGGGCCGGTCGTCCACGCTGCGGTGACGGTCGGTGGCGTAATCCCTGGGGTTCCAGGTGACCAGTTGCACCCGCCCAGCCTGGGTGGCCCTGGCAACCACGCCCCACTCCACCACGCCCCGGACGAAGTCCGGGAACACTGTCACCACGTCGATGCGCATCGGTTCAGACGCCCGGAAGGCGCCCCAAGGCCCAGGGCCGGCGCCCGTCCAATCCTGCGCATCCGCTGGCTCCCGCCGTGTCGGTCAGTCGTCCGGATCCCAGTCCACCCGGATCAGCCCCGCCGCCAGATCCACCTCGGCAACCGTTTGGCCGGGAGCGAAGGGGATCAGCCGCTCGCGTTCGCCGCGCACCACCAGCACGTCGTGGGCGCCGGTCTCGATCAGATGGTCGACCCGGCCCAGGAACTGCCCCTGCCGCGTCTCCACCTGCAGGCCCTGGAGGTCGGCCCAGTAATACTCATCCCCCTCAGCGACGGGCAGATCCTCGTAGGCCACCGCCACATCCGCGCCGGTGAGGGCCTGGGCCGCGTCCCGGTCGGCGATTCCCGCGAGCCGTGCCACGATGCCCTTGCCCTGGCGGCGCCCGGCCTCCAGCCGGTATTCGCTCCACACCCCCGCCCGACCCAGCAGCCAGCAAGGGTAGTCCAGGATGTTTTCCGTGGGCCGGGTGTCAGAGCGGACCCACACCCAACCCTGCACACCATGGGGAGCGCCGATCCGGCCCAGCAGCACCCGCCGGGGCCCAGAGCCATCGCGCACCGGGGTGTCAGGCGGCTTCGCCGGACTCCGGGGCCGCGCCGGCGGCGCGGGCCTTGCGGATCAGCCGCTGCACCGTTTCGCTGGTGGCCGCACCGTGGCCCACCCAGTGGTCCACCCGCTCCAGATCCAGCTTCAGGGGCACTTCCTGGCCGCTGGCGATGGGGTTGTAGAATCCCAGGCGCTCGATGAAGCGCCCATCACGTCGGGAGCGGCTGTCGGTCACAACCACATGATAGAAGGGCCGCTTTTTGGCTCCGCCTCGAGCCAGCCGAATGGTTACCATTGCCGCAGTCGAACCTCATTTGCCGCGCGGTGAGCGCACCGCGTCCAGTAAAGCGCGGCATTGTACTGGAAAACCGCCAGTTGTGAAGGCGTGGTGGGCCGCCACAGGCGCTCCTTCTGGGGATCACCCCGCCGCGCTACATCCCCATGCCCGGCGGCAGGCGCCCGCCGAACTGGCGCATGATCTGCTTCATGCCCCCCTTCTTGAACTGCTTCATCATCTTCTGCATCTGCTTGTGCTGCTTCAACAGCCGGTTGACGTCCTGCACCTGCAGCCCGCAGCCGCGCGCGATGCGCCGCTTGCGCGAGCCGTTGATGATGTCCGGGCGGCTGCGCTCGCCGGGGGTCATGGAGTCGATAATGGCGATCTGGCGGCGCACCTGGCGGTCGTCCATCTGGCCCTTGGCCTGCTCGGGGACGTTCTTCATGCCCGGCAACTTGTCCATCAGCCCGGCGAGGCCGCCCATGCGGTTGATCTGGAGCATCTGCTCCTTGAGGTCCTGCAGGTCGAAGCCACCGCCCTTCTTGAGCTTGGTGGCCATGCGCTCGGCCTGATCACGGTCCACCGACTGCTCCACCTGCTCCACCAGGCTGAGCACATCGCCCATGCCCAGGATGCGGGAGGCGACCCGGTCGGGATGGAACGGCTCCAGGGCGTCGGTCTTCTCGCCCACGCCCAGGAACTTGATGGGCTTGCCGGTGATGTGGCGTACCGACAGGGCGGCGCCGCCACGGGCATCGCCGTCGGTCTTGGTGAGGATGACACCCGTCAGCGGCAGGGCCTCGTCGAAGGCCCGGGCGGTATTGACGGCGTCCTGGCCGGTCATGCTGTCCACCACGAACAGGGTCTCCACCGGCTCCAGGGCCTGATGGATGCGCCGGGCCTCGTCCATCATCTGGGC
>CAZAQB010000264.1:0-3188 GCA_964487155.1 uncultured Ectothiorhodospiraceae bacterium
GCCTACGACTTCGACGGCAACCGCATCGCCCGCACCCAGGCGGGGACCACCACGGGCTTCGTGGTCGATGCCAATCGGGGCTTTGCCCAGGTACTCCAGGAGACCGACGGCGGTGGCGCCCTGCAGGCCACCTACACCCTGGGTGCCGAGCGCATCAGCCAGCAGCGCGGCGGTGCGGCGCGCTACTACCATGCCGACGCGCTGGGCAGCATCCGGCTGCTCACCGACGCCGCCGGCGGCGAGACCGACGCCTACGCCTACGAGGCCTTCGGCGAGTTGCTGAGCCGAAGCGGCACCACTGAGAACCCGTTCCGGTTCACCGGCGAGGCCTTTGACTCAGGGCTCGGCCTCTACGACCTGCGGGCGCGCTACTACGCGCCGGCGCTTGGCCGGTTCACCCAGCGCGACACCTTCCCCGGCTTCGAGCAGCGGCCGCTGTCGCTGAACGAGTACCTGTATGCCGACGCCGATCCTGTGAACAACATCGATCCGTCGGGGCGGTTCTCCCTTGCGGGATTCGGCGCAGGGTTCAACATACAGGGGGCGCTGATGACCACGGCGGTGGGTGCCGCGGGGGCGTCGCTGTTGGCGGCGGTTATCTCCATTGACGACCCGGACCGGATCATCGCCCGCAAGCGTGCGAGGACTCGCTGGGATGTGATCAGCGGAGGCTTCCAGGTGCGCCGCTGCGTGGTGTCGAGGGACAAGCAATGCCGGGCGAACATTCCCGTGCTGTTGCTGGGTGCGGACAATCTCGAGCAGACGAAGCATGTATTTGACGCTCAGGAGCTGGGGATTGGGGTGACGCCTTTGAAGCGTATATCGTCCCGCCATCGCGATAATGCCTTCTTTAGGAGTGAGCCGCCGTGTGATGGTAAGGTCGGGTGCCTCAAAGGCCGTGATTGTGACGAGTATCCTTACTCATCAGCTTCCCAGGGCGGACGTTTAAATTATCTGGCTGGCCAAGTCTCGCTGCGGGCAATCAACTTCAGCCATAACAGGAGTGCGGGGGGTAAGTTGAACGATTTCTACGATAAGTGCGATGTTCGCGCAAATGATGCCGTCCAGGGCTGGTTTGGTGTTGTGGCATTGCCAAGCATTCCAGCTACTAGGCGCGTCTGTGGCGGGAGATGAGAGCCGGAGATGAGAGTAAACAGCTGGCACAACGTGTCGGTTACCTTGACGCTGACCGCAGCCGCCGTGCCGATGGGATTCTTTTTTGGCTGCACTGATGAGCGAGGCCCAACCACTGGCTGGGGTGGATCAGAAATGGAATCAGGGTATCAGGGGAAGGTAGCGGATTGGGAGGCTTTTCTATCCTGCTGGGAACGGGAAGCCATGGGCGCGCTTGCCCAAAAGGAGCATTTGTTGTTTTTCGAAAAAATAGCAATAAGTCGTGGCGGCATGGGATATCCACCCGCGTCGGATATCGAAATCACATCTACCGAGGGGCGGCTTGGGGTCGCCTTGCCGAAGTCTTATCGCGATTTTCTCAAGGCCAGTAACGGTTGGCTACGGAGCGAGTCGCGCTTCTCCTCTGTTTCAGAAATTGGGTGGGTTCCGGAAAAGGAGCCGTTTCTCCTTGAGTTGCACCCCCCGCAGTTGGCGCCCGCGCCAGAGAAAGAAGTGCCTGATGAGGAGTATTTCATCTATTGGATGCAAGCGGCTTGGCCCGCCGGTCAGGACCGATTTCGCACCGCATATTTCCCGGACCTTCTTTCGATCGCCGAAGAAGATGGCGGCAGTTATTATTTGCTGAACCCAAAGGTGGTCTTCGAGGACGGCGAGTGGGAAGCTTGGATGTACCATCCCAGGGGCGGTGTGGGGGTTGAGCGGTATCGTTCGTTTGCTGAAATGATGCGCAATGAATATTTTGGCGAAGTCAAGGATCCCGGGTACGGCGGCTTTTACACTGAAGAACAGCTGGCAGGCACCTGCGCCGAACTTCTCCCAGCCCCGCTTCCCGCGCCACCGGGGCGGTAGATAGGTTGACGGGGTAGAGCGGCCCCCCACCCCCGCGGATGAGGCAGAGTCGGTGGTTTTTGCTCCCCGAACCGGCTGCCATATGGGTGAAGCACAAGGAGCGTCGCACCATGCACATCCTGCTCGGCGCCTTGGGCGTCCTGGTCACTTTGCTGGTCCTGCTCAAGCGCCTCGACGATGCCGGCATCGACATTGGCGGGCTGAACCCCTTCGCCTGGCGCCGCCGTCGGGCGTGGCGGCAGAAGTTCGAGGCCCACCCCATCAACGCAGTGGATGATCCGCGCGAGCTGGCCGCGCTGCTGGTAGTGGGTGCCGCCAAGCTGGACGGGGAGTTGAGCGCCGCGCAGAAGCATGCTCTGCTCAAGGAGTTCGAGCAGACCTTTGCTCTCACCCCTCGGCAGGCTGCGGAGCTGCTCGGTGCGAGCGGGCATCTGCTGGGCGCTCCCCAGTTACTGGACACGCATCTGGCCGCCGTCACCGCCCGCGCTCGCGAGCGATTGACCCCCGAGCAGGTCGACTCGGTGCTTGGCATGATGCAGCGCGTCGCTGCGGCCGACGGAGCACTCACAGAGAGTCAGGGGGCATTCCTGGAGCGCGTGCGGGCCGCGCTTGCCCCGCCGGCCAGCCCGACGCAGGGCGTCTGGAGCTGAGGCCCCGTGACCGCGAGCGCGCCCGCCAGCCTTGGCACCAGCGGCGACGCCCCTCTGGGCTGCGCGGTCGCCCAGACCGACGCCGAGGGGCGGGCGACCCGCTGGGCCTTCGACGACCTGGGCCGGGCCGTGAGCCGCACCCTGGCGCTGGGCCAGACCGAGACCATGGCCTACGACGCCGCCGGCAACCTGATCCAGCACACCGGCTCAACCGACAACGATTACCTGTTCGCCGGCGAACAATTCGACCCGGGCTTGAACCACTACTACCTGCGAGCCCGCTACATGGATCCGCGTCTGGGGCGTTTCACCACCGCGGATCCCTTCCCGGGGGCCATCTCGCGACCGATATCGCTCCACAAGTACCAGTACGCGGATCTCGACCCTGTCAACAACACGGATCCGACCGGTAACTTCACCCTTGCCGGCGTCAACGTCTCGCTCAGCGTGCGGACGACCCTGTCACGGGTTGCCCTGCCCAGCTTCCAGTTCGCGATCCGCCGAGCCGTCACGGCCGTAATGCAAATCTCGCGCTCCGGGGCCCGATTTGTCGTT
>CAZAQB010000265.1:0-3149 GCA_964487155.1 uncultured Ectothiorhodospiraceae bacterium
GGGTCTCGGCGTCATCCTGCTGCAGGCCGCCGCCTGCGGCGTACCCGCGGTGGCCACCCGGGCCGGCGGCATCCCGGAGGCGGTGGCCGAGGGCGAGACGGGGGTGCTGGTGGCGCCGGGAGACGCCCGGGCCCTGGGCCGGGCCCTGGCGGAGCTGCTGGGGGACGCGCAGCGGCGGCGGGCGCTCGGCAAGACAGCCCGGGCCCGGGCCCTGGAGCGCTTCTCCCCCCGCGTGATGGCTGCCGGCAACGCAGCCGTCTACGCCCCGCTGGTCTGATTGCCCCCAGGCTGTGGCCAGCCCGGCGCGGCCAAGGCCAGGGCGCCGAACAGCGTCCAGTAGAACTGCCAGTCCACGTTGTAGAGCCGGTAGTTGGTGGCCGCCGCCAGCAGATGCAGGGCCAGTGCCGCACCTACGGCCACCGCCATCCCGTCCGACACCCGGCCGCGCTGCCAGCCCCGGGACAGGGCCAGGAAGGCGACCGCGAACAGGCCCAGCAGCACCGCCAGGCCCACCGCGCCCAGTTCCACCAGGGTGTGCATGTAGGCGTTGTGCAGGTCATTGAAATGCTGAATGGGGGAGCCCTCCAGTCCGGCCAGCATCTGCTCGACGCTGCCCGGGCCCCAGCCCAACAGCGGACGCTCCAGCCACCATTCCAGGCCCTGGCGGATCATGTGGACGCGCAGGCCAACAGAGCCGGTGCCCACCTCATCCCAGCGGCCCTCGCTGAGCGCCTGCCAGGCGGAGGACTCGGCGCCGAGCCGGCTGGCGATCAGGTCGCCGGCGGCCCACCACAAGGCACCGCCAAACAGCAGCGCGCCGGCACCGGCCAGGCCCAGCACCCTCCCCAGGCGCGGCCCGCCGGGCTTTCTCGACAGCAGCCACAGGCGCAGCAGGCCCGCGGCCGGCAGCACGATCACGAGGGCCAGCCAGGCGCCCCGGGCCCGGGACAGCACCAGTCCCAGCGCCAGCAGCCCCACTACCCCCAACAGCCCCGCCACCGCGGGCGCCAGCCAGCGGCCTCGGGGGCGGGCACGCCAGAGCTCGGGCAGCATCAGCACCAGTACCATCAACCCGGCGGCACAGTACTGGCCGAAGGCGATCACCGGCAGCCCCAGGCCGTCCCGCCGCGTGTACACCGCCAGCGGAGCGGCCGGATCGATCTTCAGCAACCGCCCGACGATGAAGCCCGCCAGGGCGGCCGCCAGCAGCAGCCCCACACTGCGCGGATCCCGCAGCCGGGTCACCCACCAGGCCACCGGCAGCGCCAGCCACAGGCGCAGGTAGTGGCCGGCGCGCTCCAGGTCGGCCAGGGAACCGGCCAGCAGGTGGCCACCCATCAGGAGCAGGGCCGCCAAGCCCAGCACCAGCGGCGGCCAGGCCAGGCCCTCGCGCCAGCGGGGCGCCGCCTGCACCAGGCAGAGCAGGGCCATCAGCACGAGTCCGATGTTGGCCGGGGCAGTCCCCAGCAGGGCAAAGCCGCCGAACAGGAACAGGGCGGCCCGCCCGGTCCAGTCCACGGCGGCGCCCGGCCCGGTCAGCGCGGCCACCGGCATCGTCCAGTTCATGGATGTCTCTCCCGAAGGCCTCGTCCAGCCCCATCCACCAAGTGCAGCCCCGCTCTCCGGGCGCAGCGGGCCGTCATGCTAGCATCCCGCTTGCCTTCCGAGCCCGGAGCCCGCGCTTGCCACCCGATCTCACCGTGCTCAGCACCGAATATGGCGACGGCGGCGTCGAGCGCATGCTGGTAAATACCATGAACGGCCTCGGCAGCCTCGGCGTCCGGGTGGACTTCCTGGTGAGCCGCGGGGACGGCCCCTACATGGACGAACTGCTGCCCTCGGTGCGGGTCCGGGAACTCGCCGGGCGCAGCGAGCCGGCCGGCCGAGCCCTGGAGCACTATCTGCGCCAGCAGCGCCCCCCGCGCCTGGTCACGGCCAAGCTCCGGGACGACGCCCTCGCGGTCGAGGCCCGGCACCGGGCCGGCGCGGATACCCGCCTTTACTTCCGGGTTGGCAATCCCCTCGTACACCGGCTGCGCCAGCGCACCCGCAACCCTCTCGGGCGCTGGTGGGGCGTCCGCCGTCTGGCCCGCCTGTATCGCAACGCCGACGCCTGCATCGCCGTATCCCGGGGCATTGCGCAGGACCTGGCGGAGGGCCTCGGCGTGCCCCGGCAACGCATCCTGACCCTGCCCAACCCCACGGTCACCGAGGCCCTGTATCAGCGCGCGCGCGAGCCCGTGGCCCATCCCTGGCTGGCTGCGGATGCCGGCCTGCCGGTGGTGATGGCCGCCGGTGGCCTGCGCCAGCAGAAGGACTTTTCCACCCTGGTCCGGGCCTTCGCCCGGCTGCGCCAGCGACACCCCAGCCGGCTGGTCATCCTGGGCCGGGGCCGGCAGCAGGAACGGCTGCTGGCGCTGGCCCGGGAACTGGACGCAGCGGAGCACGTGGACCTGCCAGGCTGGTTCACCAACCCCCACGCCTGGATGGCCCGGGCCTCGGCGTTCGTTCTATCGTCCCGCTGGGAGGGCTCCCCCAACGTGCTGGTGGAAGCCGCCGCACTGGGCACGCCGCTGGTGGCCACCGACTGCATCAGCGGCCCCCGGGACATCCTCCAGGACGGGCGTTACGGCGAGCTGGTGCCGGTGGGGGACAGCGACGCGCTTGCGCAGGCCCTGGCGCGCGTGCTGGACCACCCCCCGGACCCCGCCCACACCCGCCGCGCCGCCGAGCCCTATACCCTGGAGCGCAGCGCCCGGGCCTACCTGCAGGCCCTGGGGCTGGAGGCCACACGGCCGGGAGCTGCGCGGCCATGACCGAGCTGGCGATCTTCGTGGCCACCTCGGGTCACAGCGGCGTGGACCGGGTGGTCTACAACTTGGCGCGGGGCCTGGAACGCCTGGGTGTCGCCACCGAACTGCTGCAGATCGAGGATCATGGCCCCTACCTGGATCTGCACGGCTGGCACCACGTCCGCCGGGTGCCCCTGGGTACCCGCCACGTCAACACCGCCCTGCCGGCGCTGGTGCGCTACCTGCGCCGGGAGCGCCCCACGGTGCTGCTGGCGGACAAATACCGGGTCAACCGGCTGGCCATCCTGGCCCGGCGCCTGGCCGGCGTGCCCACCCGGCTGGCGCTGCGCATCGGCA
>CAZAQB010000266.1:0-3120 GCA_964487155.1 uncultured Ectothiorhodospiraceae bacterium
CCGGCGCCCGCTATGCCGGCGTGTCCATGTGCATCGGCGGCGGCCAGGGCATCGCTGCCCTGTTCGAGCGTCTCTGAGCCGCGGCCAGGCCTAGGCTCTGCTGACCGGGGCCGGCCCTGACGCCGGCCCCGGTCATCTTCAACAGGTCCACCCCCCCTCCCATGCGCCGCCTGCTGATCGCCGCCGTGCTGCTTTGCCTGTTCGGGGCCTGGCAGTACCTGGGCCAGCGGGCTGTAACCGCGCCGCCGGGTGTGCTGGCGCCCCGAGCGCCGGCGCAGAGCGCCATCGCCGACGCCCGGGAGCTTTCCGCCGCCGGCCACCGCATCCGTCCCCTGGCGGCGTTCTCGCTCCAGGCGCGGGTCCTCGCCCGCGAGGACTACCGCTTCGACCGCGAGTCCGAGCTGGCGCCCACCGACCTGGCGCTGGGCTGGGGGCCGATGTCCGACACGGCGGTGCTGGAGAACCTGGAGATCCGCCAGTCCGGTCGCTGGTACACCTGGCGCGCCGAGGCTCTGCCTCTGCCCCGCCGGGAGATAGAGCTCAACAGCGCCAACATGCACCTGATCCCCGGCGACGACACGGTGGCCGACGTGCTGGCGGACGTGCGCCCCGGCATGGTGGTGGCGCTGGAGGGCTACCTGGTGGAGGCGGAGGGAAACGACGGCTGGCGCTGGCGCAGCTCCCTGACCCGGGACGACACCGGCGCGGGCGCCTGCGAGCTGATCTGGGTGGAGCGGCTGCGGATCCTGTAGCGGCGCCCTCCGGCGCGCGCCTGCGCGGTGCCCGTCAGCCCAGCTGCACCCGGGCCGGCGGGTAGCGCACCCGGGACGGCCGCGCCGCCGTCGAGAGGGCGAAACCGAGCGCCAGGGGGCCGGCCCGGCCCACCAGCATGGTCGCCATGATGATGCAGCGCCCCACCGCGTCCAGCTCGCCGGTGGCCCCCCGGGACAGCCCCACGGTGCCGAAGGCGGACGTGGCCTCGAAGGCCAGGTCGAGGATCGGGAGCGGCTGGGTGACGGTGAGCAGGAAGGTGGAGATCATCACCACCAGCAGGCTGATGAAGGTCAGGGCCAGCACCTTGAGGATGTCCTCGGAGGGCAGCCGGCGGCCGAACGCGCCGGGTTCCGGGCGCCGGGTGAGAAAGGCGTGGGTGGCCAGGATCAGCACCATGAAGGTGGTGACCTTGATGCCCCCGGCGGTGGACGTGCTGCCGCCGCCCACGAACATCAGCGAGAGGAACGTCAGCGTGGTGCTGTTCTCCAGGGCGGCGACGTCCACGCTATTGAAGCCCGCGGTGCGGGGCGTCACCGCCTGGAACCAGGCGGCCTGCAGCCGGGCGCCAGCGCCTTCCAGGGCGCCCAGGGTGCGGGGGTTGTCCCATTCCAGGGCGGCAAAGGTGAGAAAGCTCCAGGCCAGCAGAGCGCCGGTACCCACCAGCATGAGCTTGGAGTGCATGGAAAGCCGCCGCCAGCGCCGCCCCTGGTAGGCCTCGCACAGGCAACCGAAACCGAGGCCGCCGCAGATCACGAGTATCGGCACCACGGCGTTGATCAAGGGGCTCGCCACGAACCGGGACAGGCTGTCGGCGTAAAGCCCGAAGCCGGCATTGTTGAATGCCGACACGGCGTGGAACAGCGCCATCCACAGGCCCTCGCGCCAGCCCGCCAGGGGAACCCAGTGCAGCGCCAGCAGCGCCGTCCCCACCAGCTCGAATGCCAGCACGGTGAGCAGGATGGGGGACACCATGCGCACAACACCGCCCAGGGAGGTCTGGTTGAGATCCGCCCGCAACAGCATCTGCTGGCGCAGCCCGACGCGGTGGCCGAGCAGGCTCAGCACCAGGGCGGCAAAAGTCATCAGGCCCAGGCCCCCCAGCTGGATCAGCAGCAGGATCACCGCCTGGCCGAAGCCGGTGAACGCGCCGCCGGTGTCCAGCACCGTCAGGCCGGTGACCGTCACCGCCGAGGTGGCGGTGAAGGCGGCGTCCAGCCAGCCGATGGGCTCGTGGGCGGCGAAGGGAAGCTTCAGCAGCAGGGTGCCCACGAGCGCCATGCTCAGGAACAGCAGCGCCAGAGTGGCGGGGGGAGAAAACCCCAGCGCCCGGCGCCCGCGCCGGCCCCGCAGCATCCAATGCCCTGCCTCCCAGCGCCTCACAGGCCAGCGCCGAAGCGCTTCAGGTCCTGGAAGTGGCCCAGCAGCACCATCCGGTCGCCCCGGGCCAGCACGATGTCCGAGGGGTCCTCGTCGAGGGGTTCCCGGCCCCGCTTCAGGGCCAGGAAGCGCAGGTTGTAGCCCTCCCGCAGATTCAGCTCGCGCAGGGCGGTATCCTTGAGGCTGTCGCCTACTTCCATTTCCACCACGAAGTAGTCGCCCCCCAGGCTGATGTAGTCCAGCACGAACGGATAGTTGAGGGAGTAGGCGACATGCACCCCGATTTCGTGCTCCGGGTGGATGATGCGGTCGGCACCCAGGCGGTTGAGAATGTGGTGGTGGCTCGGGGTCAGCGCCTTCACCCAGACCTCGCCCACGCCCAGGTTCTTCAGCGCCAGGGTGCAGAGCAGGTTGGATTCCAGGTCCTCGCCGATCGCCACCAGCACGGCGTCGTACTGGCCGAGGCCCAGCTCATCCAGGGCGTCCCGGTCGCGCACGTCGGCGATAACGGCCTGTGCGATGCGCTCGGCCATCAGCCGCACCCGCTCCTCGTCCCGGTCCACCCCGAGCACCTCGTTGCCGAGCCGTTGCAGCTCTTCTGCCACGGTGCTGCCGAAAGTGCCGAGCCCCATCACCGCGAAGTTGCGTGCCATTCGCCTGTCCCCTGAGTGACGGCGGCAGAATAGCAGAGGGATGGGATGCCACCGGCGTCGCGTACGGAGAACGTTGTACCGAACTTGAAGACGCCGGATGCGCTTCGCTTATCCGGCCTACGCGGGCCCCATTAATGCCTATGCGGAGTCCGCGTAGGCCGGATAAGGCGCGCCAGCGCCGCATCCGGCATCTTCTCTCGGGTATCCCGCGCCGTGGTGTTCCCGGTTAGCATGACGGGCCCGAACGGCACCCGGAGTCCGCATGCCCCTCACCGTCACCACCGCCAACGTCAATGGCATCCGGTCCGCCGCCGGC
>CAZAQB010000267.1:0-3103 GCA_964487155.1 uncultured Ectothiorhodospiraceae bacterium
CTAGCGTGCGCCGCGCCGTGCCGCCATGCTCAGGGACACCGAGTCCGCAAAGCGCAGGGCGTGGGGTTTGTCGACCTCCACCTCGGCGCCCCGCACTTCGGGGTATGCCATCACAGCCTCAAGCACCTGGTGCACCAGCCGCTCCAGCAGCAGGAAGCGCTGCCCGTCCACCAGGGCGATGATGGCCTTGGTGACGCCCTTGTAATCGAGCGCACGCTCCACCCGGTCGCTGCGGGCGGCCTCCAGCGCCTCGTAGTCGATGCGCAGATTGACTACCACGTCCTGCAGCTTCTCCTGCTCGTCATCGTTGAGGCCGATGTAGGCGCGCAGGCGCAGGTCCTTAACCCGGATCCGGGACAGGGCCAAATCGACGGACTGGTCCATGGCTGCTAGCGGATCAGTTGCAGGAACTCGTTGCGGGTCGACTGGGACTCGCGGAAGCAGCCCAGCATCACCGAGGTGCTCATCTCGGAGTTCTGCTTGGCCACTCCCCGCATCATCATGCACAGGTGGTTGGCGGTGATCTGTACCGCCACCCCGCGGGCCGCGGTGACCTCCTGGACCGCATCGGCGATGTCCCGGGTGAGCTTCTCCTGGATCTGCAGCCGCCGGGCGTAGAGGTCCACGATGCGGGCCACCTTGGACAGACCCAGCACCTGCCCGTTGGGAACGTAAGCCACCTGCGCGCGGCCGATGAAGGGCAGCAGGTGGTGCTCGCAAACCGAGTACAGCTCGATGTTGCGCACGATCACCATCTCGTCAGCATCCGACTCGAACAGGGCGTCGTTCACCACCTCCCGCAGGTCCTGGCGATAGCCCTGGGTCAGGTAGGCGAACGCCTGGGCCGCCCGCATCGGGGTCTTCTCCAGCCCCGGGCGGCCGGCGTCGTCACCGGCGGCGGCGATGATGTCGCGGAAGTGTCCGGCGATGCGATCGAGCTCTGCGCTGTCCATGGGGGTCTTCCTGGTTCGGCCTTGCTAGATTGCAATACTACTACAGTTGCCCAAAAATACTATACAGGAATTGTACATTGGGCGTTACCCTGTTGATTCTACGCTTCCAAGGAAGGTGTCGCTGCGCCCCCGGCGGCCGGTTGTCGTTACCGGGGAGCTCCGGCGCCTGTCAGCCGGCTGCAGCGTTAGACTGTGCAGCGCCGCCTCGGATCCGTCCCGCTGGAGCCACCCATGGATCCCGTGCTTGCCCTCTCCACGCCCTGGCTGATCGCCCTCGGCCTCGGCTATGCGGCTGCGCTGGCCGTCGCGGCGGTCCGGACGCCCTGGCGCCTGCTGGCTGAGGATCCGAGCCGCCAGCACCTGTACTTCGCCGCCATCGCGCTGCTGATGTGCCTGTGGTGGCTCAGGGGCAGCCTGGCGGGCGGGGTGGATGTCTACTTCCTGGGGGTCACCGCGCTGACCCTGGCCTTCGGCTGGCCGCTGGCGCTGCTGGCGACCCTGCCGGCCGCCCTGGGCTGCGCCTGGGTGGGGGTGGTGCCGTGGCCGGCGGTCCCCTGGCAGGGGCTCACGGCGGGCCTGGTGCCGGTGCTGGTCACCCATGTCAACCTGCGGCTGCTGGAACGGCTGCTGCCCCCCAATCCCTTCGTCTACATGCTGGGTGGCGCGTTCTTCGGCGGCGCCCTGGCGGCGGTGGCCGCCCGGCTGGCCGGACTCGGACTGCTGCTGGCGGCAGGGGCGGTGGAGGGCGGCCCGGTGGTTTCCCAGACCCTGTCGCTGCTGATTCTCATCGCCTTGCCCGAGGGCATCATCAACGGCATGGTGGTCAGCCCCCTGGTGGCGTTCCGGCCCCAGTGGCTGCTTACTTTCGACGCGCGCCGCTATTTCGGCGGCTGACGCCGCCCGAGCCGGAGGCCCAATGACCGAACCAAGCACCGCCCCAAGGCTGCCCTCGCCCGGCGCCACCGCGCAGTTGATCCTCGAGCGGCGCACCATCAACCGGTTCCGGCCCGAGCCGCCGCCCCGGGAGCTGATTCGCGAGGCCATGGACCTGGCCCGCTGGGCGCCCAATCACCACCTCACGGAGCCCTGGCACTTCTATTGGCTGGGGCGGCGCACCCAGGCGGCGGTGGTGGACCTCAACACCGAGCTGGTGGCGCAGTCCAAGGGCGAGGCGGCGGCAGCCATCAAACGCGAGCGCTGGGCGGCAATGCCCGGCTGGCTGGTGGTCAGCTGCGAGCGCAGCGACGATCCCCTGCGCCAGCAGGAGGACTACGCCGCCTGCTGCTGCGCGGTGCACAACATGGCCCTCTACCTGTGGAGTGCCGGCGTGGGCATGAAGTGGACCACCGGGGCGGTGATCCGGGAGCCGGCCTTCTACGACCTGCTGTGGATCGACCCGGACCTGGAGAGCGTGGTGGGACTGTTCTGGTACGGCTATCCCGACGAGGCGCCGGTGCAGCTGCGCAAGGATCTCTCCAGCCGGCTGGTGGAGTTGCCCTGACTCGACGCCTGCCGCCGGCGTCCCTTCACACAGGCAACCTTGGAGTCTCTGCCATGGGATTTCGCTGGAACTGGCTGCCGTGGCGCTTCCTGGTGCGCCGCGCGGCCCGGGCCCACGGCTTCCTCGACCCCCTGGCCCTGCTGGCCCGGCTGCAGCGCTTCGCCCAGCCCTCCGAAGTGGCGGAGCCCATCGAGCTGCTGCGCGCCGGCGTGGTATTCCACGCGCGCGGGCTGATCAACGCCCGGGTCATCCAGCACAACCTGGACTGGGTCTGGCCCTACTGGGCCGAGCGCCAGTTCGACCCGTCGGACCCCTCGTTCCTGCCGCGGGCGTTCTCCATCACCCACGTCAACCTCACCCACCGCAACTGGACGGCGGTGGGCCTGCCGGAGGAACCCGCCCTGCCGGTGGTGGACCCCCGGGGGCTGGCTACCCCGTTCCACGACGGCTGGTCCCTGGACGGCTGGGTGCGCAGCCCAGATGGGGACACCCTCTACCCGTCCCGGGAGACGTCGGTCAGCCAGCGCCTCGACCTGGAGGGCGGCCTGGCGGTGGAGACCGTGGCCCACCGCGACGGCCTGTCCCTGGAGCAGCGCGCCTGGGTGGAATACGCCTCCGGCATGCCCACCCTGCGGCTGCGCTACCGGGC
>CAZAQB010000268.1:0-3084 GCA_964487155.1 uncultured Ectothiorhodospiraceae bacterium
GCGGTGGCCTGTGCGCCCCGGTCTGGGCGCGGCGGGGGCTGCGGGATGTCTGCGTTGGCGTTTGCGACGCCGGCCCCCACGTTTCTCCGCAACGTGGGGCTACGGCGGGCTGCGGCCCAGGCCGTGCCGAGGCCCGGCGCACCCACGGCTGGGCGGCTCCGTGACCCGGGCCGCGTCATCCTCCGGCAGCCCCGTCCCCAGCCTGCAGCGCCTGGCGGATGCGGCCGCGGCCCCGGGCCAGCAGGGACTCGCGGTCCAGCTCCCTGAGCATGGCCTCCACCGCCCGCTTGGGGCCGACCTCGCCCCAGGATCGGCCCCGCCGGAAGTAGTCCTCGGCCACCCGGCCCAGCAGCCAGGTGCTGGCGTAGCCTACCGCCCCCTGGGCGGAGGCGGTGACCACGGCGGAGGCGCCGCCGCTGCCCAGCTTGAGCAGGGTGGCGAACAGGTTCACCGTCCACAGGCTGCCGGCCAGGGCCCCCAGCTGGCCGAGGATCACCCCCAGCACCCGCCAGGCCTCCCGGCGCGTCACCGGCAGGCCGTAGACCCGGCTCAAGTGCAGGATCAGCGTGGCGTCCAGGGCGGCGGCGCCGGCCAGATCGGCGGCGGGCACGGGATTGGCGCCGATGGCCACGCCCTTGGCCAGGGCGTAGCTGTCGATCAGGCGCCGGGCGGTGTCCCGGCGCACCTCGGTGATGCGCGTGGCCACCCGGTCGCTGAGCGCCCCGGCGAACAGGCCGGCGTTCAGCGCCACCAGGCTGCCCCCTTCCCGCTCCACCACGTCCCAGAGCCGCTCCCTCAGGGGGGCGACATCGACCCGGCCCGGCTCCTGGTGCTCGTGCTCGCGGCCGTCGGCGTCCACCCGGATGACGCTGCGCGGACCGGGGTCGGCGCTCACCGCGAGGATGTCCTCCGGCGCCAGGCGGCCGGCGAGGCGCTGGCGCAGGTGCGCCAGCAGGGTGTCGCGTTCGGCGCCGGTATAGCGGTCCGCTTTGTTGAGCACCAGCAGCACCGGGCGCTGGCCGCTGAGCACCGCCTCCAGGGCCGCCCACTCGGAGCGGGTCAGGTCGCCGTCCACCACGAACAGCAGCAGGTCGGCGGCGGCTGCCACCCGGCGGGCCAGGGCCTCCCGGGCGTCGCCGTGCAGTTCATCGATGCCCGGGGTATCGCAGAGCACCACCGGGCCGTCGGCCACCCGGTCCCAGGCTTCGCGCTGGGGACGGCGGGTCTGCCCGTGCAGCGGACTGGTGGCGAACGCCTGGCGGCCCAGCAGCGCGTTCAGCACCGAGGACTTGCCCACGCTCACCCGCCCCAGGGCCGCCACCTCCAGGCTGCCCTCTTCGAGGCGCCGCTGCATGGCCTCCACAGTGGCGAATTCGTCCGCCAGTTCGTCGCGCACGGCGGCGGGGATGCGAGAGTCCCGGAGCAGGGCGTCCAGGCTCTCCCGCACCTGCCAGAGGGGCCCCTGGCCGGCGTCAGGAGCGGGGGTCGTCGTGCTGCTCGCGCTCCGCCAGGGCCACCTCGGCCAGGCGCCGCGCATCCGCTTCCAGATTCGCATTCCACTGTTCCTCGAAGCGCTCGGCGGCGGCCGCCGGCGCCAACTCGCCGCGCCGTTCCAGGGTGTCCAGCACGGCGGCGCCGGCGTTGCGGAAGATGATGCCGTAGCCTACCGCATGGACCAGGCCGCCACTGAGCGTGCCCAGCCCCGGAAACGCCTTCAGGGCGTTGCCGGCCACCCCCAGGGCGAGCGGGGTGGCCTGCCCGGCGCGTTTGCGCAGGGCCGCCAGCAGCCGCTCCAGATCCACCTCCCGCACCGGCACCTGGTAGAGCGCACAGAGCTCCCGCACCAGGGCCGCGGCCAGGGCGCCCTGGATCACCAGGTCGCTGCCGGGGGCGACCGCCGCCAGGGCCCCCACCACGGCGCGGCGGGCGTAGCGTTCCACCAGCGCATGGCCGGCGTCGCGGCGCTGTTCGCGCAGCGCCCGGTCGAGCTTGCGGGCCGTGAGCAGGAACACCGCCTCGTCCCGGCGCTGCTCCAGGCCGTCGCCGGCCGCGTCCAGCGCCTGCTGCAACGCCCGGCGCAGGGCTCTCAGGTCTGCCGGCCGGCGGCGCACCTGGCGCGTCTCGCTGCCGTCGGGCGCGCGGCGCAGCACCTCCTCCTCGCCGCCGGCGGTGACCGCCACGACCGGCACCCGGGCATCCAGGCGCCCCGCCAGCCGGTCGAGGATGCGCCGCCGGTCCGCCGGGCTGTAGCGGTCCGCCTTGTTGACCGCCACCACCATCGGCTTGCCCAGTTCCCGGAGCTCGTCGAGCAGCCGCCATTCCTCGCGATCCAGGTCGCCGTCGGCCACGAACAGCACCAGGTGGGCGCGCTGGGCCTCGTCGCGCAGGTCCGAATCGTCGGCGCCGAGCCCGTGGGTTCCGGGCAGGTCTGCCAGCTCCAGGGCCGCCCCGCCCGGCGCCTCCCAGGCGTAACGGGTCACCTGCTCCGTGGTGCCGCCGAGCACCCCGCGGCTCACCGCCGCCTCCGGCACCAGGGCCTGGATCACGGACGACTTGCCCGCGCTGATACGCCCGAACACCGCCACCACCACCTGTCCGCCGGCGCGGCGCCGGTCAAGCTCCGCCAGCTCGGCACCGGCCGCAGCGGTGTCGAAACCGCGTTCCGCGTAGCTCTCCAGGTTGCTGCGTAGCTCGGCCTCGGTGGGTGTGGCGGCGGGGCGCTGCCCGGCCCCTGCGCGGCGCGGCGCAAGCGCCCGCCACAGCAGCCAACCCACGGCCGCCGGAGGAACCAGCACCAGGCCCCACCAGGCCAGGCGCTCGGCCAGCGGAGCGGTCTCCAGGGCGGCCCACAGCGACAGCAGCTGGTTGGCCGCCAGCAGCGCCACGGCGAGCGCTGCCAGGGGTGCGAGCACCAGCAGCAGAATGCGCAGCCAGCGGGCCGGGCTCCTGGGGTCCATGGCCCCCAGTCTATCGCGGCATTGCCGATCCGCCCGGCGCCGGGCGGCGCTACACTGTGCGCCCCTGCGCGTTGCTAGCCCGAAGATTTCATGAATTTGTGCTGATATCGCGTAGGATATTGGTTTC
>CAZAQB010000269.1:0-3081 GCA_964487155.1 uncultured Ectothiorhodospiraceae bacterium
TGACAGCTTCCGGGAGTTCTACTTCGAGTACTCCGACTTCCAGCACGCCTACGAGCAGGACGTGTTCGTGGGCGTCGGCCCGGATGGCTTCACGCCGGCGCCCCCCACGCCCACCAGCTACCTGAATGCCATAAACCCCTCTTTCCGCCAGGAGGTGCAGGCCAAACCCCGCAACGACCGGCCGTTCCCGGATGTGGGCTTCCACCCGCCGTTCTGCCCCGGCGGCGTGGATCGGCCCTGCCCGGAGGCCATCTCCGCGGATGATGTGGGCATGCTGGTGGTGAACTACCGCAACGAGCCCCTGGGCCTTCGGGTGTTCGATCCCGACAAGCTCGGCCCCGACAACAGGCGCGGCACCCAGGCCGACGGCCTGGGCGGGGATCTCGCCTTCGCCCTGCAGACCCGCACCGACCGGGCCATCCCCTGCCTGAACACCCGGTTCGCGGTCGGGCGTCCCGGCAGCCCCTGCAAGGTGGTCTACCCGGCCCTCACCGGCGGACTGCTCCCGGGCGATCCCTTCACCCCGATGATGCGAACCCACTCCGGCGACAACGTCAAGGTGAAGATCCAGGCCGGCGGCCACGAGCATGAGCACAACGCGGCCATCCACGGACTGAAGTGGCTGCAGGGCGGTTCCAGCTTCGGCGCCGCGCCCAACTCGGGCTGGCGCAACAGCCAGAACGCGGGCATCTCCGAGCAGTTCACCTTCAGCGCGCCGGTGGTGGCCGACTTCACCCAGTTCCGGCCGGTGGCCGACTACGCCTATGCGGTGGACAACAGCCAGGACGGCTGGTGGTCGGGGGTCTGGGGCGTGCTGCGCAACTACAAGGTGAAACGCCGGGATCTGTTCGCACTGCCCAAGACCCACCCGGTGGTTACCGCCCTGTCCACCCCGACGCTTACGGCAAAGGTGGACGGGGTGCAGGCCACCCTGGTCTCGGCTCTGGAAACCGGGGCTCTGGACAAGCTGGCGCCGGTGCGCGGCACCGACAGCCTGAGCCTGGACGGTGCCAGCAGCCTGTCCAGCATCACCCTGGATTCCAGCCTCGCGGCCACCGACGGCAGCAGCCTGACCCTGGACAGCGCCGGGCAGTCCCTGGAGAGTTCCCTGCTGGCGGCCCGGCCGGTGGAATCCAACCTTACCCTGGCCGAGAAGACCCTGGTGGACAGTCTGCAGGCCAGCGCCGCCGACTTGGCCGTGAGCGCCCGCGATGCCGTCAGCGCCCGGGTGGAGAACTTCGGCCAGTTCGCCTTCGGCGGACTGTGTCCCAGCAATGCGCCGCGGCGCCATTTCGATGTCACCGCCGTGCTGGCCAACGACGTGCTGGGCAACACCCTGGGCCTGACTATTCCACCTAACCTGGGTCAGGACAGCGACCGTGACGGCCTTGGCGACAATGTGGGCGCGCCTCTGGATCCCGACGGCGGCACGCTGGTCTACAATCCGCGTCCCACGGCCATCCCGCCGGCGGTGGTGGAGTTCGAAGATCCGGTCACCGGATTGCCCAGAAAGCGCATCATCGGCGGGCACAGCGGAGGGCTGCACGACCCGACGGCGATGATGTTGGTGTATACATCGGACCTGCAGCCGGTGCCCACCAACTACACTGACTGGTATCAGTGCACCTACCGTGGCGGCGCTGCCAATCCCGCCTGCCCTGTGAAGCTGAAGGCGGACGCTCCGGTTGAGCCGGTGGTGCTGCGGGCCGCGGCGGGAGACTGCATCCGTGTGGCGCTGCGCAATCGCCTGCCCGAGGTGGCGCCGGATCTGGCCGGCTACAACACCCTCCTGCAGGTGGTGAACCGAGATCGGAGCAAGGCCGAAGGCCTGACCTGGTTCCACAACAATCTGATCCGGCCGTCGAGTCACGTCGGCCTGCACCCGCAGCTGGTTGAGTACGACGTTGCCCGCTCCGACGGTGCCAATGTGGGCATCAACCGTGGTGCCTGGTTCCGTCCCGACCAGACCGTGCCGCCGGGATCGGTGCTGCCCCAGATCTACACCTGGTACGCCGGTGACCTGAATTACCGCACCCTCGGGCCATCCGCTGCCCGCATCCAGGCGACACCCATCGAGTTCGGGGCCACCAACCTGATGCCGGCGGACCGGGTCAAGCAGGGACAGAAGGGGCTGGTGGGGGCGATGATCATTGAGCCCCAGGGCTCCACCTGGGTGGAGAGCGAGACACGCCGGGACCATCAGGTGAACGACCCGACGGCGAAGCGGCGCACCCGGACCTCGGCCGCCGTGACCCGGGCCAACGGCGTGGTCTTCCGGGATCTGGTGACCGTGTTCCAGAAGGGCCAGAACCATCGGTATGCCGACGGCACCGCTGTGCAGAACATTGCCTCGGAGGGCCAGGGCATACCGGAGGACAGCCACGACGCCGGCCAGATGGCCATCAACTACGGCTCCGAGCCGCTGTGGTTCCGCTTCGGCAAGGCTCCGGATGCACCTTTTGGCATGGCCGGCGGTGCAGGCTTCGGGGATGTGGCGAATGCGCACGAGGCCTACGCGAACGTGCTCGCCGGCGGCCAGGATCCGGTTACCCCGGTGTTTACCGCCCGGGCCGGGGAAGAGGTGCGGATGCGGGTGCTGCAACCCTTCGGCGTGGGCCGGGGTACCACCTTCAACCTCCACGGCCATGCCTGGCAGCGCGATCCCTACGTCTGCCCCGGCTCCGCCAAGGACGGTCTGGCCGGCAAGTGCATGCCGGGCGAGGTGGCCGCGCGGTCCATCGGCCACAACCCCATCGGCATGCGCCTGGGCGGCCAGGAGAGCGTCACCCCGGCGGCCCACTTCGACGTGGTGGTGGAGCGTGCCGGCGGCGCGGCCGGCGTGACCGGTGACTACCTGTTCCGCGACCAGGCGAGCTTCGGCAACACCGCCGGGCTGTGGGGCATCCTGCGGGTCACAAACCAACGGTGACGGGATACTTGACGGGGGGCGTCATCGCCCCCCACCTCTGAATGACTCGCGGTCCCCTTGGGGGCCGCTTTTTTTGTTGGCCGCCGCTGGCCCGGCGCCTACCCCCCCATTCCCACCAGCAGCAGCGAGCCGATCACGTAGGACAGGGCCAC
>CAZAQB010000270.1:0-3077 GCA_964487155.1 uncultured Ectothiorhodospiraceae bacterium
AAGGCGCCATGAAGATCGTTTCCGCGAGCGATGCCAATCGCCAGTTTTCCTCGCTACTCAAGCAGGCAAGCCAGGGTGCCGTGATCACGATCACGTCGCATGGCAAGCCTGTTGCCATGATCACGCCCGCGGGGGTCGATCCGCACGCGCGTCACGCCGCCCGTAAGCGCCTGATCGAGCGCCTGCGTCATCAGGAGGCCACGGGTGCGCGCACCTGGGGCCGCGACGAACTGTACGAGTGAGCCGCCCATGCGAGCGGCGCTTGACACTGACATCCTGGCTTATGCGGAAGGGGTCGGCGACGAGCGCCGTTGCGCCCTGGCGCGTTCATTGGTGGAACGGATGCCACCGGAGGCGGTACTGCTTCCAGCGCAAACGCTCGGTGAACTGTATCGGGTCTTGAACGGCAAGGCGGGGTTCGATGCAGTGCGCGCCCGGGCGGCGTTGCTGAGCTGGGCGGACAGCTTCGAGGTCGCCGATTCCACGTGGTCGGCTTTCCAGGGCGCGGTGGACATCGCCGCCGATCACGGCCTTCAGATCTGGGATGCCCTGATTCTGTCGGTGGCGGGGGAGAATGGCAGTCGCCTTTTGCTGAGCGAGGATCTTCAGGACGGTTTCACCTGGCACGGCGTGACCGTGGTCAACCCCTTCCGGGAAACCCCTTCCCCGCTCCTCGGGGAATTCCTCGGCAACGTCTGAGTGGGGGGCTGTCGGGCAGAGTTCACGAACATCGCCGAGAACAGCCGACGTGGGGACGCGGACAGTCGCGGGGACCTGATGATGTTCAACGCGCCGAAGCCCCGACGAGGTCGCGGCGGTGCTCTCGTCGCGATCCGTGACCTGCCTGACGTGGGAGTTGTCAAAAAAAGTCAATGGCAGGTGTCTCAAAAATGCCATTTAAGGGGGCAGACTCTCGGTTTGGGTTGGCGTAGACTTGGGGTCGGGTGATTGGGCATCGGTTGCGATGCCTGTGAGTAGGTTGAGCAACAGGGCGTGCCGTCCGGCGCGCTCAGGGAGCAGCAAGACGCCATGAGCGACTCCAACCAGACAGGCGGTCTTTCCCCTCGCGAGAGCGCGGAAACCAAGGCTGGGCCGGTGGATCCCACCCGCCGGCGTCTCGGGCAGGCGGCGCTGGGCGCGGTGCCGGTGTTTCTGGCGCTGCGTCATCGGCCGGTGCGCGCAGCCTGGGCATGCCACTCGCCTTCGGGTTTCTCGTCGATGTCCCTCAACACCAGCTATGCGCCCAACGAGCCTCAGTTCTGTCAGGGGCGCTCCCCGGGCTTCTGGCGCACGCATCCGGGGGACTGGCCGACCGGCTTCAACCCCGCCCTCAAGGTCAAGGATGGTGGCACCCGCTTCGTCGATGCATTCGGCGGCGGCGGTTCCCACTTCAATGTCGGCAACCCCAATAACCTGACAATGATGCGGGTTCTGACCCTGAAAGGCTCGCAGGATCCCCAACAGATGGGTGCCCATTTCGTGGCTGCCATGCTGAACGCCGCGGCCGGTCTCACCGACCCCCTCAAGGCCTATGCGGTGCGCGACATGTGGATGGAGTTTGCCGCCACCGGCTCGTATTCGCCGCCGCCAGGCGTTGATTCCTGGAACGCCGAGCTGATCAAGGGTTATTTCGAAAGCACCTGGGCGTGAGCCCCGATCCGGCGCTGGCGGTCTGGAGGCTGGCGCCGGAAGCCAATTTGTTGCTGCGTGTTTTCGAGGATGCCGCCGTCGCTTACGAGACGGGGTCAGGCGACACGCTGTGCTTTCCCCCCGCTGGTGCCGATTTGGTGAGGGCCCTGGAAGGTGCCGGTGCCGCTGGTCTGTCCAGCGGGCAGCTGCAGGCCCTGGCCGACGGTTGTGAACTTGCGCCCGAGCAGCTCGACTACCTGCTGGCGGAGCTGCAGGCCCGCGGTCTTGCCCTGAGAGGCTGACCGACGGCACCTGATGCGTCTGGAGCAGCTTTCCCCCTCGCAGATTGCCGGCCGGCTGGCGGGGCCGGGGCTTGCCCTGGCTCTGCCGCCGTTCGCGGTTCGCATCAGCAGCCCGTTTCCCGCCATCGCCCGGGAGCTGCCGAGGCTCTACGGGGCGTTCGCGCTGCTCCCGGATGACGGGTTCGTGGACTTTCATGCCGCCGTGGAGCCGGGGCGTGGGCTGCGGCGGTGGTGGCGCCCCCAGGCCTGGTTCAGCCTCGACGGTGCCCGTCCGTTTCTGCCGGTGTCGGCGAGCCAGGCGTTCCCGGTGCTGGAGTGGGGGCTGAACTGGTGCGTGGCCGCCCACGTCACCGATTACCTCATCATCCACGCCGCGGTGCTGGCCCGGAACGACCAGGCGCTGCTGCTACCGGGGATGCCGGGTTCGGGTAAGAGCACGCTGGCGGCCGCGCTCGCCTGCCGGGGTTGGCGGCTGATTTCCGACGAGCACGCGTTGATACGCCGCAGCGATGGCCAGGTGCTGGGGCAGGCGCGCCCCGTCAGCCTCAAGAATGCATCCATCAAGGTGATCCGGTCTCTGGCGCCGCAGGCGGTGTTCTCCGAGCCGGTGCATGACACGGTGAAGGGCGTGGTGTCGCACATGGCGCCGAAGCCCGAGTGCGTGGCCCGGGCCGGCCAGGCGGTGCCGGTGCGCTGGGTCGTGACCCCCCGCTACGCCGCCGGCGCCGGCACCCGGCTGGCGCCCCTCGGCCGGGGCGCGGCCTTCATGGCCCTGGTGGGGGACGCGCTCAACTACTCCGTGCTGGGGCGGGAAGGCTTCGAGCTTCTCGGCGATGTGGTGCCCGGTTGCCAATCCGCCGCCCTGGAGTTTGACGACCTGGACGCGGCGGCAAAGGAGATCGAAACGTTCTGTCGGACGTCCCCGTAGGTCGGCTGCTACCGCAGCCGACATTCTCCGGGTCGCCAGCTTGATATCGGTCGCCATGAAGATGTCGGCTGCGGTAGCAGCCGACCTACGGCGGGGTCTGGTGTGCATGGGGCTGTGCAAGGCGGCGGGCGGGGTCCGCGTAGGTCGGCTGCTACCGCAGCCGACATCCCGTCCGGAGGCCTCGGCGCGCCGGGTGTCGGTTGCCGTAGCAACCGACC
>CAZAQB010000271.1:0-3052 GCA_964487155.1 uncultured Ectothiorhodospiraceae bacterium
AGCCAGCTCAGTCCCGGCCTCGGACTCGCCGCGCAATTGCCCATAAAGGAACGCCACCACGCCGTGATGGGCGTAAGGGGGTGCGAAGTAGGCGTTGGCTCCGGCGTCCGCGGCCTCCAGGCGGGCCTGCAGGCCGGCGTCCCGTCCCAGTACCGCTTGAGGCACCGGAGCGCCCCAGGCCGCCTCGATGCGCTGGCGCACCTGCTTCCGGCCGGCCTCGGCCGCGGTCTCACCACACAGCAGCAGCGCCAGAGGCAGGTGGCTGCGAGCCGCGGTCTCCATGACATCCAGGTTGGCGAACACCCGCGTGCGCAGCCCGTAGCCGCGCAAGCTGAGGCTGAGGGCCTCCACCCCCTCGGCCACCCTGCAGCAGATGTAGACGGGCAGCTCGGCCCGCTGCAATCCGATCAGTTTTCCCATCGCGCGAACTCGGGTCGCTCTGTCCAGATTCGGGGAACGCCGGGCGCGGGGCCTGTCCCCAGTAACGGTTACATCGGTTGTTCGGAGCAAAACCTGAGTGCTCGGCAGGGGAGCGGGGGGTATAGATCCCCCACCAGGTAGGGTTGGGGGCCGGGGGCAGGCCGCTGAGGAGCAGGCCGCGAGGAGCGAAGCGTGGGCGTGGCGGAACCTTGTAGGGGTATTGGTGCGGTGCCCCGCCCCCGCCACATATCGCATCAGGTCGATGACTGACCCGCGCTGACCGGGTGCAAGGAGGACTTGCGAGCAGCGATCCGACAAGAAAAAGGGCCTACGAAAACCACGTAGGCCCTTGATTTAAATGGTCGGGGTGACTGGATTCGAACCAGCGACTCCTGCCTCCCGAAGACAGTGCTCTACCAAGCTGAGCTACACCCCGAGTGAATTGCAGACCGCTGTGGGTGCCGGCCCGCTCCAAACTGGTCTGTCTGGAGCTGGTGGCGGGCCGCGGAACCCCGCTCCTGCACCGGCGTCCATTCGTTGGAGCGTCAGTAATCGCGGTTTACAGCGAACTTCGCCAGCCCCTCGAGTCCATCGCGAAACGGGCCGGCCTGCAGCTGCTGGAGGGCGGCCACTGCCTTGACTGCCTCCGCCTGCGCAAGCCGGCGAGTATAGGGAATGGAGCCGCACTGATCAATTGCCTGGATGACCTGCTCAATGCGCTGCCGCCCGCCCTGGCGGATGGCCTCGCGCAGCGCCTCCCTCACCTCCGGCGAGCTGGCGCCCATGGCGTGGATTAACGGCATGGTGGGTTTCCCCTCCGCAAGATCGTCGCCCACGTTCTTGCCCGTGGCGGTGGCGTCGCCGGTGTAATCGAGGGCGTCGTCAACCAGCTGGAAAGCGGTGCCGAGGTGGCGGCCGTATTCCGCCATGGCCTGGCTCTGCGCCGTGCCGAGGCCGGCCAGCACGGCGCCGGTTTGGGTGCCGGCCTCGAACAGCGCGGCGGTCTTGCGGTAGATGACCTCCAGGTAGCGCTGCTCGGTGACGTCCGGGTCGTGGATGTTCAGCAGCTGCAGAACCTCGCCCATCGCGATCGTGTTGGTGGCGTTCGCCATGATCTCCATGATCGGCATGCGTCCCACCTCCACCATCATCTGGAAGGCGCGCGAGTAGAGAAAGTCTCCCACCAGCACGCTCGCCTCGTTGCCCCAGATCTGGTTGGCGGTCTGGTGCCCGCGTCGCAGGTCCGACTCGTCGACCACATCGTCATGCAGCAGCGTCGCCGTGTGGATGAACTCAACCACCGTCGCCATCTGTATGTGGTCGTCGGCTTGATAGCCGCAGGTCCGCGCGCCGAGCAGCACCACCAGCGGACGCAACCGCTTGCCGCCGCTGCCCACGACATAACTGCCAAGCTGATTGATGAGCGCGACGTCGGAGCCGAGCCGCTCCTGGATAAGCCGATCCACGGCCGCCATGTCGTCCTGCACCAGCGACCGTATCTGTTGGAGTTCCATGAAGGGAATATTGGCGGCGCCCGCGAAGAGGGATGGAATCGTAGGAGCGGGTCTGGGGAGTGTCAAGCTGGCCACCGTCGCCGCCTGGGCCTGCCCGGGACGCATCGAACCCTGTCAGCGAGTCGCCGCTCGGTCGGGGGCAAGGCGCCGCGGCTGGATGCGTGGTTCCCTGGACAAGATGGCGCAACGCCGCGCCGGGCCCCGCGGCGGCGTGCCAGCAGGGAGCCCGCCACGAGGGCCGGTCGCGTTGCGGTGCTTGTTCAATGGCTCGGCCATTGGCTGCGCCTCGCGTCTTGCCTGGCGGTTGCGGTGGGCTCTGAGCAGCGGTTCGTGAGTATCCGCGAGGCCTGGTCAGCCGGTGCCACACTTGGCAGCCCGCCGCGCGCGGGGGCGGGCTCGCGGGGATGCGCCGGAGCCGCCCGATTGCCTGTTGATTGTCTCCGCGGGGCCGGTAGACTGCGCCGCCCTGACGTCGGTAACAGGCCGCACCGGCGATCAGTGGTCGCTGGGACCGGCACCGGATGAAGGGCGCGGTAAGAGTTGACCGCACTTCCCTCAGGAGTATACTTCGCGGTCTTGGTCGGCCCGGTTCGTGACACGCAGATGACAGGGTTGACAAGCGAGGCGCCGCCGCTACAATGCGCGCTCCGCTTCAGGCGGTTGCTCTTTAACAATATGGACTAGATAGCTTGTGTGGGTGCTTGCGTCGGGTCGACGGCAACGTCAACGACTATCGACGCAAGAACCCCAAAGGACTCTTTGGAGTTCTACTTGCGCGTCGAGCCAAGATACGTCGTCTTCGGACGGCGGCAATCTTCAACCGAAGAGTTTGATCCTGGCTCAGATTGAACGCTGGCGGCAGGCCTAACACATGCAAGTCGAGCGGTAACAGGCCCTTCGGGGTGCTGACGAGCGGCGGACGGGTGAGTAACGCGTGGGAATCTACCCTTCGGTGGGGGATAGCCCGGGGAAACTCGGATTAATACCGCATACGCCCTACGGGGGAAAGTGGGCCTCTACTTGTAAGCTCACACCGATGGATGAGCCCGCGTCCGATTAGCTTGTTGGTGAGGTAATGGCTCACCAAGGCGACGATCGGTAGCTGGTCTGAGAGGATG
>CAZAQB010000272.1:0-3006 GCA_964487155.1 uncultured Ectothiorhodospiraceae bacterium
CTCGGCCAGGGCGGCGAAGCCCTGGGGCGGGTAGCTCGGGCGGTACTTGCAGGTGCGGAACAGCGCCTCGGAGTAGGCGTTGTCGTTGGACACCCGGGGCCGGCTGTGGGAGGCGGCGATGCCGAGCGCCTCCAGGGTCGCGCGCAGCGTCGAGCCGGTCATGGCCGGGCCGTTGTCGGCATGCAGCACCAGCGGCTGGCGTCGCAGGCCCTCGCGCAGCACGGCGCGCTCGATGACGGTGCGGCTGTTGGACGCGGACTCGGTTTCGAAGACCTCGGCGGCGACGATCTTGCGGCTGAACACATCGAGGATGAAGTAGAGGTAGTGGAAGCGCCCGCGCACGTGGCTCGGCAGGTAGGTCACATCCCAGCACCACAGCCGGTTGGCTCCGTCGGCGCGATGGCGCCGGGGCGGCCCGGGGTTGCGCGGGGCGCGGGCCCGGCCGCGGCGGTGCTGCTCATCGGCGGCGCGCAGGATGCGGTAGAAGCTCGACTCCGAGGCCAGGTAGCAACCCTCCTCATCGAGCAGCCGCGGGACGATCTGCGCCGGCGGCAGGCTGGCGAACTCCGGGCGGTGGCAGGTCGCCAGCACCTCGGCCCGCTCAGCCTCGCTGAGTGCATGAGAGGGCTGCGGGCGCGCCGCCCGGGGGCGGGCATCCTCGCCACCCTGCGCCCAGCGCCGATAGGTGTTCACGCCGATCCCCACCTCCGCGCAGGCGCTCGCAAGGCGCGCCCCCTGGGCCTGGGCCTCGGCGACCAGCTCGACAGCATGACGGCGATCTGGGGCGCTGGTCATTCGTCCTCGTCCCCCCAGATCGCCACGGCTTTTTTTCGCAACGCCAGCAGTGCCGCGGTCTCGGCGAGCGCCGCGTCCTTGCGCTTGAGCTCGCGGGCCAGTTCGCGGCTGCGCTGGCGCTCGCCCTTGAGCACCTCGCCCTCGCGACGGGCGGCCGCCTGGTCGCGCTCATTGGCCTGCTCGCAGCTCGCCCGCCAACGCCGGATCTGCTCCGGATACAGCCCGCACCGGCGGCAGTACTCGGCCAGCTCCGCCTCGCTCAACGCCGCCGTCTCAAGCACCGCGTTGAACTTGTCGCGGGAGCTCCACCCCTCGGGCTCGGCGGCCTGCTCCGGCAGCAGCCGACCCTGGCCGCGGGCCGCCTTGCGCCAGTTGTACAGGGTCGCCGCCGAGATGCCTTCCTCGTCGGCGACCTCCGCCACCGTGCGGCTGTGCGGCGGCAACAGCTTCTTCAGGATCGCCTCACGGCGCTCGTTGGAATACCTCACGCAAACCCTCTCTTCGCCCCCTTCATGGGTTCAGACTCTAACAGCCGTTGAGGTTCCAACTAGCCTGACAGTGGGGGCCACCTCGGCCCGAGGAATGCTGCAACGTGCATCGCGCCCTCGCAGTGGTGGCAGAGGAACTGAGGCCGTGGCCGCGGCGCGCCGGCGGCGATGACCACGTGCAAGGCCAGTTGCACCCGAGACAGCGTGCGTTTGGCGTTGCCGTGCAGGAAGCCGTAGTGGCGCACGGTAAGCGCCCCAGCAACCCCATCTACACGTCGGCGAAGCGCACGGCCAGACTGTCTGCCTGGTGCCAGGGCAGCAGGGCTTGGAGGTCTTCCTCGGTTTGGGCGCCGGGCAGGCGGGTGAACACCTCGACCAGGTACGCGCTCGGCGGTGCGGCGGACATGGGAAGGTTACGGAGATCGATCTGGAGCAACTGCCGGACGAGTTCCCCAGAACCGCGCCAAGCGCGACGCCCTGGACGAATGGGTCAAAGCGATCAATGCTTCAGGCGGCTTCGGCCGCTGGGCGTCGGACGTCGCTTTCGAGCCTGGCGAGGTGCAGGACATCGTCATAAGCATGCGGGTGTTTCCGAGCCAGTGGAATAGAGGGTTCCGGACACCGAGGGTCTGTTGCGCCGCGCGCTCCCGCCCGGCGCACCGCCCGGCAGGCGCGGTAAGAGCAGCGAGGAGCACCGGGAGTCGATACAATGGGTACACCCCGCCGCTTAGCGCGGAGACTCAGTTGCGGCAGCCCGAAGGAAAATCTGATGAATGCAAGCGAACGTTTCCAGCACGACTTCGAGCAGCTTCCACCGGAAAAGCAGGAAGAGGTGCTCGACTTCATCGGCTGGCTCAACAGCCGCTACCGCGCCGACAGGGGTCAACGGGCATCGCTCATGCACCATATCGGCCGGCTCAAGGGCTCGCCGAACCTGAACGAGGATCCGGTACACATCCAGCGAAACCTTCGCGATGACTGGTGAATTCCGGGGCTGCCTGCTGGATACCAATGTCGTCATCGGCGTGCTGAAGGAGCTCACGCCCGCCGTGGAAATGCTCCGGTCCGTCGGCGACGATAAACCGTTGGCATACAGTGCGATTACACGCATGGAACTGATGGGTTACCCCGGATTGACCGACGACGAGGGCGCCGCCATCGAATCAACCCTGGCCACCATGACGTATATCGGACTGACGCACGCCATTGAGGATCGCGCCATCGCCTTGCGCCGGAACCACCGGATCAAGCTGCCCGACGCAATCATCGCTGCAACTGCCCTGGAGTCCTCGTACCGGTTGCTGACCCTGGACGAGGCCTTGGCGGCCGTATTCGCAACCGTCAGCGAACCCCGTTCATAGCGCGTCGGCCACGGAACCGCCATGGATTTCCGGGTGTTTCAGGGACAGTGTCCGCCAGGCGGCGATGCACCGCCACTACGTTGCCAACCCAGAACGCTACATCAATGGACCGCCTGAAGTGGCTCGTCCCGCGGATCGGGTTGCCATCAACCCGGACGACGGTCAGAGAGCAAGCGAGCTGCTTGCAAGCTCAAACGGCTTGGAAGTCGAACCGACCCCGGTCAGCGTCGAGCTACCCGGGGTTGTTACATAGAAAAAATCGCCGATGTGTTGGAAAAACGTTGACACCTTCCGTTCCAACAGCTCCTGATCGGTTTTATCTGTAATATTCAGGGCGCTCATGGAGTGGAAAAATGTCTGAT
>CAZAQB010000273.1:0-2927 GCA_964487155.1 uncultured Ectothiorhodospiraceae bacterium
TCCTTGTGGGGCCAACAGACAAGCGAGATCGGTGCAAATTTGTGAAATCTTCGGGTCAGATCCAGCGTCTTATGCTCGACACCTTACTCGGTGCCTTATTTCGCCCTCGTGATTGAAGCCACGTTTTTCTGGCGCTCGGGCCCGAGCATGGAGGCCGTTACCCTGAATTATGCATGTTACGTGCCATCCAAGCCTAAAAAGGGAAAACGGATGCTGAATCAGATACCTGCCAAAACTGCGCAGCCCGCGGCAGGCCGCTACCGGACCCGAGCGTCAGAACTCCGTCACATGGAAGTGACGCCGATCAGTGATAGCCCTCCCCTTCCCGGATCTTGCCGCGGAATACCCAGTAGCTGAACGCCGTGTAGGCCAGAATGGCAGGCACCAGCAGAGCCACCCCTACCAGCAGGAACAGCTGCGACTCCGGCGCCGCCGCCGCCTCGAACAGGGTGATATTGGGGGGCACGATATTGGGCCAGAGACTGACGATGAACCCTGAGTAGGCCAGCCAGAACAACACCAGGGTGAGCAGGAACGGCGCCAGTTCGCGCCCCTGCGCCAGGCTGCGCATCAGGGCGTACATGGCAAGCCCGGTGAGCAGGGGCACCGGGGAGAGCAGCAGCAGGTTCGGCCAGCGCAACCAGCGCTCGGCGATGGAGTGCTCCAGCAGCGGCGTCCAGGCGCTGGCGACCATGATCGCCGCCAGCAACCCCCAGCCCAGGCGCCGGGCCTGCTGCCGCGCCCACTGCTGCAGCTGCCCCTCGGTCTTGAGGATCAGCCAGGTCGCGCCCAGCAGCGCGTATCCCACCGGCAGCGCCAGCCCGGTGAACACCGTGAACGGCGTCAGCCAGTCCAGCGGACCTCCGACGTACTGGCGCCCCTCGACTTCCAGGCCCTGCACAAAGGCGCCGAGCACCATGCCCTGCGCCACGGCCGCGCACAGCGAGCCTCCAAAGAACGAGCGGTCCCAGAGGCGCTTCTCGGTGCCGGCCTTGAACCGGAACTCGAAGGCCACGCCCCGGAAGATCAGGGCGATGAGCATCAGCAGGATGGGGAAGTACAGCGCCGGCAGCACCGTCGCGTAGGCCACCGGGAAGGCCGCCAGCAGGCCTCCACCGCCCAGCACCAGCCAGGTCTCGTTGCCGTCCCAGACCGGTGCCACGCTGTTCATCATGGTGTCCCGGTGGGCTTCGCTGCGGGCGAAGGGAAACAGGATCCCCACCCCCAGGTCGAAACCGTCCATGAACACGTACATGAACACTGCGAAGGCCAGGATCGCGGCCCAGACGACAGCCAGCAGTTCCGCCCCCATGGGTTCAGCCCTCCTCGCCCAGCGGCAGATTCGCCGCCGACATGGGACGCGCTGCGGTGCCCCGGGGTCCGCCCCGCTCGGGGTCGATGTCCGGGCCGCGTCGCACCAGCCGCACCATGTAGTAGAGCCCGAAGCCGAAGATGAAGGCGTAGGCCACAACGAACGCGGCCAGGGAAACCAGCACGCTGCCCGCGGAGATCGCCGGCGACACGGCGTCCGCCCGGTGCAGCAGTTCGTAGACCACCCAGGGCTGCCGCCCCACTTCGGTGGTGAACCAGCCCGCCAGGATCGCCACGAAACCGGCCGGGATGCCCGCCACGCAGGCCTTGAGGAACCAGCGCGCGCCGTACAGGCGGCCCCGAAGCCAGAGCCAGGCGCCGCCGAGCCCGAGCAGCAGCATGAACAGCCCCAGCGCCACCATGATCCGGAAGGTCCAGAACACCACCGTCATGGGAGGGCGCTCATCCTCCGGCCAGGCGGTGAGCCCCTGCACCTCGCCGTTCCACTCGTGGGTCAGGATCAGGCTGCCCAGGTGGGGCACAGCCAGCTCCAGGTGGTTGGTTTCCTGAGCGGGGTCCGGCAGGGCGAACAGGATCAGCGGTGCGCCGCGCCTGGTTTCCCAGTGTCCCTCCATGGCCGCGACCTTGGCGGGCTGGTGCTCGAAGGTATTGAGGCCGTGTAGATCGCCCAGCAGCACCTGGGCGGGCGCCAGCACGGCGATCAGCCCCAGCGCCATGACCAGTCCCTTGCGTCCCACGTCCTCGTGGCGCCCGCGCAGCAGGTACCAGGCGCTGACCCCGCCCACCACCAGGGCGGTGGTGAGGAAGCAGGCGGTAACCATGTGGGTGAAACGGTAGGGGAAGGAGGGATTGAACACCGCCTCCGCCCAGGAGGTGACATGGAACACGCCGTCGCGCAGTTCCACACCGGCCGGGGTGTGCATCCAGCTGTTGGCGGCGAGGATCCAGAACGCCGACAGCAGCGTCCCCGCCGCCACCACCACCGCGGCCGTGAAGTACAGCCAGGGCGGCACCCGGTCGCGGCCGAACAGCAGCACCCCCAGAAAGGTCGCCTCCAGAAAGAAGGCCGTGACCACCTCGTAGCCCATCATCGGCCCGAGCACGTTGCCGGCCACCTGGGAGAGTTCGCTCCAGTTGGTGCCGAACTGGTAGGACATGACGATGCCCGAGACCACGCCCATGCCGAAGGAGACCGCGAAGATGCGCAGCCACAGGGCCGAGAGCCGACGGTAGACCGGGGCGCCGGTGCGCAGCCAGAGCCCTTCCAGCACCGCCAGGTAGGCTGCCAGCCCGATGGTGAATGACGGGAACAGGATGTGAAACGACACCACGAAGGCGAACTGCACTCGGGCCAGCAGAACGGGATCGAGTTCCAACACAACCTCCCCGACGCCTCCAGGGCGCCTTCAGGAAAACCCCCACCTATTGTTCGAAGAACGATAGCTGGCGAGGTTCCTGGGCGACCGGCGCGAGGGCCCCCCGGCAGAGGGGCATATGGCGAACCAGCTTACACGCCGTCCCTCGACGCACCACGAAATCCTGGGATCAGACACTAGCAGCCTGTCGGACTTAGGGGGTCGTAGCGAGGCGAGTGG
>CAZAQB010000274.1:0-2872 GCA_964487155.1 uncultured Ectothiorhodospiraceae bacterium
GACTGAGGACTGAGGACTGAGGACTGAGGACTGAGGACTGAGGACTGAGCAGAGCGTGACCCCGCCCAGGCGCATATCAAAGCCCCCTCTTCTACTCAGTCCTCAGTCCTCAGTCCTTTTCACCCCGACAGCACAGACGCTGGGCTTCGCCGCGCTCTGCCCACCCGACGCGGGCTCCGGCTGGGCGCGGGATCCACAGGCCCGCCTCACCCCGCCGGGCGCAGCTCGGCTCGCGCAAGCCGCTGCAGATCGTTGTGGCGGATCATGGCGCGGATGTCCTCCACGTAGTCCATGCCCCGCTCCGAGTAGGCCTCCAGGCCGGCGGCCAGTTCCAGGGCATCCAGAGGCCGGCCGCGCTGCCGGAGCTGGGCCCGGCGCTCGCGCAGCAGCCGGTAGGCCTGGTGGGTATTGAGGTTGTGTAGATAGCCGCGCACCGAGGCCTGCAGGTCCGGAAAGCGGCGCACATAGTGGCTCTTGCCCTCCTCCCGATCCTGGGGCTTCAGGCCCTGGGCGGCCTGGTAGGTCCACTGGCCAAACAGGTTGTTGGCTTCCCGGGCAAAGCGGGAGGTTCCCCAGCCAGTCTCGTTGGCGGCCTGGGCCAGGGCCAGGGCCGGCGGCACCAGATCCACCCGGCGCAGCAGGCTGCGGCGCACCGCCTCCTCCTCCAGGTCCCCCTTCACCTGGTAACGGGCCGCCAGGCGTTGCAGGCGGGCGCGGCGTTCCCCTTCCGGCAGCGGCCAGTCCGCCAGGGCCTGGCGCAGGAACTCCCGCTCCGCGGCCACCCGGCGGTTCTCGGCCAGCACCAGGGGCAGCAGGGACTGCAGGAACACCCGTTTCTTCTCCGCCACAGGCATCTGGTCAAGGTCGTCGGGCAGCGCCTGCAGGGCCAGCGCCGGTACCTCCTGGGGCGGCCAGCGGTAGCCCCGCTGCGCCAGCGCACGGGCCAGTTCGGTCGCGCTCCGGGCACGCAGGGATTGCATAGGCACCGTTCCGATGGTGTCGCGGCGGGCATTGGCGCCGTCCACAACGGTCCCGATCTGGGCCCAGAGCACCAGCACCAGAACCAGGGCGGCCAGGGGCGCGGCCTCCAGACAGATGCGCAGCGGGCTGGTCGGCGTCTGCGTCACGGCTTACTCCAGGGCCAGGATGGCGTGCCACTGCCCCGGGGTCACAGGCATTACCGAGAGCCGGTTGCCGCGCCGCACCAGAGCCATGTTCTCGAGCGCCGGCGCCGCCTTGAGCTCCGGCAGGGTGATGGTCCGGGCGAGGCGCCGCGCGAGCCGCACGTCCACCATGAACCAGCGGGGGGTGTCCGGATCGCTGCGCGGATCATGGTAGGGGGAGTCGGGATCGAAGGCGCTGGGGTCCGGGTAGGCCTCCCGGACCACTTCGACGATGCCCACCACGCCCGGCGGCTTGCAGTTGGAATGGTAGAACAGCGCCTGGTCGCCCCGGGCCATCTGACGCAGGTAGTTGCGCGCCTGGTAGTTGCGCACACCATCCCAATGGTCAGTCTGGCTGGGCTGGGCGGCCAGGTGATCCAGCCCGTAGACGCTGGGCTCGGACTTGAGCAGCCAGTAGGCCATCGGCGAGCGGCTCTCCCTGTTGCAGCGGCGTTGTTGGGTTTAATTCTGGACGCGTTCCACTGTGGCGGCAACGCAACGGCCGGCAGCGGAGATGTCGGCTGCCGCGAGCAGCCGACCTACGCCCCGCCCGAACCCCCAGGCAGAGCGGCCGTCGCGGGCGGACATTACTTCGGCATCGAACGCAAGGCCCGCCGTCCCCTTCATCCGTGTTCATCTGAGGCTGGCAGCCGGCGCCCGGCGCAACGGCACAGGCCGCGGTCGGTGAGCACACCCCACAGGGGCAGGTCCCAGGGTTCGGCGGGCAGGGCGTCCAGTTCCTGGAAGGCGTAGGCCAGGCCCAGCAGCCGGGGGCGGCCCCAGTGACGGCCGCCGGTGGCGGCAAAGGTGCGATCATAGAAGCCACCGCCCATGCCGAGACGGTGACCGCTCCGGTCGAAGGCCACCAGCGGCGCAAGCACCAGATCCAGCCGCCGCGCCTGCAGGGAGCGGTTGCCGACGGGGTGCAGCAATCCGAACCTGCCGGGGCGCAGCACGCTGTGGGGACGATAGCGTCGAAAACCGAGCCGGCCGCCCTGCCGGGGCACCACCGGCAGGTAGACCTGCTTGCCCAGGCGCCAGGCCAGCCGGACCAGCGGGGCGGGGTCGATTTCGCCGTCGTTGCTGAGGTAGACCGCCACGCGCCGGGCACGGCGGAAGGGGGACGCGGTCCTGGCCGCCCGGGCCAGGGCCTCGGCGGCCCGCCGCCGCTCTCCAGGAGGCAGAGCGCGCCGGCGGCGGCGCAACTCCCGTCGCAGTTCCGCCTTCATCGGAAAAGCCCAATTAGGATGACATCCCCCACGATTGTGCCGTGCGGGCTTCGCCCTTGAACCCTACGGTTCAGGTGGGGACGCGGAACAGCGGCTTAGGCTTTCCGCTACGAGGCGGACTTGCACACCACCACTGCCACCATGCGTCCCCAGGGGCACGAGTGTCGGCTCAAGTGCACGTTGGCCCGCTCTCGAACACCGCAGGGGATGCCATGGCTCGATGATGCCCCAGGGCGCCGGCGGCCGTCCACCCTGAGCCCACGAGCACTTCCCATTACCCACAAATCGCTCTCAGCGAGGGCCAGGCCGGTGTTGCGGCGCTTGCCAAGGGTTCGGCCATTTGCTGCGCCCCGCGCCTTGGCCTGACCCTCGCGGTGGGCTCTGAGCAGTGGTTTGTGGGTAATGGGCCAGTGCTAGCAGCCTGTCGGACTTAGGGGGTCGTAGCAAGGCGAGTGGGAAACGGAGGCGGTTTTTTCGCTC
>CAZAQB010000275.1:0-2827 GCA_964487155.1 uncultured Ectothiorhodospiraceae bacterium
TTGTGGGACCAAGAGACACGCGAGATCGGTGCAAATTTGTGAAATCTTCGGGCTAGCAGCCTGTCGGACTTAGGCTGCTCCTACTGCGCCGGCGGGATAGCGGCCCATTTTTCCGATCCTTTTCGTCAAATAGCTACGGCTATTCTCCTCAAACGATCAAAAAACTGACCTCGCTCTCCCACTCGGCTCGCGACGGGCACCTAAGTCCGACAGGCTGCTAGATCATTCTGTAACTGCCCTCTGAGTACCACTGCAGCAGGGGCGTCACCGTCTCCCATGCCGGCGCCTGCCGGCGCCAGGAACCGGGGGCGGCCAGCATCGTCCCGCCGCCCATCGGTTGCCGGGAGCAACCGGCCTGGGCGCTGACGCCAGTCCGTGTCCGGGTAGAATTCAGAGGCAACGCCGGGGGATACCGATCCCATTGACGTCGACCATCATCTGGAGCGGGCATGAGCGCCGAACGAACCCCACCGGCCACCGGACGCCACAAGTGGCAGTTCAAGGCGCGGTTGCGCCGCAACGCCTTCGGCTGGCGGTCCGAGCCCGCCATCAAGCGCATCCGGGAGGCGGTCCGCGAGATAAAAGGGGTGGCCCGCCGCGACCGCGTGCTGGCGGCCGACGGGGCGGTGGCATTGATCGAGCGGCTGTCGCCGGCCCTGGAGCAGGTGGACAGCTCCTCCGGCGCCATCGGCGGCGCCGTGAACCGGGCCATCGAGACGCTGGTGCCGTTGATCGCCGGGGCGCCGGCGGACCCGGCGACCCGGGACGCCTGGCTCGAGCGGCTCTGGGAGGCCCACACCGCTGACCAGATACCCTACATCGAGCTGCTTGGCGAGTTTTGGGGCGAGCTGTGCGGCTCGCCGGAGGTGGCCTCCGCCTGGGCCGACCGGCTGCTCGATACCACTCGCCGGGCCCTCAACTCGAACCGTCGCCCCCGCGACTTCTTCCACGGCACGACCGCCTGCCTGAGCGCCCTCTACCGGGCCGGCCGCCATGGCGAGATCGCCGAGCTGGTGGCCGGCGAGAGCTTCTGGCCCTACCGCCGCTGGGCGGTTATGGCCCTGGGCGCCATGGGCCGCAACGACGAGGCGATCCGCCTCGCCGAGACCTCCGGCGGCCCGGGCAGCAGCGAGGTGGACGCGGACAATCTCTGCGAGGATCTGCTGCTCGCGGCCGGCCGCACCGAGGAGGCCTACAGCCGTTACGGCCCGAGGATCAACCGCGCCGGCACCTACCTGGCCACGTTCCGGGCGACCGCAAAGAAGTATCCCCACAAGGATCCGGAGGAGATTTTCGTGGACCTGGTGAAGACCACGCCGGGCCAGGAAGGCAAGTGGTTCGCCACCGCCCGGCAGCTTGGCCTGTTCGACACCGCAGCGCGTCTCGCCTGGACCTCGCCCTGCGACCCGCGGACCCTCACCCGGGCCGCCCGGGATCACACCCGGGACCGGCCGGAGTTCGCCGTCGAGGCCGGCTGCGCGGCGCTGCACTGGCTGGCCCAGGGCTTCGGCTACGAGGTGACCCGCACCGACGTGCAGGCCGCCTGGACCGCCACCATGGCCGCCGCCGAGTCCCTGGGGCGCGGCGAGCAGACCCGGGAGCGTATCCGCGCGCTGGCCGGGGACCCTCACGGCTTCGTCGGGCAGGCCCTGGAACGAATCTGATGGACATCCGCCCCATTCGCACGGAGCAGAACTACGACGCCGCCCTGGACCGGGTCAGTGGGCTCATGGACGCCGCTCCCGGCACCGGGGCCGGCGACGAACTGAACGTCCTCACCCCCCTGCTGGAGGCCTGCGAGGCCCTGCACCAGCCGGCGGATCCGCCCGACCCCATCGAGGCGATCCGCTATCGAATCACGTCCCAGCCACCGCCCGCGGCAGCATCAGGCCTGCCGCAAAGAGCGTCCGGTCAAAGGCCGTGGCGTTGCATCCAGGCAGTGATCGCCGCCCCGATCTCGCGCGGGCGGTCTTCCTGGATGTAGTGGAGCCCCCTGCCGACGTTGACGGTGTCGGTGTTCGGCAGCTGCTCGCGATACCAGGCCGCGGTATCCGGTGACACCAGCAACCCGGGATCGGCATGGATCAGCAGCTTCGGCAGTGTTGTGCGCGCCAGCCAGTCCATGTAGGCCCTCTGCAGCTCGCAAATATCTGCGGGCTCGCCGCCAATGCAGAGATTCTGCGGGAACTTGCAGAGGATCTGGCGCGCGGCCGCCTCCGCCCACGGAGCCCGGTAGGCGTCGTGCTCGTGCTGCACCAGGGTGCGCAGGGTCATTGCCGGCAGGATGCCTTCGATGAACTGGTTCTCGTCGATCATCATGCGCTCGGCGTTCTCCTGGGACGCGCGCAGGGTCTGGAAGAACTGCCGGGTCGCGGGATCGAACGCCTCGTAGCCCGGAATCGGGAACAGCAGCGCCTCCATGAAGGCCAGCCCCTTGATCCGGTCCGGATGCCGGCGGGCGTAGTGGAAACCGAAAAACGAGCCCCAATCATGGCCGACGAGGGTCAGACGCTCCAGGCCCAGGCGCTCGATGAAGGCGTCCAGATAGCGGATGTGGTCGCTGACTTCGTAGCCGATGGCGGGCCGCTCGGAGAGCCCGTAGCCGATGAGATCGACCGCGATCAACCGCCCCCTGCCCTCGAGCTCTGGCAGCACGTGGCGCCACAGATACGACCAGGTGGGCTGGCCGTGCAGCAACAGCACGGGATCACCGGACCCATGCTCGACGTAATGCATCCTCGAGCCAAGCACCTCCGCATAACGGGATTGATAAGGAAAATCCGTGGGCTTATGTACGCTCATGGTGCCTGGCCCCCTCTCTAGCAGC
>CAZAQB010000276.1:0-2817 GCA_964487155.1 uncultured Ectothiorhodospiraceae bacterium
TCCACGGAGGGAGCCATGTTGTACCACAGTGCCATGCCGGGTCCGGACGAGAGCATCGTCTACCGGAGTGTCGGCGAGCTGAGTCAATGGGTCTACCGGGGCGGCAGCCTGTCCTGGCGCACCCACAATCCCGGCGAGCTGCGTCATTCGCTGCTGAGCGTGCAGCACGGTGCCATCGGCCATGCCAACGGCGTGGCGATCTTCGCCAGCCGGGCGGCGGGGCGCCGGGCGCTGGACGCGCAGCTCGCCAGCCGCGATTTCGCCTACCTCAGCGTCGAGCAGGTCTGCCAGCGTTTTGATGCCGGCTACCGGGCGCTGCCCCCCGAGCCGGGGGCGGCCTGCGGCCCGGCGCAGGCGCCACCGCCGCGCTGTCCGCACACGGGTCTCGATGCCAGCCGCCTGATGAACGACCTGGCCGAGGTCGAGCGGGCGCGGCTTGCCAGCGCCATCGAGGGCGAGATTCTGGGCTGGCGCGAGGGCGAGGTGGTGGAGCAGCCCGTGGGCGGGCGGCCGCCGCGCCAGGCGCCGGCGCGCGGCGGGCCGGTGCTGATCAACGGGCGCAGCGCCGTGCACGCCGGCTCCGGCGGGCGGCTCACCACCCCCGATGTCTGCCGCACCCCCACCGGCAGCGGCTGCCAGAGCGTGCTCTATACCAACGTTGCCGAGTCCGCCGACGCCGAGGGCGCCGCCGGCACCGTGTTCATCAACGGCCACCCGGTGTGCATTGCCAGCTCGCGCTTCGCGCGCAGCCGCGGCGATGAGGGCGGGCGCTGCGGGGGCGTGCGCTCCGGCACCACCGCCGGCCCGGCGCATTTTCTCACCGCCTCCCGGGACGTGCTCATCGAGGGCGAAGGGGCGGTGCGCCAACACGATCTGATGGTCTCCAACCACCGCAACACCGCCCCCATGCCGCTGATCCAGCCCGGCGCCCCGCCGCCCCCCGAAGTGCTGGCCGGCGCCCTGGACGAAGGCCAGGCCACGCCCGGCCCCAACGCCCTGCGTGTGGAGCTCGGCGCCCGCGGGCTGCACCACCTGCCGGCCACCCTGGTGGCGCGGGCCGGCGAGCACGAGGGGCGCATCGCCCTGCCCAGCGCCGCCGATGCGGCGGCCGCCGAGCCCCTGGTGATCGACGGCCTGCCCGAGGGCGCGCGCCCGGATCTGCTGCTGCGCCTGCCCGGGGCCGAGGCGGCCTTCGAACTGCCCCTGGCCGAGGCCCTGGCGAGCCAGCCGTTCGATCCCGAAGGCGACCCCCGGCATGAGGCCGGCGCCGGCGCCCACCTGCTCGCGGCGGTGCGCCTCGCCCGGGCGGCGGAAGAACCCGGCGCCCCGCCGCGCCCGCTGCGCGCCGGCGGGCGGGTGTACGTCTTCCGCGAGGGGCGGCTGTGGCGGGAGCTGGCCGTGACCCCCGATCACTGGGTCCAGGACGTCGACCTGGGGCGCTGGCGCGCTGAGGACGAACGCCCCGCCGAGGGCATCGGTCTCAGCCATGTGCTGCTGCCCGAGCGCCTGGCAGGCAGAGCCCAGCACTACCAGATCGCCTACGCCGAGATCCAATGGTCGGCGGCGCGCATCGCCGCCCTGGAGGCCGACGCCGAGGCCCGGGCGGCGCGCTGCACCGCCGTCGGCCCCGGGGATCTCGCCGCCGCCCCCGATGCCTGCGGCGACGTGGCCGTGCTGCTGCCCGACCCGCTGGACGCGGCCCGGGACTGGGCCGAGCAGGCCGGCGAGTTCCTCGAACTGCGCGCCGAGCTGGAGCGCGCCCGGGTGAGCGGCACCCCGGCGGTGGCGGCGCTGGTCCAGCAGCTGGTGGAGAGCGACGAGCGCCAGGCCCCGCCGCGGCCCCCGCCTGCCCCCGAGGGCGCCCACCCCTATGCTGCCCGGGAAGGCTACCGGCCCACTTCCCTGGCCGACCACATCGACCGCCCGCGCCTGGAGCGCACGCTCGCCGACTGGGCGCGCTTCGAGGCGGCCCTGACGCCGGCCTACGAGCAGGCCGTGGCCGGCCTGCTGCAGGTGCTGGAGAGCGCCGCCTTCCAGGCCGCCTACGCCGACTACCTCCACGACGCCGCCCCGGCGCGCCACCGCCTGCTCGGCGCGGTGCATCTGGCCGGGCTGCTGGCCCCGGCCAGCACCCCCGAACTGCGCGCCTTCGTCGGCCGCGCCCTCGACGGCCAGATCCCGCCACTGGCCTGGCTCGCCGCGCCCGGCGCCCAGCTTGCCGATGACCTGCAGCGGCTCGCCACCGGCGAGCTGGCCCTGAGAGAGGGCGACGCCGACCTCCAGGCCCTGGGGGCAGGCGCTCTGGTGCTGAGCGGCCAGAAGGCCAGCGAGGCCCTGCACCACCTGCTGCAGGCCCTCTCCGAGGCGCTGCTCAGCCGGGCCGGGGCCGGCGCCTCGGAGGCCCTCGAAGTGCTGGCCGAGATCACCCAGCGCTACACCGCGGTGGAGTTCACCGTGGTGCACGTACCCGCCGCCGTCCTGATCTCACTGCCGGGCCGGGGCCCCACCCCGGGCTACGTGTACCGCCCCGCCGCCCAGTTGCGGGTGGTGGAGCGCCTGCGGCAGGTGCGGGTAGCCCAGATCGTCCCGGCCGAGACCCCCCAGCCCCCGCGCAGCCCCGAGGCGCTTGCCGAGCATCCCCTGTTCCGGCGCAGGCTGTACCGGGTGCTGGGGGTGCTGCATGGGGTGAATGTGACGGTGGCGACTGTTGGGGCATTCCGCGAACGAGAGCTGCAACATGACCTCTCCGCCGCCAGCGCCCTGGGCGGGGCTCTGAACTTCTACGCCGAGCTCTTTCAGAAGATCGCCGAGCGGGCC
>CAZAQB010000277.1:0-2812 GCA_964487155.1 uncultured Ectothiorhodospiraceae bacterium
GCCCCGGGGCCGGGGCGAAGGGCGTAGGCCGGATAAGCGCAGCGCATCCGGCGCACCGCCCCCCGCAATGCCACCGGCGGCCGGTCAACAACCCGGAACCCGCACCGCCCGGGGCGGGGCGCAATAAAAAAACCCGGGCGCGGGGCCCGGGTTCGGCATGCCAGCGCCCTGCCGGGCGCTGTAATCAGTTGCAGGACTGGCCGGCGTAGTACTCGGCGAGCTGGGTGATGTCGTCGTCGGACAGGCCGGCGGCCATGCCCTGCATGACGGCGGCGTTGCCGCCCTCACGCTGTCCGGCCTTGTAGGCCTTGATGGAGCTGACCAGGTACTCCTTGTTCTGGCCGGCCAGCTTGGGATACATGGGGGCGGTGGTGGTGCAGCCCTTCTGGCCATGGCAGGCCGCGCACTGGGCGGGGTCGGCAGCGATGGCGGAACCGGACATCAGCACGGCCGCGGCCACACCACCGGCGAGGATCAGCTTCTTCATACCGTTCTCCTTACAGCCACTCCAGGATGGAAAAAACCGCCCTTGCCCGGGCGTTGTCGCAAAGCTATCGCACTCTATCTGAACGCCGCCTGAACGCTCAAGCGAAGCGGTGGCGGGCGCCGTGGCCAAAACTGTGTTGCAGCGGGGATGTCGGCTGCCGGGAGCAGCCGACCTACCGGCTTGCCGTGACACCGGGGCAGAGCCAGCGCCGGGGTGTTGCCGGGCCTCGTCCCCCACGTTTCTTCGCAACGTGGGGCTACGGCGGGCTTCATCACCCCCGGGGCTCTCGCTCCCCTCTCCCCTCGCGGGAGAGGGGCTGGGGGAGAGGGGGCATGGCGCCGGGCCTCAGCAGCCTCCTCCCCCGCGCAGATGTCGGCTGCCAGGGGCAGCCGACCTACCGGCTTGCCGTGACACCGGGGCAAAGCCAGCGCCGGGGTGTTGCCGGGCCTCGTCCCCAGCGCTCTCGCTCCCCTCTCCCCTTGCGGGCGAGAGGCAGGGGGAGAGGGGGAAGGACAACCCCGGCAACTTCAATGGCTGGTGCCCCGAGAGTAGCTGATCTTGTTCCAGACGTTGTACTTGCCCGAGGGCTTGCGCATGGGCAGGCGCCTGGCCTCCTCCAGGGTGTCGGCGTCGTAGACCACCAGGGCGCCATCATCCTCCCAGATGCTCACCAGGGCGTGGCTGCCGTCGCGGGTGAACTCGACGTGGGCGGCGGTCTTGCCGGGCGCCGGGCGCAGGGTCCTGACGATTTCAAGGGTCTGCTTGTCGATGACGTGGAGGGCGTCGCGATGCGGCCCGAAGAACACATCGGTCCATAGATAAGGAGTGTCCGGGTGGCTGCGCATGAAAAACCCCGGCCCCAGGGTGTCGATGCGCTCGATCACCGACCAGTCGGCGGTGTCGATGGCGCTGACCGCGGCCTCCTTGAGGTTGGGGGTGGCCATGATCCACTTGCCGTCCCGTCGCCAGGTGATGCCGGAACCCAGGTGGGGCAGCCCGGGCAGGTCGATCTCTTCTATTGTGCGGCCGACGGTGAGGTTCACCACCTGCCCGCCACCGTCCCGGGAGGCCCCCACCAGGTGGCGGTAGCCGGGGTCGAAGAAGAAGTCGTCCAGGTAGTCGTCCACCTTGATGCGCCGCACCGGGAAGCGGCGCGGGTCCACCAGGGGATCCTCGCCTGAGTCGGCGCGGTAGTCGTGCATCACGCCGGTGTACACCGGCAGGGCCTCGGCCTGGTCCGAGTAGGGGATCTCCCAGACCTCCTTCAGATCCTTCAGCGCCGCGATGAAGCTGTGCCGGGGCGGGGCGGTGTACACGGCGCTGACCCGTGAGCTGGCGCCGTGGTCGTCCACCACGGGGATGACCTTCTCCAGCGCCAGCGTCTCGGTCGACAGCAGCACCAGGGTGTGGGGCAGGTAGTTGGCCGCCATCAGGTAACGCCCGTCGGCGGAGACGGCGATGTTGCGGGTGTTGATGCCCACCCGCACCTCGGCGACGGCCTTCAGGTTCCAGAGGTCGTAGCGGGTCACCCAGCCGTCCCGCGAGACCATGTGGATGAAGCGCCCGTCCGGGGAGTACTTGGGCCCGCCGTGCAGGGCGTAGCGGGTGGGCAGCCGGTGGATGGGCTCGAAGCTGTCGCCGTCCAGCACCGTGGCGTGGTGGTCGCCCTTCTCCACCACGAAGAAGACGTTCATGGGATCGGCGTCGAACACCGGCCGGTCCGGCAGGCCGAGGTTCTCCTCGTGGACGATGCGGCTGGCGCGGATCTGCTCGGCGCCCCATTCGGGCACGTGTTCCAGGGGCCTGTAGATGAGGTCCACCAGGGACTGGATTTCGGGGCCGGTGAGCTGCTCGCCGAAGGCCGGCATCTGGGTGGCCGCCACGCCCTCGGCGATGGAGCGCGCCGCGGCGTCGCGCCGCAGCCGGGAGAGGTTCTGGGGCAGCAGCGCCGGCCCCTGGCCGCCCAGCCGGTCGGCACCGTGGCAGGCGGCGCAATGCTGCTGGTATATGGCCTCGGCGTCAGGTTGCGCGGCGGTGGGCCCGGCGACGCCGAGCAGCGCCACGAGCAGAAGCCACAGATGGACGCAGATGAACGCGGATGAGGAACGGCCGGCCTGGTGCTCCGGCAACGGGAACGCCGACGCCCACGTTTGTTCGCAACGTGGGGCTACGTCTTCTGCCCATCCGCGTTCATCTGCGCTCATCAGCAGCTCTCGCTCCTACGGCCAGCGTCTCATCAACGGCGGCCCTCTCCCCTCGTGGGAGAGGGGTTGGGGGACAGGGGGGCAGCGGCGCCCGCCGCCTCAGCGGCCGAACCGCAGCCAC
>CAZAQB010000278.1:0-2778 GCA_964487155.1 uncultured Ectothiorhodospiraceae bacterium
AGGAGCGGCGTATCGGTGAGTACGGCCGACTGAGAAGAGATTCCTTGTGGGACCAGGAGACACGCGAGATCGGTGCAAATTTGTGAAATCTTCGGGCTAAGTCTGCGCTCGTCGACTGATCGAGGTTCGGCGGTACTTCCCGGCGCCCAATCGCCCCGAGGGCGGGCCTCCCACAGGGGCCTCGGGCGGGCGCCCCGCCCACAGGGCACTCCGGCACCGCCCTCGGGGCGATGCTCCCCGGGCGCGACGCGCATCGCGTACACTATCGACTCAACGCCCTGTCAAACGACGCGCATCGCAGCACAGCCCGCCCCGGCCCGCAAGTGAACCGAACCCCGTACCGCACACGCCTGCCAGCCACAGCCGCTGCTATCGCCGTTAGTCTTACGGTGACCGGCGCGCTGCTGCTTTCCATCCTGCTGGCCTGGCGGGCGCTGAGTGTGGTGGACTTTCTCTACCCGTGGCTGTACGGCGCGCTGTCAATCGATCAGCATATCCAGGAATTCGGCCCTGAGAACCGCTACCGCAAGGGTTTCGAGACCCTCGCGCCGGACCAGCACAAGGCCCTGTTCGGGGCCATCGTCGAGTCCATCAACCGGTGCGGAGAGAGCCTCTCCGCGCTCCAATACCAGCCGCCGGGAGCCAGCCGGCCCATTCCCCTGCTGCGCCCCCCGGAGGTTGAGCACCTGGAGCTGGTGGCGCGGCTGGTGCAGGGTGTGCATTGGGCCGGCTACGCCGGTGCGGGCCTCCTGGCGGCCGGCGTCGGCCTGCTGGCGGGACTGGGCCGCGTGCTGCCACGTCGGGCCGCGTTCCTCGGTCTCGGGGTCTGCGCCGCGCTGGCCGGGGGCCTCGCGCTGGCCTCCTTCGACGTGGGCGACGGGGGGCTGTTCGCCTGGCTCCACGAGCAGGTATTCCCGCCGGGCCACCAGTGGTTCTTCTACTACCAGGAGTCCCTGATGACCACGCTGATGAAGGCGCCCCACCTGTTCGGCCCGGTGGCCCTGGCCCTGGCCGCACTGACTCTGGCCTGCTTCCTGGCCCTGCTGGCGGGCGCCCGGCGGCTCACGGAGTGGCGCCGTGACGCCTGAGACCGCCCTTAATCGGTTACACGCCCTGGTGGGCCCCGAGGGCTGGCTCGACCCGGACCGGGAGCCCGATCTGCTGGCGGAGCGCCGCGGGCGCTTCCACGCCGCGGCCGCCGCCCTGGTGGCACCGGCGGACACCGCCGAAGTCGCGGCCGTAGTGGCGCTGTGCGCCGCGGCGGGTCTGGCGGTGGTGCCCCAGGGCGGCAACACCGGACTGTGCGCCGGCGCCTGTCCCCAGGACGCCGGCCGCCAGGTGCTGCTCTCCCTGCGCCGGCTGGACCGCATCCGGGAACTGGACGCCGCGGACTTCACCCTCACCGCCGAGGCCGGCTGCCGGCTGGCGGACGTGCAGGCCGCCGCGGCCGGGGCCAACCGGCTGTTCCCGCTGTCCTATGCCGCCGAGGGCGAGTGCCGCATCGGCGGCAACCTGGCCACCAACGCCGGCGGCATGAACGTGCTGCGCTACGGCAACGCCCGGGACCTCGCACTGGGCCTGGAGGTGGTCACCGCCGACGGCCGGATCTGGAACGGCCTGCGGCGGCTGCGCAAGGACAACAGCGGCCTGGATCTGAAGGACCTGTTCATTGGCGCCGAGGGCAGTCTCGGCATCATCACCGCCGCGGTGCTGAAGCTCTTCCCCCGGCCGCGGCGCCGGGCCACCGCGCTGGCCGCCCTGCCCGACGTCTGCTCGGCGGTGACCCTGCTGGGCCGGCTGCGCCAGGCGAGCGGCGACGCCCTGGTGGCCTGCGAGCTGATGGGCCGCACGCCGGTGCAATTCGCACTGGATCACGCCCCGGACTGCGCCGAGCCGTTCGCCGCGGCCCATCCCTGGTACCTGCTGCTGGATGCCGCCGATGCCGCCGCCGACGCGGGCCTGGACCGGACCCTGGCGGCTGCTTTGGACTCCGCCCGGGCCGAGGGTCTGGTGGCCGACGCCCGGGCCACCGCCGACGCAGCCGAGGCGGCCGCCCTGTGGGCCCTGCGCCGGGGCATCCCCACCGCCCAGAAGGCCGAGGGCGGCAGCATCAAGCACGATGTCTCGGTGCCGGTGTCCCGCATCCCCGAGTTCCTGGAGCGGGCCGGCGCCGCCGTCGCCACGCGTCTTCCCGGGGTGCGGGTGTGCGCCTTCGGCCACCTCGGCGACGGCAACATCCACTACAACCTGAGCCAGCCCCGGGACATGGACAGCGCCGCCTTCCTGGCGCTGTGGGAGGAGATGAACGCCCTGGTGCACGCTGTGGTGGTTGAGCTGGACGGGTCCATCGCCGCCGAGCACGGCGTCGGCCGGCTCAAGACCCACCTGCTGCCGCGCTACAAGTCCGACGTGGAGATCGACCTGATGCGGCGGGTCAAGACGGCGCTGGACCCGAGGGGGATCATGAATCCCGGAGTACTGATGCCGGAGAAGCGAGAGGATTAGCCGGGAGATGCAAGCCCGGTCAGCCGGTTAACTGGTTAACTGGTTAACCAGGGGCGGTCCAGAAGCCCCGGATTCCCGCCACGCCCTGGGCCCGGGCAGAGTGGGCCGCCTGCAGATCGTCCGGTCCCAGGCCACCCAGAGCCGTACACCGGCAATGGCAGCGGAGACGCCGGATGCGGCGCTGCGCGCCTTATCCGGCCTGCGCGAGCCCCGCCCATGCACTGGCGAAGCCCGCGTAGGCCGGATAAGCGAAGCGCATCCGGCATCTTTAAC
>CAZAQB010000279.1:0-2741 GCA_964487155.1 uncultured Ectothiorhodospiraceae bacterium
AGCCCCGTTTGCCGCCGCCGCAGTAGATCATCCCTAAGTCCGACAGGCTGCTAGAATCTGCCCCGCGAGCAGGCGGGCGATCTACTCTCGCCAGTAGCGGGGATCCATCAACGCGGCAGCGCAACTGATCTGCCCTTTCAGCCGCCCGATGAAGTCGGGCTTCAGCGGCCGCACCATCCAGGCGTCGGCCTGTTCCGCGGGAATGGGATAAGGCGCCTGCAGGCCGACTGCGCCGGCCGGGCGGAAGCCGTGCCGGCTGTAATAGCCTGGATCGCCAAGCACGAACAGCAGCGCGGCGTCGGTGGCTTCCAACCGGGCGATGCCCTGCGCGATCAGCCGGCCGCCGATCCCTTGGGACTGGCAGGCAGGCCGCACCGCCAGGGGCGCCAGGATGGATGCGGGCACCGTGCCCTGCCCTGCTGTTGCCACCTGCGCCCGGGTGAACAGCACATAGCCGGCCAGCGAAGCGTCGTGCATCGCCGCCAGCGGCAGTCGCGGCGCGGCGGCCGGGTCCGCCATCAGGCCGCGGACCAGCCCAGAGATCTCCCGCCCCGGCCCATCGCCGAACGCTGCCAGCATCAGTTCGGTGATGGCCGCCGTGTCCGCTGGCCGGGCAGTATGAATTCGGCAATGCATGGGCTGTCAGCTCCAGGCCGGGCCGCTCGCCTGGCGACCGGCGCATATTCAATACGCTAAGCGCTCCGGCGAGGGCAGGCGCGGGAGCCGCCTCCCGGCATGGGCCTTCAGCGGATCTCCTCTTCCTGCTCCGGACTCAGCTTCAGCGTATAGGCCACCAGCAGCCCCACCGCGACGCCGGTGGCGATGGCGCCGCTGGCTCCCACGGACTCCAGCAGCGTCCCCAGCACCAGCCCCAGCAGCACCGCCGGCAGAAACAGCAGCGCCAGCCGGGGCCAGTCCACCGCCAGGCGCATCAGCCCCCGGCAATGGGGGCAGACCTTGATCTTGCCGACGCTGATCACCGTGCGGGAGAACAGCGGGATCGTCTCTTTGCAGTGCGGGCAGTGCATGACTTCAACCACTCAGCAGCCGTCCGGCGGAACGCCTGCGGGAGTAGACCACATCGGGCATGGCCCGCACGGCAGACTGCCGGAAATTCGGGTCTGCCGCACCCTTGCCCGGTGTCGTCTACCCGCCGGCGCCATCCCGGGATGCCTGCCCGCCGGCCGGCTCCGAGTGGGAGGTGCAGTGCGGGCAGCGCGAGGCCTCCGCCGCAATATCCGAGCAGCAGTAGGCGCATTTGCGGACGGCCGGCGAGATCGGCTGCTGCGCATCCGTCGGACGGCGGAGCCTGTTGATGTAGCGCACCATCAGGAACACCACGAACGCCACGATCACGAAGCTGAGAGTGCTGGTCACGAACTGGCCGTAGGTCACCGCCAGGATCGCCCCCGACTCGCGGGCGGCCACCAGGGTCTTGTAAGGGCCGGCCACGGCGCCTTCCCGCAGGACGATGAACAGGTGGGAGAAATCCATGCTGCCGGTCAGGTAGCCGAGCGGCGGCATGATGATGTCTCGCACCAGGGACTGCACCACGCTCGTGAAGGCCCGGTCCCTCGGTCTGGAAGACCGCCTTCAGACCCTCCAGGCATTCGGTGGCAAGCCGGGCGAACTCCGGCCCCCGGTGGTCGATGGTGGGCCGGTCCATGGCACGGAGCACCCGGTCCGGCACGTTGGTCGGCCCGGGGATCTGCAGGAAATGGCGGCCGTTTCGATGAGTCATGGGCGGACTCCCGGGTATCGACGCAGAATGGAGGGTGCGGCGGTTGTTGATCCGTGAACCTGGGACTTCAGTTGTACTGTACGAAACCGCACGCCCTCCCTCGGCCACGCGGTCCGTCGGCAGCCCTCCGGCACCCGCGGTGCCGGGAGAATTCCCGAAAACCGGCGGCGCTGCCCTATCTTCCATATAGGGGAACCATCCGCCACCGAAGCCGCCCGGCGCACCCATCCACACACAGAGGGGATTGCCCGCATGATCCGGCTCAAGGGCCTCATAATGATCATCAACTGCCTGATGCCGATCCTGCTGGCAGCCGGCCTCACCCTCTTCTTCGTCGCCCTGTGGAACGTGGTCAGGACCGAGCTTCAGCCGCCGGTGGAACAGCTGGTCAGCGATGCCGGCAAGCTGGCCGACCACGCCCGGGAGGCGGCCCGCAGCGTCGAGGCCACCGCCGGCATCGTCCGCGAGGAGGTAGGCAAGGTGCAGGACGCCGCCGCCAACATGGTGGAACCGCTGACCAGCTTCTCCATCGACATCCCCCGGGTCGACGTGCCCGTGTTCCGGGTGCGGGGCTGCCGGCCCAACCTGAGGGTGAGGGACGCACTGAATCTCGGCAGCTGCTTCGGCGACTTCAACGTGCTGGGCGGGCTCTCGCGGACCATCAACAGCGGCCTGGCCAAGGCCTTCAAGGGCCCGCGGGAGGAATTCCAGAAGATCTCCGGTTCAATCCAGCGGGCGCGCGACGAGATCAACAAGCTGGCACCCCTGGGCGATGCCTTCCGCGCCCAGGCGGCCCAATTCGAGAAACGGGCCGAGCAGCTTGCCCTCGCCCGCGAGCGCATCGCCGAGCGCACCGGGCGGGTGCTCACCATCGCCGGCTGGACACTGGCCGTCTTCGCCCTCTGGCCGCTGGTGAGCTACCTGCTGTGGATCCACGAACGGCTGGCCGTTGGCTGGCACATGGTGCAGCACGGAGTCAGGCCGTGAAGCCACAATAAAC
>CAZAQB010000280.1:0-2698 GCA_964487155.1 uncultured Ectothiorhodospiraceae bacterium
ATACGGAAGGTATCCAGCGTGCCGGTGCCCTGATCCGTCGAACCCCCGTCGGTGTTGCTGTCGTCGGTGCCGGTGCCACCGACCGCGTCGGTGCTGTCATCCGGATTGGACCGCAGCGTGTCGTCGCCGCCGGTGCAGGCCGCGACGGCGAGCCCGAGCAGGGCGGCGGCCAGCGCCTTGAAGATTGCTTCCCTTGACATGCAATTTCCCCCAGATGGTGCGATTGGCGCCGGCTGACGGCGTCCGCGACGGCTCGACTCTCGTTTCCCCATGAGCTGCTGCGGGGGGCAAACGTGGTGGCTGCCCCTGGCGATCCAGCCACGGTCCCGCGTCGGATTATTGGCGATGTGCTGTCTTCATTGATGTGACTGGGTTCAATTCTTCCGTCGTCATTCGGTGACCCGGCGCGCCGCCCGGCGTTGCTGCGCGGTGACGCCGGTCAGTCCGCTGGCACGGTGCGTCCGGCGGCCCAGTGGCGCAGGGCATCGATGCGCTCGGCCATGACCACGGACAGGGGGCGGGTGGACTCGATCTCGGCGAGCAGGTGGGCCGCGTCCAGGGCACCGCCCTCGCCCCTTGCCCGGTACAGGGCGGCTACCACGGCCTGCTCGATCTCGGCGCCGGAGAAGCCCTCGGTGGCGTCGGCCAGCCGCTCCAGCTCCGCGCCCGGCAGCGAGACCTCGCGGCGGCGCAGGTGGATGGCGAAGATGTCCCGGCGCACGTCCGCGCCCGGCAGGTCGACGAAGAAGATCTCGTCCATGCGGCCCTTGCGCAGCAGTTCCGGCGGCAGCTGCTCGATGGCGTTGGCGGTGGCCACCAGGAATACCCGGGAGCGGCGTTCGGCCATCCAGGTGAGCAGGCTGCCCAGCATCCGGCGGGAGAGGCCGTCCTCCTCGCCGCTGCCGGTGGCCAGCGCCTTCTCGATCTCGTCGATCCACAGCACGCAGGGGGCCACCACCTCGGCAGTGGCCAGGGCCTCGCGCAGGTTGCGTTCGCTCTCGCCATAGAATTTCGCGTACAGGCTGCCCATGTCCAGGCGCAGCAGGGGGAGGCCGAACAGCCCCGCCGTGGCCTTGGCCGCCAGGCTCTTGCCCGCCCCCTGCACGCCCACCAGCAGGATGCCCCGGGGCGGGTCCAGGCCAGGCGCCGAGCCGGTGAACGCCGGCCGGCGCAGTTCCAGCCATTCCCGCAGCCGGCGCAGGCCGCCCACGTCGGCGAAGCGGGCCGTGTCGTACTCGAAGGAGACGGCGCCGGAGCGCTCCATGAGCCGGAATTTTGCCTGCATGACCTCCGGCAGGTCGGCCTCGGTGATGGCTCCGTCGTCGCAGATGGCGCCGCGCACCAGGCGCCGGGCGTCGGCCACCGTCAGGCCCAGCAGGTTCTCCACCAGCCGCTCCAGGGTGGGGCGGTCGGTGCGGACCCGGCGGCCGTTGTCCCGGGCCCATTCGGTGGCGGTTTCCTCCACCAGGGCGGTGAGGCGCTTGCGGTTCGGGAGCGCCAGGTGGAAGTGGGCGGCGTAGGGCCGCAGTTCCGGCGGCAGCTCCAGGGAGTGGCTTACCAGCACCAGGGTATGGGCGGTCTCGGAGTGGCCCAGGGCGACCTCCTTCATGAGCCGCACGTGCACCGGGTCCTGGAGGTAGGGGTGAAAGTCCGCCAGCAGGTAGATGCCGGGGCTGCGGGTGGCGAGGATCTGGCGCAGGGCGTCGCCGGGTTCGGCGGCGTGGCGCTGGGGCGCGGCGTCGAAGTCGATGCGCCGCAGGCCCTCGGCCACGCTCCAGCGGAACAGGGGCCGCCCCAGGGCCGGGACCCGGCGCTGGAACAGGGCGATCAGCCGCTGCTCTTCGGGAGTCTCGGCGAGGATGAGAGGGACCCGGGAGCGCAGCAGCAGCTCCAGGTCATGGGCGTCGTCCATGGAAGGCGGTGAGATCCTCGCTGAGACTGGCGAATCCTACGATACGATCCAGCCGGATCTCCAGCCGCTGTCCGTTCATGTCCTCCGCCACCAGGAATTCCTCATGGTTGCGGGTGTAGAGATCGAGCGGGCGCAGCGGCTCCAGATGCCGCTCCCCGCCGGGCAGCCGCCACCCCAGCCGCAGGCTGAGCTGGTGCATCACGGCGAGCTCCAGCTCCGCGTACATTCGGCAGGGGATGGGCCGATAGTCGGTCATGACACTACCATTAAAGCACCTGCCGTCGATTGTGCGCAGCGCCGCCCATGAGTGCCTACGAGCTCGCCAGGTCCGTCCACCTCGGGGCCGTCGTCCTGACTGCGCTGTCGTTCTGCCTGCGGGGCCTGTGGATGCTGCAGGGCTCGGCCCGGCTGCATGCCCGCTGGGTGCGCATCTTCCCCCACGTGGTGGACACGGTGCTGCTCGCCAGCGCCCTGTATCTGGCCGTGGGCGTCTATGGCTACCCTGCGCCGGGCCAGGGCTGGATCACCGCCAAGCTGGTGGCCCTGCTGGTGTATATCGTCCTCGGCACGGTGGCACTTAAGCGGGGCCGGACGCGGGCCGTGCGGGCCGGCGCCTTCGCCGGGGCTCTGGCGGTGTTCGGCTACATCGTGGCGGCGGCGCACACCAGGAGCGTGCTGCCCTGGGCCTGAGCCGGCGTGGGGCCCATGGCCGATGGAAGCACTGAGCACTGGGGACTGAGAGGGTGTTTACAAAATCAGGCGCGCCGGAGGGCGGGGTGGAGATCC
>CAZAQB010000281.1:0-2691 GCA_964487155.1 uncultured Ectothiorhodospiraceae bacterium
GCGGCGCTGCTGTCGAACCCGGGCTGTCGGCCCAGGGCGTTGCGGACGCGGTCCAGCATGCGCTGGCGGGCGTTGTCGCTGGCGCTCATCGGGCCCCCTGTGCGCGGCGGCGCTGCCACTGGTTCTGGAAGGTGCCTCCCTGGGGCAGGGGCAGATCCCGGACCGAAGTCCAGCCGCCGGCCAACGGTACCGAGCGGGCGGAGCCGCGCCCCAGCAGCCGCAACGCGGCCACGCCCAGCCGGGCCCCCAGGTGATAGAAGCCCGGGCGCCGGGCGACCCAGCCCCACAGCCGCAGGCCCCAGCGCTGGGATCTGGATGTCACACCGGCCTCGAACTGCAGGTCGCGCAACCGGCGCAGCATGTCCGGCAGCGGGATACGCACCGGGCAGACCGTGGCGCAGCGCCCGTTCAGCGTGCAGGCGTTGGGCAGGTCCTTGGAGGCGTCCAGGCCCAGGAAATTGGGGGTCAGCACAGAGCCCATCGGGCCCGGGTAGACCCAGCCGTAGGCGTGCCCGCCGACCGCGCTGTAGACCGGGCAGTGGTTCAGGCAGGCGCCGCAGCGGATGCAGCGCAGCATGGGGCGGAACTCGTTGCCCAGCATGCGGCTGCGGCCGTTGTCGATGAGCACCACGTGCATCTGCTCGGGGCCGTCAGGATCCTCTGCCCGGCGCGGCCCGGTGATGAAGGTGGTATATGAGGTGATGTCCTGCCCGGTGGCGCTGCGGGCCAGCAGCCGCAGCATCGCGCAGGCGTCCGACAGGTTGGGCACCAGCTTCTCGATGCCGGCCATGGCGATGTGCACCCGGGGCAGGGTGGTGCTGAGGTCGGCGTTGCCCTCGTTGGTGACCAGCGCCATGGTGCCGGTTTCAGCCACCAGGAAGTTTGCGCCGCTGATCCCCACATCCGCGCCGAGGAACTTCGCCCGCAGCACCTTGCGGGCTTCGTCCACCAGTTCCGGCACCCCCCGCAGCCGGACATCATGCCGGCCGTGGTGGTGGAGGTCGAACAGGGCGGTGATTTCCTCGCGGGTCTTGTGCACCGCCGGCGCGATGATATGGCTCGGCGGTTCCTGGGCCAGCTGGATGATGTACTCGCCCAGGTCGCTCTCGATAGTCTCGAAGCCGGCGCCCTCCAGGGCTTCATTGACGCCCACCTCTTCGCCGGCCATGGTCTTCGCCTTGATGACGCTGCGGGCCTCGGCCTCGCGGCAGATCTCCAGCACGATCTGGCAGGCCTCCTCGGCGTTCTCGGCCCAGTGCACGATGGCGCCGGCGGCCTGCACCTTGTCGGCGAAGGCGTTCAGGTAGTGGTCCAGGTGCTCCAGGGTGTGTTCCTTGATGCGCTGGCCGCGCTCGCGCAGGGCCTCGAAGTCTGGGAAGTCACCGATCGCCGCCAGCCGCTTGTCGATGAAGCCGCCCTTGGCCTTGGCCAGTGCACGCTGCAGGTTCTGGTCCTGCAGGGCGGCCCGGGCCTGGGCGGGAAACTGGTGCGCCGTCGACTTCATCGGGACTCCTCCTCGCCGATCGCCGGACCGTCGGCCATGCCGGCCAGCACCTCGGCCGTATGGAACGCCCGCAGCGGAACTCCCAGGCGCCGGGCCCGGCCGGCGATGTTCATCAGGCAGCCCAGGTCACCGGCCAGCAACACCTCGGCCCCGGTGGCCCGGGCCCGTTCCAGCTTGTCGCTCACCATGCGCCCGGAGATCTCCGGGTACTTGACGCAGAAGGTCCCACCGAAGCCGCAGCACACTTCCGTCTCTTCCATCTCCTGCAATTCGAGGCCGTCGACCCGGTCAAGCAGCCGCCGCGGCTGCTGCTTGACGCCCATCTGGCGCACGCTGGAGCAGGAATCATGGTAGGTGACGCGGTGGCGGAAGGTGGCCGGCGTCGGCTCCGCCCCCATCACGTCGGAGAGGAAGGCGAGCAGCTCGTGAGTTCGCCCGGCCAGGGCCTCGGCCCGGGCCCGCCACGCCTGGTCGGCTTTGAACATCTCCGGGAACTTGCGCAGCTGTCCGCCGCAGGATCCGGAGGGCACCACCACGTAGTCGTAATTCTCGAAGGCCTCGATGATGCCGCGGGCCAGAGCGCGGCTGTCTTCCAGGTCGCCGCTGTTGTAGGCCGGCTGGCCGCAGCAGGTCTGGGCTTTCGGTACCTCCACTTGGCAGCCGGCGTCTTCCAGCAGCTTTACCGCGGCAAAACCCACGCTGGGGCGGAACAGGTCCGCGAGGCAGGTGATGAACAGTCCAACGCGGGGGTTGATTTTGCTGTCTTCGGCCATAGTTTCCCAGGCAGATTCGCAGTGATCATTCACACCCCAGGGGGCGGCGCAACGACGTCCGGAGTATGGTCGCCGCCCCGTAACCCCGCAAGGAGGAGCCATGAGCCTCAGCGCAAAGACCTGTACCCCTTGCCAGGGCGGTGTCGAGCCCCTGGAGCGCAGCGAGGCGGAGCGCATGCGCGGCGAAACGCCGGAGTGGCAGCTGAGCGACGACGCCCGGCGCATCCGCCGGGAGTTCAAGTTTCGCAATTTCGCGGCGGCCCAGGCGTTCGTCAACAAGGTTGGCGACCTGGCCGAGGAGCAGGGCCATCATCCGGAGATCAGCTTCGGCTGGGGCCATGCCGAGGTTGAAATCTGGACCCACAAGATCGGCGGCCTGCACGAAAACGACTTCATCCTCGCGGCCAAGATCGA
>CAZAQB010000282.1:0-2654 GCA_964487155.1 uncultured Ectothiorhodospiraceae bacterium
CCAGGGCATGCTCGGCCACTGCCGGCTGCCAGAGGAAGCACTGCTCGACCACCGGGCGGGAGCGGGCCTCGCCGAGGGCGTTGAGGGCGGTGAGCGCCACCCGGGCGCCGAGGCTGTGGCAGACGAGGTTGACCTTGATGCCGGCGTCGTGGAGCTGCAGCAGCAGGGGCAGCAGGCGGCGCCCGGCGGCCCCGGCGTTGATCTCGGCGTCCCAGAACGCGTGGGCGGCGGGGTTGCCGGTCCAGGTGACGCCGATGAGGCGCTGGTAGCGGGTGTAGTCGATGGCCCCGCCGGCGGCGGCGCGGTTGAGCAGGCCCTCCATGGCGCACAGCCAGGCCAGCGCGCCGCGGCCGTTGAGCTCGCCGGGGTCGGTGAACGGGCGCAGTGCCGCGTGCTGCCAGTCGGCGCCGGGGAAGGCGGCGCGCAGGGCCTCGGGGTCGACGTAGCCGCTCGCCTCGCCCGCGGCGGCGGCGAGGCTGGCCGTTGGTGGGGGCTCATGAGGCTCGCCTTGCCTGAGGGCATCGGGGTGCGGCCCGCCAGGGGCGGGCGCTGCCGAGTGCAGCGCCGGGCCGAAGGCACCCAGGGGCACGTTGAAGCCGTGGATGAACACGGTGGCGTTGGCGCCCTGGCGGCGGAAGTACTCGAGCTGCTCGGGGCGCAGGCGATAGTGCGGTTCGGCCGGGGCGTCCGGATCGCCGGGCGCGCGCAGGTTGATCAGCACCGGCGCGGGCAGGGCGGCCAGATGCAGCTCGGTGGCGATCTCGGCGAGCGCGCGCTCGCGCAGCCAGGGCCGGGCCCCGGGGGGCAGGGTCAGGCCGTTGACCTCCACCAGCGCCAGGCTTGCGCCGGCGGCGTCCTCGGCCCACAGGCGCAGCCGGCCGACGGGGACCTGCGCGAAGTGGGCCTGGCCGTCATGCACCCGGGCGCTGTGCACCGCCCCGGTGGTGTCCTCGATGTACAGGGTGGCCTCGGCGATGGGCGGCGCCCCGGCGCTGCGCTCGGCAAACGCCACGCGCAGTGGGCGCAGCAGCAGCCCGGGGTGGCCGGTGCTGCGCCTCTCGGCGGCGCAGGCCGCCGAGAGGCTGATGGCCTCGGGGCTGCGGGCGGTGACGGGGATCAGCGCCACGGCACCGCCGAGCGCCGGGGCCGGCAGGGTGGTGTGGTGGGCGCCGTCGGCCTGGGCGGGCTGGTGCTCGGCCTCGCCGAGGGCGGCGCGCTCGCCCTCGCTCTCGCGCCACAGGGTCAGGCGCACCGGGCCGGCCTCGGGGTCGTAGGCCCGGGTGGTGTAGCTCGCGGGCAGCTCGGCCAGGGCGTTACCCTCGGCGGTGCAAAGGGGCTGCCGGGGCCGGGTGAGCGCGGGCGCGCCGAGTACGCCGGTGCGGGGGTCGGGCAGATCGGCGACGGGCTCGATGGCCGGCGGCTCGGCGCCCTCGGCGCGGCTGGGCTGCGGGGGCTCGGGCAGGTGGTAGTGGACCGGGCCGTTGAAGGCCACCTCGCCGCGCCCGGCGCGCAGGCTCACTTCCCGGCCGAACAGCCGCACGGTGCCATCGGCGAGCACGGCGATGCCGGCGCCGTTTTGCTCGAAGACGATATCGCCGCTGCCATCGCCGAGGATCGTAATGTCCTGGGCGGCGCTGACGTGGAAGGCGCCCTGGGCCAGCGCCACCTGCAGCCCGTCGCCGCCCTCCACCGTGAGCTCGGCGCCGGCCTCGGCCTGCAGGATGAGCCGGGCGCCGGCGCTGGCGTGCAGATCGCCGCCGGCCTGCACGCCGGCGCCCTCGGCGGCGTGCGCGCGCACGGCACCCTCCCGGGCCTGGCGGCGCAGATGCCCGGCGGTGGTGGTGCGCTGGGTGGCGCCGAGGCGCTCGCTGCGCGCGGCGCCGGCGTGCTCGGCGAGATCGCCCCCGCAATCGAGGCGCAGATCGGCGCCGGCGCGGGCCCGGGCGGCCCCCTGCTGGCAGGCCAGTTGCACGAACGGCGCGTCGAGGCGCGCATCCAGGCGCAGCAGGCACTGGCCGTCGAAGCTCTCCAGTATCACCGCCTCGGCCTCGCGCGCATCGCTGAGACTGAGCCGGTTGCCGCCCGGGGTGAGCAACTCGTTGGCGGCCGGTTGGTCGCCACTCACCGGCCCCTCCTGCCCGGCGGCGGGGGCGAAGCCCACCAGGCAGGCGCGGTCCGGGTCGCCATCGAGGCAGGTGAGCAGCACCTCGCTGCCGGGCTGCAGCGGGAAGTGCCAGCCCGCCGGATCGAGCGCCTCGGTGGGGGTGGCGTAGGGGGTGAGCAGCGCCAGTGCGGCGCTGGCCTCGGTGGGCGGGTGCGCGGCGGCATCGGCGTGGATCCGGCCCCGGTAGGCGCCCTCGGCATCGAGCAGCGCCCGGCCCGGCAGATCGGCCTCGATGCGCGCCTCGAGCAGCGCCGGGAGCTCCGGCAGCGCCGGCGGTTCGGGCCGCCAGGGCCGCGCCAGGGGCGCGAACTCAGCCTCGCTGAGCCAGGCCCCGGGGGCGGGCCCCGCGGGGCGCAGCCGGTGGCGCACCCGGGTGACCAGGTAGTCCGCCGAGACCGAAGGCGGATAGCCCGGCGCCTGCAGCGCCACGCTCACGCCGGGGCGCAGCCCCGGCAGCAGCCCGCTGACCGTCACCCACTCGCGCCGGCAG
>CAZAQB010000283.1:0-2618 GCA_964487155.1 uncultured Ectothiorhodospiraceae bacterium
CTGGCCTTGCCTTGAGAGAAGTGGCGGCTGGTGACACGACTGTTGGGTCTACCCCTTCATGCACTGTCTTGTTGACCGCGTTGCCCAAGGCGCCGGAAGAGCTGTCTACGTGTGCCAGCGCCGGCCAGATCTTCTCCATCAGCACGATGGCGCCGTCGGCGGCGATCAGCGGATCGACGCGGGCGACCGCCTTGATCTCGGTGAGCGCCTCCTTGAGCCGCTGCGAGGCTAGCCTGGATGCCTTCCAGCCGAAGGCGTTGGCGCGAAAGCACGGGCGAAAGGCCCACTTGTGGGTCGGCTTCTTCATCGACTGTTCGGGGCAGGAGACTGGTCACTCCAGTGAATTTGGATGACGCGAGTGCACCATCATCCCCGGAATGGTTCGGAATGTCCCGGAAACCGGAGAAGGCCTAGGCTCGGGCGTGAGCGATACGGAAGCTTTTATGGCTCTTGAAAATGCGCTATCTTGAGCGATAAACGCGCGTGTTATCAATCATGACCTGGAACTGGCAGCTCCCCGATTGGCCGGAATTCACCTGGGATCAGACCAGGCTCACTCGGGCCGAGACCCTGTTCGCGGAGGGAGCCGGGATGGTGATCGGCTCCTCTCGACACCTGGACGATACGAGCCGAGAAACCCTCGTCGTGGACATCATGAGTCACGAGGCATTGGACACCTCGGCCATCGAGGGAGAGGTGCTCGACCGTGACAGCGTCCAGTCCTCGATCCGACGACAGCTCGGTCTCGCCGGTGATCGGCGCAGCGTCGGCGCGGCGGAGGCCGGGATCGCCGAGATGATGGTCTCCCTGTATCGCTCCCTGGCCGAGCCGCTCGACCACGACAGGCTCTATGCGTGGCACCGCATGGTCATGAACGGCCGCCGTGACCTGGAGGCCATCGGCCGATACCGCACCCATCGTGAGCCGATGCAGATCGTCTCGGGAGCCGTTTATGCGCCCAGGGTCCATTTCGAGGCCCCGCCCTCGGCGCAGGTCCAGGCGGAGATGGAGCGCTTCCTGGCCTGGTTCGAGGACACCGCACCGACGGGATCGCGACTCTTGCCGGCGCTCACCCGGGCAGGACTCGCGCACCTTTGGTTCGAGAGCATTCACCCGTTCGAGGACGGTAACGGCAGGATCGGCCGGGCGATCGCGGAAAAGGCCCTGGCGCAGGGAATGACTCAAGACTGGGCTGCCCCTGTGCTGACCGCCGTCGCGGGCACCCTGCTCAAGCACCGCAAACAGTATTACGGGGTGCTGGAGGCAGCCAGCCGCGGCCTGGATGTCACGGCTTGGCTCCTGTGGTTCGCGGCCAAGGTGGTCGAGGCGCAGCGGCGCAGCCTGGCGCAGGTCGAATTCATCATCGGCAAGGCGCGACTGCTCGAGCGCGTGCGCGGCAAGCTCAATGCGCGCCAGGAAAAGGCCGTGCTGCGGATGTTCGCCGCCGGCCCGGAGGGCTTCACCGGGGGGCTCAGCGCCGGCAACTACCGCGGCATCACCGGTGCCACGCCCGCAACCGCCACGCGCGACCTGGCCGATCTCGTCGCGTTGGATGTGCTGCGGCGGACCGGCGAGCGCAAGGCAACCCGTTACCACCTTGGCGTACCGCTGAAGCCGGTTGCGACGGTGACAATCGAAGAGATCCAATGACGCGGGTTTGTGAGCAAGGAGAGAGCAGGGGCTATTTCGTGGCCCTGCGTTCTCCGTCCGACTACGCCATGAGGTTCGGTCAGATCGATCCTCGATGCAGTACGAGGGCGTTCCTTTATGTCGGTACTTATTGACAGCCAAACCGCATCGGGAACATCCTCACGCCATGTCGAGCACGCAAGACGCCATCCTTGACCTGGCGCGAGCCGAAGGTCTGCTCCGTCCTGTAGACCTGGAGTCCCACGGGCTGCCCCGGGTTTCGCTGACCAGGCTGGTCCGCCAGGGGCGGCTCGCGCGGGTTGGCCGAGGACTCTATGCGCTGCCGGGCCGCGAGGTATCCGAACATTCGGCGCTCGCGGAGGTTGCCCGCAGGCATCCGCGTACCGTGGTCTGCTTGCTCTCGGCCCTGCGGTTCCATGAGCTGACGAGCCAGACGCCGCATGAAGTGTGGATCGCGATCTCGAACAAGGCCAGAGCCCCACGCTTGGAGTATCCGGCGATCCGGGTCGCGCGTTTCGCCGAGGCCGCGATGCGCGCGGGCGTTGACGAGCACCTGATCGATGGGGTCCCGGTACGCATCACCAACGCCGCCAAGACCATCGCGGATTGCTTCAAGTACCGCAACAAGGTGGGTCTCGATGTGGCGCTGGAGGCCCTGAAGGAGGTTTTTGGGCCGGGTGCGCAGGATCGTCGGGTCAGCATCGACGAGCTGTGGCACCACGCGCGACTTGATCGGGTCGCGAACGTCATGCGGCCTTACCTAGAGGCGCTGGCGTGACGTATCCGCCGGAAACGCGATCGGGAGAGGTGTGCCGATGCCCCGGCTGACCTTGGACCTACCGGAGGAGTTGCTGAAACGCTTAGAGCGGCTTGCTCAGGCGCGCTGTATCAGTGTCTCCCAACTCTTCGAGGACATGTTCAGCGTCCTGTTGGCCGAGGCGGATGCCGAAACCCGGTTCCGGCTACGT
>CAZAQB010000284.1:0-2614 GCA_964487155.1 uncultured Ectothiorhodospiraceae bacterium
ATGTTGTCGGACTGGTTTTCCGCCGCGCTCCAAACCAGCCGCAAATGCGGGCGTTCGAAGAATCAGTAACTACAGAAATTTCAGATTGCATACAGCACTTCAATGGAACTAAAAAAATGTCAGCTGCACTCCTCCCTCTGGCATTCCTACGACGACCTGCGCGGCGGCATGGATGGATCGCAGCACAAGGACTACTTGCTCGCTGACGCTGCTGTTCATGAAATACGTCAGTGACAAGAGGGGCTCGCTGATCGAGGTCCCGGACGCCGGCAGCTTCCAGGACATGGTGGCGCTGAAGGGCGACAAGGAGATCGGCGACAGGATCAACAAGATCATTGGCCGGCCTGCCGAGGCCAACGACGTCAAGGGTGTCATCGACCAGGCGGACTTCAACTACGAGACCAGGCTTGGGTCCGGCAAGGAGATGCAAGACCGGCTGTCCCGGCTCATCAGCATCTTCGGCCAGCTCGACCTAGGAGCCAACGGGGCCGACGGCGATGATCTGCTGGGCGATGCCTAAGAGTATCTGATGCGCCATTTTGCTACGGCGGAGTCCGGCAAGAGCAAGGGTCAGTGCTTCACGCCCGCCGAGGTCTCGCGGGTCATCGCTCAGGTGCGGGGTATCGGCCCGCAGACGCGTCAGGACGAAACCCTGTCGCAACAGCAGCGCGGTGCTGGTCAGGGCGGTGCACTCGACGTGCTGCGCCAGGATGTATTCCTGACAATCAAGGAGATGGCGAGCCATGCCGATTGAACATGCGGATGACTCGGAGGAATTGCTGGCCTTGAGGCGAGCAGTGGCCAAGGCCCTGGATCGCAAGCGCCGACTGGGGCAGTACGCCGTCGTCTGGCGTGATGGCCGGCCGGTCCGCCTGGAGCCGGAGGAGATCGGCGGCGCCGTGGGCTATGGATTGGATCCTTCCGCGCCGGCATCCTCTGTGCGCGAGCCCGGTCCAGACGATGGCGGCAATGACGATAGTCGGAAATGAGGAAGGCCGGCCGGCGCGAACGTCTCACGCAAGCGCAGGTGCTGAAATGCTTTGATAAGCGCCTGGCAACGCCCCGAGGGTGGCCCTCCCACAGGGGGCCTCGGGCAGGCGCGGCCACCACCACGGCTCGCTACACCCAACTGACCCAGGAGGCCGCGCAGCATACCGCCGAGGTCATGAACACGCTGGTCAACGGCCTGCACGTCGATCTGGAGCGGCTTCGTTCAACAAAGCTATGCTGCCGATGCTCTTACCTCGCGCGGCCGATAGCAGGCGCTCCGCAGTGCTCTGGGTCAGGGGTTCTGGGCATCCCATCTGCGCTGAAACCGCAATGCCACCCCGGCAAGGACCGACACGGCCAGCGCATACCCCGCAAACCACCCCGCGAGCTGCGAGGGCGGCAGGCCGGCATCCAGCAGGGCGCCGGCGAGCACCGGCGAGGCGGCGGTGCTGAGCACCATGACGGCGTGCACCAGCGAGCGGATGGCGCCGATATGCTGGGTGCCGTAGAGCTCCGCCCAGAGCGCGCCCATCAGGGTGCCGGAGCTGCCCACGCTGATGCCCATCGCCAGCAGATAGACCGGGGCGACCCAGCGGCCCTCGGCCAGCGCCAGCAGCACCAGCCCGAGCATGATGGGAATCAGGAACAACGGCACCAGCCGGCGGGCCCCGATGCGGTCCACCAGGGGGCCGGCGTACACCAGGGACGCAACGTGGGCAGCCCCGAAGGCGAAAAAGCTCGATGCCAGCCACTGCAGCGTCCAGCCCTTCTCCTGCGCCAGCGGAACCTGGTGGAAGAACAGCGCGGTGATGATGAAGGCAGGCGCCATCACGGCCGGTACCAGGGCGTAGAACAGCGGATCGCGGATCACGTCGCGGCGGCGCCAGGTGGCAGCGGATGCGTCGGGCGCCCCCGCCGGACCCGGCGCGGGTTCGGCAGACCGGGGATCGTCGCCCCGCAGCAGGGCCAGCGCGCCGGGCAGCATGACCAGGACGACTCCCAGGCCCAGTACGACCCAGGCGGCTCGCCAGCCGATCAGGGCCAGGGCGCTGACCACCACCAGCGGCATGCCCCCCTCGGCCAGCGGCAGCCCCAGCATGGCGATGCTGACGGCCTTGCCCCGGTTGGCGGTGAAATACCGGGCCATGCTGGCCTGGGCGATGTGGACCATCATGCCCTGGCCGCTGAGCCGCAGCAGAAAGAACCCCAGGCCCACCATGACCACACCCTGGCTGCCGGCCAGCAGGCCGCAGCCGAGGGCCGCGGTCACCAGCACGCCGGCCGTGAGCCGCGCGAGGGCGAGGGTGTCCACCAGCCGGCCGACCCAGACCAGCGAGACCGCGCTGGCCACGGTCGCCAGGCCGTAGAGCAGGCCGAACTGGGTGTTGCTCAACTCGAAGGCGGCGCGCAGCTCGCCCCCGAACAGGGAGATCACGAAGGTCTGGCCGACGCTGGACAGCGCCGTCAGCAGGGCGCCGAAGCCGAGGAACGCCGCGTTGCGCCGAATGAACTGCCAGTAGCTCACGGTGCCCGATGTCCTGCCTGTTCCAGCGCACTCGGTCAGGGAGGGTCTGAAAAGCGCCGTCCCAGCGGCCCGAGGGCGGGCCTCGGCACGCCCTCGGAC
>CAZAQB010000285.1:0-2580 GCA_964487155.1 uncultured Ectothiorhodospiraceae bacterium
ACTGAAAAAAAAGGCCCCTCCGGAGAGGGGCCTCAACACACTGCCTTGGGCTCAGACAGCCCTATCCGACAACAGCCCGCCGCCGGGTCAGCCGGGCGAGGCCGGCCAGGGCCAGCAGTCAAGGACCGCTGCTGTCCGATCAGCCGCCGTCGTCCTCATCGGCCGCGGCATGACCCCTCAACCCTGCGCCAACTCCCGCCGCCAGCGGCCGGGAGTAGTGCCTACCCGCGCCGAGAACGCCCGGGACAGGGCACTGGCGCTGGCATAGCCCACCTGGTGGGCCACCAGCTCCAGCGGCTGCCCGCGGCGCAGCAGGGTCTGGGCCAGGGCCAGGCGCCAGTCCGCCAGGTAGGCCAGGGGGGTCTGACCCACCACGTCCCGGAAGCGCACGGCAAAGCGGGCCCGGGACATGCCGGCCACCGAGGCCAGTTGCTCCAGGGTCCAGGCGTGAGCAGGCTCGGCGTGCAGGGCGTTGATGGCCCGGGCCAGGCGGGGATCCGCCAGGCCGGCCAGCAGCCCGAGCTGCAGGCGCTGCTGGTCCATCAGCTCGCGCAGCAGCAGCACGATCACCACCTCCACCAGCCGGTCCAGCACCGCCTGCTGGCCGCAGTGGGCCTCGGCCGCCTCCCGGAACAGCAGATCCACCGCGGCGGCCAGGCCCGGCAGGTCGGCCAGCGGCAGCCAGAGGGGCTGCGGGAGCGCCCGCACCAGGGGGTTGCCGAGGCCGGAGCCGAACTCGAAGGAGGCACAGACCAGTTCCGCGCCCCGCTCGCCGGGATCCAGGCGGTGGGAGGCGGGATTCATGTAGACCAGCAGCCCCGGCTCCTCCAGCACCGGTGGAAGTTCCCCGGGGGAGCGCACCGCCAGGGTGCCGGCGCGCAGCAGGTGGATGTAACCGAGCCCATCGGCGGCATCGAACTGGGCCATGCGGCACAGGGGTCCGGCCTGGAAAACCCGGGCCCGCAGCTCGAAGCGCTTCAGAAGCGACACCAGACGGTCATCCATGTCGATACCCTGCGTAATTATTTTAAGACTTAATGGTACCTATCGTATCGGCACTCCGGTCAAGCTTCTCTCCACGCCCCCGAGGCGTACCCCACCCCACCGACCGGAGAATCTGCCATGCCGCGCATCGAACCCGTAGACCTGGCCCGCCCGGACCCGGAAGTCGCCTCGCCGCTGCAGGCGGTGAAGGCCAAGCTGGGCCGGGTGCCCAACCTGATCGCCATCTTCGCCCGCTCGCCGGCGGCCCTGGCCGGCTACCTGCAGCTCGCCGACACCGGCTTCGACTTCCCGCGGCTGAACCTGCGCCCGGCGGCCTGAACCGAAGGAGACGACCATGAAGACGCTCACCAATGCCCTGGGGCTGGCCGGCCTGCTGGCCGGCGGCCTGATAGCGACTCACGACGGTGCCGGCGCGGCCGGCAGGGGCGCCGGCTACCCCGATGTGGAGCTGGGGCCGCGGTTCAATGCCCAGGGGGAACTGCTCCAGCCCGAGGGTTTCCGCACCTGGGTGTTCCTGGGTGCGCCCCTCACCCCCAACGCCCTGAACGGCGGCGCCGCGGGCTTCCCGGAGTTCCACAACGTGTACCTGGAGCCGGCGGCCCTCGAGCACTACCGGCGCACCGGCGAGTGGCCGGAGGGCACCGTGCTGGTCAAGGAGCTGCAGCTGACCAAGGCCGGCGAGCACGCGGACGGCTCGCGCAACGAGGCCTCGGGGCGCGGCTACTTCCCGGCCGAGCCCAACGGTCTTGACGTCTCGGTGAAGGATTCCGATCGCTTCTCCGACACCGAGGGCTGGGGGTTCTTCAACTTCGGCCACCACGCGCCCCCCTACGCCGCCACGGCCGGCGCGGCACCGGCCCCGGCCTGCGCCGGCTGCCACCAGGCCAATGCCCACGAGGACATGGTGTTCTCGGACTTCTACCGGCAGCTGGAGCCGCTGCCGCGCCCGCAGCGCTGACCGCACGCCCGCCCCGGGACCCCTTGCGGCCCGGGGCGGGCTCACAGCCGGGGCGTGCATTTCCAGCGCCGGGAACACCAGCCCCCGGCCCAGGGCCAGCTCCAGCGGCCGCACGGGCGTGAAGCCAAGCGCCCGGTAGAAACCCTCGGCGTTGAGGCTTGCGTAGCATTCCATGCGCGTCACTCCGGCGTTCCGGGCCTGCGCCGCGCTGGCCTGGTGCAGCGCCCGGCCGATGCCCCGCCCCAGGTGTTCCGGGTGGACCGCGAAATGCCGCACATGGCCCAGGCCGGGCTCCACCCCACCCCCGGGGCGCTCCACGCTCCAGCCGCCGCAGCCGGCGAGGGAGCCGTCCCCGGCCAGCGCGAGGAAGTACCGGCCGGAGGCCAGCAGGGCCGGGTTGGCCACGCCGATCACGGGCAGCGCCGCCGCGAGCAGGGAAGCATCGTAGGCGGCGGCCATGAGCCGGGCATAGGACAGGGTCAGCAGCCGGGTGACGGCCGGCGCATCTGCCGGCCCGGCGGCACGCAGTGGGTGGGTCGCTGGCATGCTCGGCTCTCCCGTACCGGCCCGTCGCAACAATCGGGTGGCGCCGGACCATCCCCGGCGTACCCTGAGGC
>CAZAQB010000286.1:0-2578 GCA_964487155.1 uncultured Ectothiorhodospiraceae bacterium
GTATCTGAAGACGCTGTAGCGGGGCCGTCCCCGACGCGCTCCTGGCCCCTCGGCGGCCGGCCTTCGCTACCAGAAATCGACCACGTCACGCGCCACCGGCAGCTTGTCCCGGAACATCTCGGCCAGGTCCACCCCCAGCAGGATGCCGGTCGCGTCGTCGGTCCGTGTCACCGCCACGCGGAACGTGCTGCGCCAGTGGAACATGACTCCGTAGCTGAAATCGTCGGCGTCGTCCCGGCGCGTCACCGAGCCGATCAGCGACACTCCGAGGCCCCCCTGCATGGCGCCGGTGCGCTGGTCCCACTGCCAGCGGTTGTAGCCGATGAATTCCAGGTACAGCGTGGGGTCGGTGGTGGCATCGTCGCCGTCCACGTCCAGTCGCTCCAGGCCGACCCCGGGGTGCAGGAAGATGATCTGGTCGTCGGGAATCTCCATCGGCCCCATGGGCTCGCCTGCGGCGTCCCTGGGACGGTCATCCGCTCGGCTCATGCGCCAGCTGTTGATGCCCCACTCCCACGGGTACTGGGGCAGGGCCTGGTCGCGGTACGCCTCCCACATCCTGTCCCGGACCGTGTAGCGATCCCGGTACGCCTCGATCACGGTGTCAGCGTGGAACTGCATGCCCCGCTGCACCAGTGCAACAATGCGCAGCACCCGCTCGGCATAGGCCAGCGCCATGGCGCAGCCGGAACCCGGTTGCGGCTGCGCGGGCGGCCCGGGGCAGGCCGCTTCAACGGTCTGTTCCAGCCTCAGCTCGGGCACCGTCCGCACGGTGCCGTCACGGCCCTGCAGTTGCCAGCGTACCGGGGCGGTCACGCCCTGGGGCGGCACCGCCAGGCCAAGCTGCTCCTGGGCCGCCTCCAGGGCGCTCACCAGCTGGCTGCGCACCGCCTGATGGGTGTCGCCGATCTGCCGTGCCTGAGCCAGCGCCGCCTCCACGCCCGCCAGGGCCCAGGCCCGCCGCTGCTCAAGTTCCATTTCGGGGCTTGTGCTGTCGTCGATCTCGGGCCGCATCTCCCAGACTTCCCGCACCCAGCCCGCCGTGTCCTCCGCGGAGCCCAGGCAGTCCAGTTCGTGGAGCTGCTGCAGCACCGAGAACATGTCCGGCATCGCCTCCATCAGCTGGCCCCGCAGCGATACGCAGTCGTCCTGGGCGGCCAGGGAATTGGCCATCAGCGCGCAGGCCAGAGCGATTACTGCGGCAAGATTCTTCACGGCATGCCCTCCACGCGGCGGCATCACGGCGAATCGGTCAGCGCCTGCCCGGCCTCAGAGATCCAGGCCCAGGTCCATCACCCGCCGGCGGAATTTCGCCCAGCGTTCGATGACTCTCTCGAAATCGTCCTCTTCGCCGAGTTGGAACTCCTTGAGTTCGTCCACCAGCGACTCGAACCTGCCTTGCGGAGTCGATTCGACGAACGCCCGGTGGGCCCCTTCCACGGTGGGGCCGTCGATCAGCTCGCGGTCCAGCAATGCGTTGAAGATGGCGGCGTGCACCTTCGGGTTGCGCAGATAGTGGGTGAATCCGTGCACGTTCAGTTGTTCGATGGCGTTGGTGTCCACCTGCCGGAACAGCCCCTGCTCGCGGATCTCCGCGCTCGGCCAGTCCGGCTTCGGCCGGAACGCGCGGGGTGCGGGGAAGGGATCCCATTCGTGGCGGCAGTTCACGAAGTGGCGGGCCACGTGCTGGTCGTCGGGCGCGCCGGGGCGCACCAGGGAGTGATACACCCTGACGTCCGACTGCAGCACGCGGCTCACGTTGGCCACCATGACCACCGCCCGGGGACGGGTCACCGCGCCCAGCGAGCCGCGCGCCGCCAGGGCAGTGTCCGAGTACAGGCCATGCAGGGCGTCGTGGATGACCGAGGTACCCAGCGAGTGGGCGATCACGGACCACGTCAGGCCCTGGCTGCCGTCCTGGCCGGCCAGCACGTCGAGGATCTGCCGGCGCACCGAATCGCGCACCGCCGATGCTGTCTGGCGGGCAAACCGGTAGAGCAGCACATCCACGATGTGGGTCGTGACGAAGGTATCCTTGTCGATCAGCTCGCCCAGGCGATTCAGCCGGCGCAGGATCTCGTCGGTGATTCCCTGACCGGCGATGAAGTCCCCCAGCCCCTGCGCCTGCTCGCTCCATAGCCGCCGCAGGGCCTGGAACTCGTCGTCGTAGCGGATCTCGTGGCACTGGAAGCGGCGGGAAAACGCAATGAACTTGATCTGGGGATACTGCTTGTAGGCCTTCTCCAGCGTGCCCTGCACGTCCCGGGACCAGCCTTCCGGGAACTCCCCCATTCCGTGAACCAGAAACAACAGATGCTTGCTGGCCATAGCCCCACCTCCCCGGTGTACGCCGGCCCCGCCACACCGCGTGGCACCCGGCGTCGGCGAAGCCCCACCATCAAAGCGTAGCCCCGGATGCAACGCGCAGCGGGTGAAAGCTGCCCAGGCTCTGCCACTCGGCCCGCGACGGGCGCCTGGGTCCGCCAGGGTTTCACTTCGCGGGTTCCGCGACCGGCGCGGAAACGCCCCCTACATCCAGTCCGTCAGCATGAACCCCAGGCTCAGCCGGTGGCTGATG
>CAZAQB010000287.1:0-2519 GCA_964487155.1 uncultured Ectothiorhodospiraceae bacterium
ATAACCGGACCAAGGCGGCGAACGCCATCGTCGGCGAAAAGAAAGCGGAGGCCGTGCCCAATAACGACGCCTTCTCAAACCCGTTTCTTGACCCTCTGCAGGCGTGGAACGCCACCCTGACCTTCGACGATGCCGAGGTCTTTGGCAGTGCGCTGAATATAAAGACCTTCTTTCAGCGGCAGGAAATCAATCAATTTGTCGATTTCACCGAGTTCGGCGATTGCTGCGTACTCGAGCGCGGCGAGGAGACACGTGTCGATCAGCGCATCGGGGCGCGCCTGAATATCGAGACGCCTTTGCCGTGGGGCATGTCACTCGTCTGGGGTGGCGATTTTGTGCGTAACTTCAACTCCGAGTTGCGCGACTCCGAGATCGCCGGCACCGATGTGGGCTCCCGACCGGACATCACTCAGAATAACTTTGCGGGGTTTGCACAGATTGACATTCCGCTGGGCGATTTCCTGCTGACCGGCGGGGTGCGGCATGACCACTTCGATGTGGACCTGGACGACGTGCTCAGAAGCGACGGCTCGCAGTTCGAAGGCGGCACCATCGACGTCAACGAGACCCTGTTCAATGCCGGGCTGGTGTATTTCCTGACCGACGAGTTGGAACTGTTCGCCGGCTTCTCTCAGGGGCTCGACATCACCCAGCCGGGCCGAGCCGCCTCACAAGTCGACAGCGCCGACCAGATTCGGCTGGAACCGGCGACGACGGATTCCTTCGAAATCGGCTCACGCTATTTCGGCGACCGCTGGGACGGCAGCATCACGGCCTTCTACACCGATTCCGATCTCAGCTCCCGAACCATCAACCCGGGCGGGGAACTGCAGTTGGCCATCCCCCTGCGCCAGCCCGAGCGCATCTGGGGCGTGGAGTCGACGCTTAATGTGCAACTCGACGAGCAATGGCGTGTCGGTGGCACCGCCGCCTACCAGGATGGTGAGAGGAAGGTCGACGGCGAGTGGCGTGAGCTGCAAGGCACCTTCATCCATCCCTTCCGCCTGACAGGCTTTGGCGGGTACGATCCGTTTGATTGGCTATCCACCCGTCTACAGTTCGAGTATTCGCCCGGCAGCGATCGCTTCCCGGACAGCACCGCCTTCGGCGAAGGTGAGGTCAGCGCTCTTTACCTCGTGGACTTCATCGCCTCGGCGCAAACCGACTACGGCGAGTTCCGGTTGGGCATCGAAAACCTCCTGAACAAACAGTACGTTTCGCAGTTCGGCGAGGCAACGAATGTGGCGCCCAATTTCTTCGCCCAGCCGGGAATCACCACCCGTCTGACCTATCGCCTGCAATTCTGAGGGACTGCTGCAGTTGACCAATCGCGGCTGGTTTCGCGTCCACAGCTTCACGGGCGTCATCACCGGGCTGTTGCTGTTCGTGATCTGCTGGAGCGGCACCTTCGCGGTGCTCTCCCACGAGCTCGACTGGCTGGTGACGCCCGAGATGCGGGTAATACCGCAAGCCGAGCGTGCGAGCTGGGGCGCAATCGAGCAGGCGGCCCGGGCAGCCGTGCCACAGGCGAAAGTGAGCAGCCTGCATGCGCCGCTGAACGGAAGGTCGGCGGCGACGGTGTTCATGGAACAGCCGGGCGGCGGCACCAGGAGCGTGCTGGTCGATCCGTACACGGCCGAAGTCACCGGGGTCTCCGAGGGTCGCTTCAGCGTGCAGCGCTTTTTCCGCAGCTTTCACTATGCCCTGTTTTTGCCGAACGTCGGGCTCTATGTGGTGACGGCGTTCTCGATAACCATGCTGGCCTCGCTGGTTGCCGCGCTGTACTTCTACCAACGCTGGTGGACGCGCTTCTTCCGCTTCAAGCCGGGCGGCGGGCGAGTGTTCTGGAGCGAGCTGCACAAGACCGCCGGGCTCTGGAGTCTCTGGTTTCTGCTGGTGATCGCGCTCACCGGCGCCTGGTATCTGTTCGAGGCGGGGCGGTTGGATTTTGGCGATGGCAAGGTCAATTATGCTGGCAGCAAGGATTTCGCCGTGGTGCAGATTCCGGAGCCTGAGCCGGACAAGGCGTCGCCGCCCCTGCCTCTGGATACGCTGCTCGCCGGGGTGGAACGCCAGTGGCCCGGGTTCGATATCGAGATGATCAGGTATGACTGGCCGGTGCAGGGCGCCGTGTCCCTCGAAGGCCACACTGGATTCGTGCTGGTTCGCGCCCGGGCCAATCAGGTGCATCTGGACCCAAGCAGCGGCGAAGTCCTGCTGCGCCACGCCTGGAACGACCTGCCGGTCTACTGGATCTGGTCGAATATGGCCGACCCGCTGCACTTCGGCAATTTCGCCGGGTTGTGGAGCAAGGCGGTGTGGTTTCTGTTCGGGCTGATCCTGTGTGGGCTCATCCTCACCGGCACGTATCTGCATGCGCAACGCGTGGCCCGCGAGGCCGGCGGGCGCAGCCGCCATCGCTGGCCGGGCACGGGCGCTGCGATTGTCGTCTCACTGCTGGTACTGGCCGCCTCGGTGCCCTTCGGCTTCCAGGAGGCGCGCGAGTACTACGGCCCGAC
>CAZAQB010000288.1:0-2496 GCA_964487155.1 uncultured Ectothiorhodospiraceae bacterium
GACTGGCAGCAGACCCTGGCCGACAACGACCTGCGCAAGGTGCGCCGGGCCTGCGAGCTGGGCGGCGTGGAGGTGCGTTTCCCGATGCTGGACGACCACCTCACCGAGCTGGCCGCGCGGGTGCCGAGCGCTGAATTGCTCAAGGGCGGGCGCCTGCGCGCCTACTACAAGGATCTGATGGAAGGGTTCCTGCCGGCGGAGATCCTGCACAAGAGCAAGCACGGCTTCGGCCTGCCGTTCGGCGTCTGGCTGAGGGATCATGCCGCGCTGCGGGACATGGCCCAGGAACGCCTGGCGAACCTCGACCAGCGCCGGATTCTACGCCCCGGCTTCGCCGAGCAGGCCCAGCGCCTGCACGCCGACGGCCATGCCGCCTACTACGGCGAACTGGTGTGGATTCTGGTGGCGCTGGAGACGTGGCTGGAGGCCCAGGAACGCCTCTGAGCAGCGGGCCGCCCGACGCGCCGGCGGCTTTGAACGATAGCACCGGGGCGCTGGGTGATGCCTGCCCCCACGTTTCTTCGCAACGTGGGGCTACGGTGGCGGTGTCCCGCGCGGATCACCGGCGGCGCAGCGCCCCCGTGAGCCGGCAGGCGGGAAGACTGCCCACTGAGAGCCTCACCGCAACGACTGTAAACCGTACAGGGAGGTACACCCATGAATCACGACCACAGCTACAAGCTGCTGTTCTCTCACCCCGAGATGGTGGCCGACCTGCTTCGCGGGTTCGTGGAGGGCCCTTGGGTCGAGGAAATCGATTTCTCGACGCTGGAGCGGGTCAACGCCAGCTACGTAAGCGACGACCTCCGCGGCCGGGCCGATGACCTGGTGTGGAAAGTGCAGCTGGGACAGCAGTCGCTGTACGTCTACTTGCTGATGGAGTTCCAGTCCAACGTAGACCGCCAGATGGCGCTGCGGATGATGGTGTACCTGGGCCTCCTCTACCAGGATCTGCTCCGCTCCAAGGCGCCCGGCACCGAGCTCGGCCTGCCGCCTGTCTTGCCCCTGGTGCTCTACAACGGCACCGCCCCCTGGACGGCGGCAACAGACATCGCGGAGCTGATGCGCCCTTCACCTGAGGGCCTGCAGGTCTACCGGCCGCGGTTACGCTACCTGCTCGTCGAGCAATCGGCCCTGAAGCGGAGTAATCTGGAGCAGCGCAATCTGGCGGGGGCTCTGTTCCAGCTTGAGCGAAGCCAGGGCCCGGAAGATGTCATTCGGGTGGTGGAAGCCCTGGTCAAGTGGCTGGCATCTGCCGAGCAGCATTCGCTGGCGCGCGCCTTCGCGCTGTGGTTAGCAAGAGAATTCCTTCCAGCCCGCATGCCGGGGCAGAATGTACCCATCGTGAATGAACTCAGGGAGGTCCGCACGATGCTGTCCGAAAACGCGAGGGAATGGACCACCAACTGGAAGCAGAAGGGTATTGAAGAGGGGCGACGCATCGGGCTGGAGGAGGGGCGACGCGAAGGGCGCATCAAAGGGCAAATCGAAGGACGGCTCGAGGGACGGCTCGAGGGACGGCTCGAGGGCGAGGCCCTGGTGCTGCAGCGCCAGTGGCAGCGCAAATTCGGTACTCCGAGCGAGGACGCCCTGACCAGGCTCCGGCAGGCAGATTCCGACACCCTGCTGACCTGGAGCGAGCGCCTGCTCGACGCCCGCACCCCCGAGGACGTCTTCGGCACCGACACCTGATCGGCGCTGCCCTGCGTATCCGGAGCCCTGCCATCAGGGCGCGCCGACTGAAGCGCCCCGGGCCGGGGCTCACTCCCCAGCCGCCGGCTCCCGGCGCAGGGCCTTGCGGGTCAGGTGCAGCGCCAGGCGCCCGGGCGGCATCTTCAGCCAGTGGGAGCGCACCAGCAGGGCCATGCGGGCCGCCGGGGTGAAGCGGTCGGCGGCGCTGGCGTGGGGTGGCATGAGCCCCCGGCGGAACACCGCATCCAGCACCCGGCGCTTCGTGCCCCGCCTGTCCGAGAGATCCCTCAGCTCGCCCTCCACGGGCGTTTCCAGCAGCCGCCGGCTCCAGGCCAGGGCGTCCACCAGCGGCTCCGTCAGCTGATGGCGCCGGGCACGCTTCGGCAGGCGCGCCCAGAACTCCGCGCCGGCGAACTCCCGGATCAGCAGGTCGATGTCGGTGAGATCCCGCAGCGCGTGATCCCATTCACTGTCGTGGAACAGGTGGGCGGCGCTGTGCAGCACCAGATCCTCAGCGCAGGGGATGTGCACCGTGGACCCGTCTGAAACCGGGCCGGCGGCGGCTAGCACCGCCGGGGCATCCGGGTGCAGCCGCCCGGAGACCGGCAACAGGTCGTGGTGGACGTCCAGCCCCGAGCCCCGCTGCCGGTGGTGCATCGGCGGCAGCTCGTGCATCCACTCGCGGTAGTAGCGCTGGTCGTAGGGATCCAGATGGGTCGGATCCCAGCCGGCCTGCAACAGGGCGCTCTCCACCCGGGCCAGTTCCGCTCGGGGCACCAGGATGTCCACATCCTCGTAGAACCG
>CAZAQB010000289.1:0-2482 GCA_964487155.1 uncultured Ectothiorhodospiraceae bacterium
CGGCGGAGCCTGACGACGTGAATGGTGAACTCTGCTGTTCTCAAGACGCCTGGTGAACTGGTCCAAGCGAAGCAACTAGCCTACTGGAAAGGCCCGCCTCAGTCCGTCCGTCGGCCGTCCCGGACACGTGTGGGTTTGGCGCCCGGCCGAGAGCAGCGGCCCTCTGGGGTTGCAGACCCGTCCCCGGTCCAGCGCGTAACGGGCTCGCGTATCCTGAGATACTTGGATCGACATGCAGCTGGCCCGGGAGACTGAAGATGAGCAAGCCTGGCAGGAGCCCGACAAACTCCCGTGGCAGCGGGATCAGGAAAAGGCCAGCGCCGGCGAATCGGCTGGATAGCGCTGCACAATGGCGGGAAGCGAATCGGGACGCCATCGAAGCATACAACGAAGAAATTGCCCGACGCGGGAGCTTTGGGGACCTGCACCGGCGTTTCTGAGGCCTTCGCCGGACTGCACCGGCCCTCTTGCGCAAGCCGCGAGCCGGGACCCGTGGTCGGCGCAGAGCGTCCCGAAGCCGTCGATGGCCGCGGCCGTCATGCCGACAGGCACTTCATACCTGAAGCACGTAATCCGTCATGAAGGCCACGCCCTCACCGGGGTAACCGAGCTGGTTCGAGCACACCAGGGTCGAGCCACGCGGGGTATCGATCCGCTCGGTGGCAGAGTGGTGGCTGTGGCCATGGATCCACAACGGTACGGCATTGCCCATCAGGTGCTCGAGGTTGCAGTGGAAGTATGGTGTGAGCGCATCGCCGGCGCCGAACCGCGGATTGACCGTTCTCAGTGTCGGGGGAAAGTGCGTCACGACGACGGCAGGGTCGCTCGGATCCAGCTGGCGCCGTAGCCAGGAGGCGGACTCCTGGTGCCACAGGACGATATCGCGCGGCGTGAGTCTCCGGCCGCGGTGGGAGACAGACCGGAAATCACTGATGATGCCGTCGGCAATCCGCTGGGCCCCCTCCACATCGCCGCCCGCAGCAAAGTCGGTCCATAGCGTGCAGCCCAGGAAACGCACGCCGCCGATACGCACTTCGTCGTTCTCCAGGAGGTGGACGCCCGAGGACTGCGCCGCGCTGCGCGCACGGGGCAGCAACTCGGCGGCGTCGTGGCCGTAATACTCGTGGTTGCCCAGGACGTAGACCACCGGGGTGTCCGGAAAACTGTCCGCCGCCCAGCGGATGGCGCGCGTTCCAAGTGCGATGTCGCCAGCGAGTACCACCACGTCGCACGCGACATCGCCGAAGATGCCGCACGCCTGCGGATCCTCGTAGAACTCCAAGTGCAGATCGGACATGACCCGGATTCTCATGGCTGACTCCGTATCCTTTGCCTGTCCTTCATCGCTGCGCGTGACGGATCGGATTACGGTGAGGCCAATATGCCGGGCCACATGAAGCATCCCCGGCGCCGCTACCGAGTGCTGTCCCAACGTGGACTGCCCCAGGTCCGCTGACAAGAGATGTCGCTCACGGGATGACGCCGGCTCGGATCAGGTGCGGCCGCCGATTTCCAGGGTAGGCGCAAGGAGCGCCAAGGTGGTTTCGATGGGTGTACTCCTCGGCAGCCAGTGAGGCCACAATTGACAAGTTGAGGCTCTTCCAGTCTTCCGGACGACCGATGCCGACGCACGTCTTCTACGACTCGGAGTTCAGTAGTTGGGACGAGCCCAAGCTGATCAGCGTTGGCTTCACGACCGGCGGCCGACATCCGAAGACGTTGTATATCGAGTTGGCAGATACCTAATCGGGGATGGACTGCTCGTCGCAGGTCATACTGAGGCTGTGGGGCGGCGATTACCTGGTCTAATCGGCAACAGCGAGGGAACGTATCAGCCTCTGGATCCAGGCTCTCGGCGGGCCCGTCTGCCTAGACTGCGACTATCCAGAGTACCATCATGAGTTGCTGCGTCGGCTGCTCGCAACGGTGTGCCCTCAATCCCTGGCGCGCGAGCCCCTGCGCTTTGACCCCAGTGGGTTGGGGCACCGACGAGCGCTCACCAACACGCTCGGTCGCGTGGTGGACGATCATGTACAGAGGTACGGCATGTACCATGCCCTGGTCGATGCGGAGCGCCTGGCCGCCACCTGGTCGGCACTGCTGCAACTTGGTCGCGACCCGGCCCGGCTGGACGAATGGCGCACGCAGTATAAGGCGGTCGGCGATGGAGTGGTTCAGAGTGCAGGAGGCCCCATTTTTCGCAGGAGGTCCCAGGCGACGGGGCCTCAGCGCCTGCCGGCCGCTAGCCGCCCCCTTGAGGCGTCCAAAGTGACGAATACTGCGGGGGGGTAGGCAAGTCATTGATCTTTAGGCAGTAAAAACGGAGCCCAATTGTCTCGGTTTGAATTCCAAATCCAAGGCTAGCGGAGGCACGTGGGAATGCGGCCTGCAGCCTGACTTTGTCTTGGTTTGAATTTCAACGAGTCATGTACCTGCACGAAAACGGGTTGATTCACATGAAAAACCCGGCCGTTCAGGTGCA
>CAZAQB010000290.1:0-2478 GCA_964487155.1 uncultured Ectothiorhodospiraceae bacterium
CGATACGCCGCTCCTTCGAAAAGTCCCTTGTGAAACCAATATCCTACGCGATATAAGCACAAATTCATGAAATCTTCGGGTTAACAATACCAGCCTATCGGAGTCGCCAAGAAGCGACTTCCACTCGCCTCGCGACGAACCCTGGATACTGAGCGGCTGCGGTTCTGCCGCCACCGTGTCGGTCTCCCTGCCCGCCGCCGGCATGGCCGCCAGCGCCCTGTCCCCGGGGCAGGCGGTGATCTGCCGAGGACCACCATGGTTCGCGCTGCGGGCTCAGGGTCGCAGCCTGCCGGTGCAGGCGGTCGGCCCCGGTCGGGCCGCAGGGGCTAAACCCGGCTCCCAGGCGGCCGATAACCTTCATGCCGGGGCGCGTGCCTTGCAGCCTGCGGGACTCAGGATGCCTGAGCTTGCCCAGCGGCTGAGGGAGCGCCGGGACCGGGTCGGCCAGCGCGCCATGTGGGGTCAGGGCCGCGACCGAGTCACGGTTATCGCCGTTTGTTTAGAGGGATGTCATGACCGAACTGACGGAAAGCAGTACGCAGGCGGAGACTGAGGAAGTCGACCCGCCGCTGGTCGGTGGCATGTTGCTCGCCCTGCAGACGCCCGGCTCCAGGGCGCGGCGCTTTGCATCGCTGCTGGGTTACGCCGAGCGCGACTACCTGCTGCTGCGCTCGAGCCCGTCCCATCCCGGCGATCTGCGCGCCATGCGCCTGCAGCTGGGAGACGCCCTCATGGTGCGCTTCCTGGAGGCGGGGACCGCCTACGGTTTCCGGGTCCACGTAACCCGGGTGCTGCAGCAGCCGGAGTTGCTGGTGTTCACCTCCGTGCCGGCCAGCGCCGAGACCCGGGCACTGCGGCGCGAGGAGCGTATTCCCTGCATGATTCCGTGCCAGGTGGCCGGCGCCGGCGGCGAGCCGGCCAACGCTCTGCTGCTGGACCTGAGCGCCTCCGGCTGCCAGCTGGCGGTGTCCCCGGAGATCCCGGCTCCGGACGCGGATGCGCTGCTGACCCTTTCCCTGTCCCTGGCGGGCAGTGGCGAGCCCCTGCAACTGTCGGGCCGTGTCCGCCGCCACCAGGCCCGCGAGGTGGGCCATCGCGTGGGGCTGCAGTTCGATGAGGCCGGAGCCTCCGCGGCGTTGCAGGCCCTGGAGTCCGTGCGCTCCCTCGCCGCCATGCTTCAGTGAGGCCAGCAGCATTTGGCTGCCAGCGCGGAGCCTTCGGTTGGCCAGTTGCCGGCCTCGATGCGTAAGCTGGCGCCGGAACTGCCGGCGGGTCTCGCCGGTGGCTGCAGCACGGGAGTCCAGGCGCCGGTGGCGAGCGAGGTCGGTTCACTGCAGGTGGAGGTGGGGCCGGCGCAAAAGCGCCGGCTGCTGCCCGTGCACTATGCGCTGCCAGACCAGCCGGCGGCGGACGCAGCAGTGCTGTTCGTGCTGCACGGCATCGAGCGCAACGCCCGCCAGTATCTGGACCTGTGGCGGGCGCTGGCGCTGCACCGCGGTTACCTGGTGGCAGCGCCGGAGTTCTCGGTGCCGCCGTTTCATCGCACCCGGGGCTATCAGATGGGCAACCTGTTCCGGCGCGACGGGCGCCGGCGCCCGCCCGAGGAGTCAGCCTTCGCCGCCCTGGAGCAGGTGTTCGACGCGCTGCGGGAGCGCTTCGGCCTGGCGACCACCGAATACGCCATGTTCGGCCACAGCGCCGGGGCCCAGTTCGTGCACCGCATGGTGCTGTTCTGGCCCCGGGTGCGCTATCGCCTGGCCGTGGCTGCCAACGCCGGCACCTACACCTGTCTTGATCCGGCCGTGCCCATGCGTTTCGGCATCGCCGACGCCGGCCTGAGCCGGGCCGACCTGGTCCGGGCCCTGGCCGCGCCCCTGGTGGTGCTGGCCGGCGCCCGCGATACCGACACCCGGCACCCTGCCCTGAATCGCAGCCCGCCGGCCCTGGCCCAGGGTCGCCACCGGCTGGCCCGGGCCGCCTATTTCATGGCCCAGGCGCGCCGGATGGCCCGGGAACTGGATGCCCCCATGGCCTGGCGCTACCAGGAGGTACCCGGCGCCGGCCACGAGCCGGCGGCCATGGCGGAGGCGGCAGCCGGGCTGCTGCACACCGGGGTTCCAGAGGACGGGCGGGGATTCCCTGATCCTTGTCGGTAATTTGCCGATAGAGAGGGGGACATCGATGGAGTACTCTGCCCGTTCGAAAAATCCGCAGCCCTGTTCCGGGGGAGGAGGCGGAGAAGATGCAACACCGGCAGCTGACAAAAACGACATCGGCACCGCCGCAGCTGGCGCCGGAGGAACTCCAGGCCGAGATGCAGCGGCTCGTCCAATCCATGCAGACACTGTTGCAGGTGACCTGCGAGGAGATTGAGCGGGCGCGGCGGTGCATGCAGTGCGCCTGGGATCCGGAGCGCTGTCCGGGGCGCCGGGCAAACGGTCACTGCGAGAAGCAGGAGTCGGACGGCGCCCGTTCCTC
>CAZAQB010000291.1:0-2469 GCA_964487155.1 uncultured Ectothiorhodospiraceae bacterium
CTGCTACGCATCCGAGGTGCGTCCGGCGGATCAGGGCTGTATGGGGTCGGCGAGTGCGCCCGAGAAGCGTCAATGGGCAGGGCCGTTGTGGGCCTGCTGGCCCAGAAACGGATGGATTGGCGGACCGGCAGAGGATACCGCGATGTGAAGGGACCAACCGGTGGGCGAGCCCGGCGCCGCTTGGCGCCGGGCTCGGGTTGGGTCTCAGCCGCTGAACCGCCCCACGGCCCCGGTGCTCATGGCGTGCTTGATCTCGTCCATGATGGCCGGATCGTCGATGGTGGAGGGCACCGGCACCTCGTCCTGGGCCGCCAGCTGGCGCATGGTCTTGCGCAGGATCTTGCCGGAACGGGTCTTGGGCAGGCGCTGCACCACCAGTACCCGGCGGAACGCCGCCACGGCGCCGATGGCGTCACGCACCGCCTGCACCAGCTCTTTCTCCAGGGCCTCGGGATCGGCTTCGACGCCGTCCTTGAGCACCACGAAACCCACCGGCTGCTGGCCCTTCATCTCGTCGTCCAGTCCGACCACGGCGCACTCGGCCACGGCGGGGTGGTTGGCCACGACTTCTTCCATGGCGCCGGTGGACAGCCGATGCCCGGCCACGTTGATGACGTCGTCGATGCGCCCCATGACGAACAGGTAGCCGTCTTCATCCAGGTAGCCGCCGTCGGAAGTGACGTAGTAGCCGTCGTACATGGCCATGTAACTGCTGCGAAAGCGTGCGTCGTCGTTCCACAGGGTGGGCAGAGTGCCGGGAGGCAGGGGCAGCTTGATGACAATGTTGCCGGACTGGTTGGGGCCCAGAACATTGCCCTCGTCGTCCAGAATCTGGACGTTGTAGCCGGGCATGGGCACCGTGGCGGAGCCCACCTTGGGCTCGTGGGGCTCCACGCCCATGGGATTGCCGGCAATGGCCCAGCCGGTCTCGGTCTGCCACCAGTGGTCCACGATGGGGCAGTGCAGGTGATCCTTCAGCCACTCGTAGGTGGGGGGGTCCAGGCGCTCGCCGGCGAGGTACAGGTTTTTCAGGCAGGAGATATCGTACTTGGCCTTTTCCCTGGCCTGCGGATCCTCCTTCTTCACGGCCCGGAACGCGGTGGGTGCCGTGAAGAAAGCCTTTACCTGATGCTCGGAAATCATGCGCCAGAAGGCACCGGCATCCGGCGTCTTCACCGGCTTGCCCTCGTAGACGATGGTGGTGCAGCCGCGGATCAGGGGCGCGTAGACGATGTAGGAGTGGCCGACCACCCAGCCCACGTCGGAGGCCGCCCAGAATACGTCGCCGGGCTGGCAGTCGTAGACCAGCTCCATGCTGTAGTTCATGGCGACGGCGTGCCCGCCGTTGTCACGCACCACGCCCTTGGGCTTACCGGTGGTGCCGGAGGTGTAGAGGATGTACAGCGGGTCGGTGGCGTCCACCATCACCGGATCGGCGGGGGTGGCGCCGGCCAGCAGCTGCGCGTAGTCGTAGTCCCGCCCGGGCTGCAGGCTCGCTTCGGCCTGTGGACGGGCCACCACCACGGTCTTCTCGGGCGGGTGTTCGGCCATCTCCAGGGCCTTGTCTACCAGGGGCTTGTAGGGGATGACCCGGCTGAACTCGATGCCGCAACTGGCGGTGACCAGGGCCTTGGGCTTGGCGTCGTCGATGCGCACCCGCAGCTCGTGGGGCGAGAAACCGCCGAACACCACCGAGTGGATGGCGCCCAGGCGGGCGCAGGCCAGCATGGCCACCAGGGTCTCCGGGATCATCGGCATGTAGATGATCACCCGGTCGCCTTTTTCCACGCCCAGGTGGCGCAACCCGCCGGCGCAGCGGGCCACCTGATCCTGAAGCTCGCGGTAGCTGATGTGCTGCTTGGTGTCGGTGACGGGGGAGTCGTAGATGATGGCCGTCTGGTCACCCGCGCCGCGCTCCACGTGGCGGTCCACTGCCAGGTGGCAGGTGTTCAGCTTGCCGCCGGCGAACCAGCGGTAATTGCCGTTGGCGTCCCGGCTGAGGATGTTCTCTGGAAACTCATGCCAGTCGATCTGGCGTGCCTTGTCGGCCCAGAACTCGTCCGGCGAGTTGATGGAGCGCAGGTACTCCTCGCGGTAACCCATTGGTTCTCCTCCCGTGGTGTACAGTCTTTGGTCTTGTGAGATGCGCCGGCGGCATGGGCCGGGGCAGGGCGAGGGTCGAACGCCAGCCTGGGGCGAGCGCGCCCACACCCGAATCGAAGCATTGCAGCACATTCCGTCTCTCGGCGGCATTTATTATGTCAATGCGGCGAGCGCCCATGAATTGGCCAGCGTGCCCGGGCTCCCTGCGGCAGGGCCGGTGATGGTGGCCGCGTGGTGGCCTGGCCCGGTTCTGCCGATGGAGCGGAACGGCCTGGGAGTGGCAGACTCCTAGCCCGAAGATGTCACGAATGTGTGCTGATATCGCGTAGGATATTGGTTTCACAAGGGACTTTTCGAAGGAGCGGC
>CAZAQB010000292.1:0-2413 GCA_964487155.1 uncultured Ectothiorhodospiraceae bacterium
GTCCTCAGTCCTCAGTCCTCAGTCCTCAGTCCTCAGTCCTCAGTCCTCAGTCCTGATATCCTTCCCTTCCCCAACCCGGTACCCGAATCCATGGACCCCGTCATCGTCCTGGTGGGCCGCCCTAATGTGGGCAAGTCCACCCTGTTCAACCAGCTCACCCGCAGCCGGGGCGCCCTGGTGGCGGACTTCCCCGGCCTCACCCGGGACCGCCAGTACGGCCGCGCGGAGGTGGAGGGACGGGGCGTCATCGTGGTCGATACCGCCGGCGTCGGCGAGAGCGTCGAGGGGGTCTACGCCGGCATGCGCTCGCAGGCGGAGCGGGCCATGGACGAGGCCGACGTGCTGGTGTTCATGGTGGACGCCCGGGACGGGCTCACCGCCGCCGACCAGGAACTGGTGACCCAGCTGCGGCGCCGGGATACCCCCATCTGCCTGGCGGTGAACAAGGTGGACGGCCTGGACGAGCGCACCGCCGGCGCCGAGTTCCACGCCCTGGGCCTGGGGGAGCCGGTGCTGCTGGCGGCCGCCCACGGCCGGGGCGTGCAGCGGCTCATGGCCGGCGCCCTGGATCGTCTGCCGGCGGGCGAGCCTGCCGAGCCGCTCAGCGAGGAGCAGGCGCCGGGGCTGCGGGTGGCGGTGGTGGGCCGGCCCAACGTCGGCAAGAGCACCCTGGTGAACCGCATCCTGGGCGAGGAGCGGGTGCTGGTGTTCGACCAGCCCGGCACCACCCGGGACAGCATCTTCGTCCCCTTCCAGCGCGACGGCCAGGACTTCACCCTGATCGACACCGCCGGCGTGCGGCGCCGGGCCCGGGTCAGCGAGACGGTGGAGAAATTTAGCGTCATCAAGACCCTGCAGGCCATCGAGCAGGCCGACGTGGTGATCGCAATGGTGGACGCCCGGGACGGCGCCGGCGATCAGGACGCCCACCTCATCGGCCATGTGCTGGAGGCCGGCCGGGCGTTGGTGCTGGCGGTGAACAAGTGGGACGGCATGGACGAGGCTGCCCGCATCACCGCCCGCCGCAGCCTGGACCTGAAACTCGGCTTCGCGGAGTTCGGCGCGGTGCGCTTCATCTCGGCCCTGCACGGCACCGGGGTCGGCCTGCTGCTGGACGACTGCCGCCGCGCCAACGCCGCCGCCGAGCGCTCGCTGGAGACCTCCGAGGTGACCCGGGTGCTGCAGGACGCCGTCACCGCCCATCCGCCGCCGATGGTGCGGGGCCGGCGGGTGAAGCTGCGCTATGCCCATCAGGGCGGCCGCAAGCCGCCGGTGATCGTGATCCACGGCAACCAGACCGAGCGCCTGCCGCCGGCCTACCGCCGCTACCTGATGAACAGCTTCCGCAAGGCCTTCGACCTGCGGGGCACCCCCCTGCGTCTGGAATTCCGCACCGGCGAGAACCCCTACGCCGGCCGGCGCAACACGCTCAGCCCGCGCCAGGCGGAGCGCCGCCGGCGCCTGGTGAGGCATGCCCGGGGGAGGCGTTAACGGGCCGAGCCGGCGCTCCCGCGGGGTGGGTGGGGCGGGGCGGAACCCAGCGTCTTCAATGTGAAAAGGACTGAGGACTGAGGACTGAGGACTGAGTGGAAGAGGGGGCTTGACAGCTGCCTCGGTGGCGTCACTCTCAGTTCTCAGTTCTCAGTTCTCAGTCCTCAGAGGGTGTTTACAAAAATATTACGCGCCTCATCGCTCTCTCCGCCGCTCATGGCGTGCGGCGCCAGCCATGCTCCGGGCCTCGGCACGGCCTTGGACACCGCCGCCGTAGACCCACGTTGCGAAGAAACGTGGGGGCCAGCGTAGCAAACCGCCACGGCGCCAAGCGCCGAGCCCGCGTGCCCGAACCGATCCGCGGTACCGATGCCATCGCCCTGAGGACTGAGTGGAAGAGGGGGCTGACGCTACCGCAGTCGCTCGGCCGCAGGGCGGGGGCGCCGGATGCGGCGCTGCGCGCCTTTTCCGGCCTACGCGGGCCCAAGCCGCGCCGCGGGGGCGTGGGCGAAGCGCGTAGGCCGGATAAGCGCAGCGCATCCGGCGTCTCGGGGCCGGAGCGGGGTTTGCGGTGCGATCTGATCTGGGGCGAATCGGGCAGGCTCTGGGACCAGGAGGGGGTGAACAGGACCGAGGACTGTGGACTGAGTGGAATTGGTGGCTTGACAGCTGCCTCGGCGGCGTCACGCTCAGTCCTCAGCGCGTAGGCCGGATAAGCGCAGCGCATCCGGCGTCTCGGGGCCGGAGCGGGGTTTGCGGTGCGATCTGATCTGGGGCGAATCGGGCAGGCTCTGGGACCAGGAGGGGGTGAACAGGACCGAGGACTGTGGACTGAGTGGAATTGGTGGCTTGACAGCTGCCTCGGCGGCGTCACGCTCAGTCCTCAGTCCTCAGTCCTCAGTCCTCAGTCCTCAGTCCTCAG
>CAZAQB010000293.1:0-2405 GCA_964487155.1 uncultured Ectothiorhodospiraceae bacterium
ACGTACTCCGGCAGCACCTCGGGGGGGACCACCGTGTCCTCCATGAAGGCGACCGGCTTGCGATCCCCGGGCAGGCGGCCGAGCAGCCCGGCGCCCCGGGCGCGCATGGACCACAGTGCTGCTTGGTCCGCCGGGTCGTGCACCTGGGTGAGCGCCGTGGGCTGGCCGGGCCGGCCCAGGCTGGAGCCTGGAGATTCAAGCAATTGCGCCATCTGCCGATGGATTTCCTGTAAGTCATCGCCCTCGAATTCCAGGAGGTTGATGGCGCGGGTGTCGCGGGGGTGGCGGAACAGGTGCTGGACGCGGTGCCAGACAGGGTCCTGGCGGGCCAGATCCAGGAGCATGTCATCGGCGGTCTCGATCGCGGAAGGGCCGTAATGCAGCAGCTCCCGTGCGGCGCCCAGGGCGGTGGGGAAATCGGCGTACTCAGCCAGCAGCAGCCGGCGGTGGCGCGGCGTGGGGGTGAGCCGCACCGTGGCCTCCACCACCACCCCCAGGGTGCCCTCGGCGCCGGCGAACAGGGCCGGCAGGTGCAGTCCGCCGTGGGGATCCAGGGCGTCCTTCAGGTTGTAGCCGGTGAGGCCCCGGTGGAGTTCCGGAAAGCGGGCCTGGATGAGCTCCCGGGACTCCTCCAGCAGGCGCGCCAGCCGCGGGAGGCGGGGGTCGTCGGGCGGGTGCGCGGTGTCGATGAGCGTCCCGTCGGCCAGCGCCACCTTGAGAGAAGCCAGATGGTCGCTGGTACGGCCGTAGCGCCGGGAGCCCTTGCCGCAGGCGTCCGTGGCGATCATGCCGCCCAGGGTGGCGCGGTTGGCGGGGGCCACCGTGGGCGGAAAGAACAGCCCGTGGTCGGCGGCGGCGTCGTTGAGCTGGTCGCGGATCACGCCCGGCTGCACGGTGGCGGTGCGCGCGTCGGCGTCCACCGCCAGGATGCGGTTCATGTGCCGGCTGAGGTCCAGCACTATCCCCTCGCTGAGGGACTGGCCGTTGGTGCCGGTGCCGCCGCCGCGGGGTGTGAGGTGCAGGCCGTGGCCAGCGCTGGCCAGTTCCGCCAGGGCCAGCTGCACGTCGCCGGTGTCCCGGGGCAGCAGCAGGGCCGAAGGCTGGAGCTGGTAGATGCTGTTGTCGGTGGAGCGCAGCAGGCGCTCGCTCCAGCGCGGAACGCACTCGCCCCGGAATCCCTGCTGGCGCAGGCGTCCCAGGTAGCGCAGCAGGGGCGCCGCCGGGGGGCTATCCGGGTCGAGCCGGGGCAGGCGTTGCATCGGAGCTGGGCACCCCCTTCGTTAAAACCAATAAAATTAACTGCTGCAACGTGGCCGACTCAACATACACTGCGACGGGGTTCCGGTAGGGTGATCGTGAGGGATCGGGATCCCTCTGAGCGTGGCGTTTGCCGAAGCCGGATCGGGGATTGGGTTAATGGTGCCGCATGATGTGCTGGGGGCGATGGCCGAAACCACTCCCGACCGGTTGCCTCACCGGCCGGATCGCGGAGGGTGTTCGTTGACCGCATCCCAGCAGGACGGCCAACCGGGCCCGCAGGGAGAGCACCCCAGGCGTGTCCGGGCCGCCGGCGAGGAGCGCCGGTTCCTGGTGCTGCGCTCCGGCTACGTGGTGCTGTTCCTGGTGGCCAGCCTGTTCAGCCTGCTGAATTTCGCCACTGGCGTGGTGCTGCTGGGATTAATCGAGGGGATGACGGCGGTGGCCTCGGTGGTGGCCGCGGCGCTGCTGCTGCGCCGCGACCGCATCGTGGCGGCCAGCTGGAGCCTGCTGGGGCTGGCCGCGCTCTCCCTGCTGACCATCCATGCGTATCCGGAGACCTCCCAGGTGAGCTTCCTGTGGGGGGTCATCTATCCCCTGGTGGCCCTCTACCTGCTCGGTCCCAGGGTGGGGCTGGCCCTGAGTGCGGTGTTCTTCGTGCTCGCCAGTTGCGTGTTCTTCGCCAGCCACGGCATCGGCAGCAGCCAGCACGAGATTCTCAGTTCCCTGGAGATGCTGCTGATCTGGGTGGGCGTGGCGCTGTTCGCGGCCTATTATGAGATGAGCCGCTCCGAGGCCGAGGCGGCGCTCACCGCGCTGGCCAACAGCGACCCGCTCACCCGGCTGCCCAACCGGCCGAGCTTCCAGGCGCATTTCGAGCGCGAACGGGCCCGGGCCCAGCGCTCGGGCCGCCCCATCAGCCTGTTACTGGTGGATGCCGACCATTTCAAGCGGGTCAACGACACCCTGGGTCACCAGGCGGGGGATGCCGCCCTATGCCACCTGGGCGAGCTGATGCGGACCAAGCTGCGCAGCAGTGACCTGCTGGCGCGGGTGGGCGGCGAGGAATTCGCCGTACTGCTGCCGGAAACCGGCCTGCAGGGGGGGCTCGCCGCGGCCCAGCAGATGTGCCGGACGGTGCGGGAGAA
>CAZAQB010000294.1:0-2403 GCA_964487155.1 uncultured Ectothiorhodospiraceae bacterium
GCTCGTGCTGCCCGCGCAGGCGCGTGCTGCTGGGTTCTATTTCCGCGAGCAGGAAGGGTTGTTCTGGTACGAGCGCGAGCCTGAGCCGTTGGTTGAGCCAGAGCCAAAGACACCCGAGCAGCCGGTCGCGCCTGGTGAGACACAAGTTTCCGAGACCGCGCCCGAAGGCCCACAACCCCTTTCGGCCCAATGGCTGCGCGAGCAGATGGGCGAATACCGCGATGCGGCCATCGACGACCCGACGCCCGAGAACGTCGCGCTGTATCTCTACCTGCAGCGCGTCGCGCTGGATAAATCCAGCCGTTTCGCCGCCGCCACCCAGCGCGCCGTGCAGCTTGATCCCTTCCTCGACGAGATCACCCAGCGCCCCACCGCCACCTTTGCCGCGAACCTGTCCAACCGCCAGGCGGGTGAGGGTCGGGATGCCATCCTGCAACAGATCGCCGAGCAGGCCGGTGTGTTGTTCTTCTTCCGCTCCGACTGCCCCTATTGCGAGGCCCAGGCGCCGCTGCTCAAGCTCCTCGAGGCCCGCTACGGCTTCTCGGTGCTGCCCGTCTCCAGCGACGGAGCACCGTTGCCGGGCGGCACGTTCCCGGCGTTCCGCGCCGATCGCGGCCAGACCCAAGCCCTCGGTGTCGTCTCCACCCCGGCGCTGTTCCTCGCCCGTCCCCCGGACGCGATGGTGCCGCTGTCCCAGGGGCTCCTGTCGCTTGCGCAGTTGCAGGAGCGTGGTCCTGGTCGCCGCGGTTCAAGCTGGTTGGATCAGCGAGGACGAGCTCACCCGCACCCGGCCGGTCACCGCCGATCTGATGCTGGACGTCGACCAACTCCCGGGATCCCTGCCCGAGGACCCTGAGGCCCTGCTGAGTGCGCTGCGGGCGCTGGCCCGGGCCAGCGCCGTACCTGTGCCGGATTGAGGAGAGATCCCGTGTCGTTGTTGGCCAAGACCGCCCCTATCCCCGTGCTCTTGCTCGCTCTCCTCCCCGCTTCGCAGGTCGCCGCACAGGGCGCCGGTCCACCCGGCACTGGGATCGGCAACCAGATGACCGAGATGTTCGACACCATGCTCAACTACACCGAGCCGACCGCGCATCTGGGGCAGCGCCGCGGCGTGCTGACCGGGGGCTCTGTCAACGCCCGCAACCGCATCATCAACGAATCCCTGTGGCACGTCGTGCCGCCGTCGTTCGATGCCGGCTGTGGCGGCATTGATCTCTTTGCCGGGTCTTTCTCCTTCATCTCCGCCGAGCAGTTCCAGAACCTGTTGCGGGCGATCGCCGCCAATGCCAGCGGCTACGCATTCGAGGTCGCGCTTGGGGCCATGTGCAAGGAGTGCCTGGAGACGATGGAGACCCTGCAGAAGAAGGTCCAGGCCCTGAACCAGGGCTTCGCCAACTCCTGTCAGCTGGCGAAGGGACTGGTCAACGACGTCGCCGACGCCTTCGACATGAAGCACAAGGACAACACCTCGCTGCTGGGGATGGTCAAGGGCCTCGGTGACGTCTTCGAGACCCGCTCCTCCGCGAGCGGCTCAGACCCGATCGCCCAGGTCCACGACAATGTGCCGCCCGAGGAGCGCACCCAGATCGAGGGCAACCTGGTCTGGCAGGCCCTGAAGCGCAAGGGCGCCGCCGGCTGGTTCGCCGACGGGGATGACACCCTGCTCGAGGCCATGATGAGCTTGACCGGCAGCGTCATTGTCGGTGCCCCGGAGGCCGCCCCGGACGGGCAGGGAGAGAACCACCGCATCACCTATCTCCCCGGGAATCTTTTGAAAGCCAGCGATCTCCTGAACGGCACCCGCGACCGGGAGGATGCCGCTCAATGGGACAATGCCTGGTCGCACCGGGTGCGCCTCTATCAATGCGGACCGGCCGGCGGGCCGATCGATCGCAGCGAGAACGGCTGCCTGGCGCCCTCGGTCACCGAGGACGCCGTCAACGGCATGATCCAGCGGGTCAAGGACGTGCTGATCGGCGTGCGCCCCTATGGCGCCGGTGCTGAAACCGTTGGGCTGGTGCAGAAGTTCCGCTTGGGCCAGGGCGCGATTACGGCCGCCGAGCAGGCCTTCATGCAATATGCCCCGAACGGCCTCGGGGCGGGCATCCGGACGCTCGCACGCTATGACGAGGGCATGGCCCGCCTGTTCGTCGAGCAGGCCGCGGCGCTCCATGAGCACGCCTACGCCAAGCAGCTCCAGACCCAGATCGAGCAGGCCCGCAGCCAGCTCTATCGCGAGTACGAGGTCCTCGATGACCGCTACGGCAATCCCCAGACGCTGCTCGCCTACTACCAGGGCCTGGTCGAGGAGATCAAGGGCCGACGCTACTATGTCGCTGGCCAGGCCCACGCGGCACCGGCCACGCAGGAGTAGCCGATGTGGGAGATCTACTCGATCGGCGA
>CAZAQB010000295.1:0-2390 GCA_964487155.1 uncultured Ectothiorhodospiraceae bacterium
CCGCGCACGTCCCGGCGGGCGAGGTACATGCGGCAGAGCTCCGGACTCGCCTGCTGCAGGCGGCGGCGAGCGGCGAGGTCGGGCTCTCCGGGCGCCTCGGCCAGTACGCCGTGCACGGCCTCCAGCATCTCCCGGCCCTCGGCGCGCCCGGCGCCCTCGGCCAGCGGCAGCCGGCGGCCCAGGCTGAGGGCGTACCAGGCGGGGAAGGCTGGCGGGCGCAGGCCGGTGTCCAGCGCCGAGAAATCGCCGAACCAGGGACCGAAGCGGGGGTCGTCGCGCAGCATCTCGGCGGCACTGCCGGGGAACTCCCAGCACAGCCGGCACACGAGCTCCCCGGCCAGGGGATCCTCCCCGAGTTCCTCGGCAGCGCGCAGCCGGCGGGCCAGCAGCGCGGGCTGCTCCCGCCAGTTGGCTTCCGCCTCCACCGCCTGGCGCAGGTGCTTCCAGTCGGCGGCCCGCAGCGCCGCGTAGCTGGCATGCAGCCGGGGAGCCGCCGGGTCGAACGGGCAGCCCTCCAGGGCCCGCGCCAGGCGCTGCCAGGTCGCCGCCTGGAACTCGCCCGCCCGGGAACCCAGCACCCGCGAGGCCGGCAGCAGGTCGCGTTCCAGGCGCTCCCACAGCCGCGCCGGCGCCTCGCCGGCACAGTCCAGGGCAGCGGCCCCCTGCACCAGGGTCGCCAGATCGGCAAGCCGCGCTCCCGGCTCGGCCAGCTCCCGCAGGTGCTCCAGCAGCGCCCGCGCCCGGGCGACCTCCCAGGCGCACAGGGCGCCGGCAAGCAGTCGCTCAAGGCGAGCCGGCTCGCTGTCGTTGAACAGATCCAGTTGCATCGCCTGCTGACCCGACCGATGGCGCGGCCGCCATTGTCGCACTGGAACCCGGACAGCGGGTCGGCCCGCGACGGGGTGATCGCCTCACAGGGTGTTTACAAAATCAGGCACGCCAGAGCGCGGGGTGGGAATCTCGCCCGGCGCCGGCCGAAGCCCGCCGTAGGGCCGGCTGCGCAGACAACCTGCCATCGGGCGATGGCATGGGTAGCGCGGATCGATTCGGGCACGTGGGGCCGGGGATGGGCAGCCTGGCGTTTGCTAGGCCGGCCCCCACGTTTCTTCGCAACGTGGGTCTACGGCGGCGGTGTTCAAGGCCGTGCCAATGCCCGGAGCACAGATGGCGCCGCACCCCCTGGGCAGCGTGGAGCGCAAGGGCCCACTGCCCTTCCCCTAGTCAATCTGCCGGCAGCGCTACCCTGTATTTAAATGTTTTTTTATGCGTTATTTACGTATTTCAAGATACTTTGTATAAAGCGCAGAATAAAAGGCGATTCAGACGCGGGATGCGCAGCCAGCAGCCAGTCCCACCGACGGCACTGGCCCACAGGCTGCCCAGCCGAGCCGACTTCTGCGCCCACCGGACTCGGAAACACCAGAGGAGGACCCCCATGCACCAACTCGCCCGCCTGGCCGGCCTGGCAGCGCTGGCCCTGGGCCTCGCCCTGACCGCCCAGGCCCAGGACAAACCCCACATCATCGTCGCCTCCACCACCTCCACCCAGAACTCCGGGCTGTTCGAGCACATCCTGGCCGGGTTCACCGAGGACACCGGCATCGAGGCTCGGGTGGTGGCTGTGGGCACCGGCGCCGCCCTGGAGATGGGCCGGCGCTGCGATACCGACCTGCTGCTGGTGCACGCCAAGCCGGCGGAAGAGAAATTCGTGGCCAACGGCCATGGCACCGCCCGCTACGACGTCATGTACAACGACTTCATCCTGGTCGGCCCCAAGGCCGATCCCGCCGGCATCAGGGGCATGCAGGACGCCCCCGCGGCGCTCGCCGAAATCCGCAACGCCCAGGCCGAGTTCTACTCCCGCGGCGACGACAGCGGCACCCACAAGAAGGAGCTCGCCCTCTGGCAGGCCGCCGGCATCGACCCCAGCTCGGCCAGCGGCACCTGGTACCGTGAGACCGGCTCCGGCATGGGCGCCACGCTGAACATCGCCGCCGCCGTCAACGGCTACACCATGGCCGACCGCGGCACCTGGATCAGCTTCGACAACCGCCGCAATCTGGTGGTGCTTGTTGAAGGGGATGCGCGGCTGTTCAACCAGTACGGCGTCATTCCCGTCAACCCCGAGCAGTGCCCCTCGGTCAACGCCGACGGCGCCCAGGCCTTCAAGGACTGGCTGATCTCCAAGGCCGGCCAGAAGGCCATTGGCAGCTACCGCCTGCGCGGCCAGCAGCTGTTCATCCCCAACGCTAGCGGCTGATCGCCGTCGAACGGCGGGCCACTGCAGCGGCGCCGGCGCGGGAGTGCCATACCGGGCAGAGATTCAGGACTGAGGTGGCCATGCGGTGAGCGCACACTGCACCTCGGGCTGGTGCCGAACGAAGACGGTG
>CAZAQB010000296.1:0-2378 GCA_964487155.1 uncultured Ectothiorhodospiraceae bacterium
CTCGTCGGTCACCGGCGAGGCCCGGCTGGCGTTGCGCAGGATGGCGATCTGGATGTGGCCCAGCGGCGGCAGGCCCTGGTCGGCGCCCAGCACCACCAGGTCGGCGGTCAGGGTGCTGCGGGCCATCACCCCAACCGCCAGGCCCCGGCTCACCGCCGCCAGCAGGGCGGCATTGCTGGGGCTGGTGTAGGCGGCCCGGTACTCGATGCGAGCCTCTTCCAGGGCTCGCAGGGCCATGGCCCGGATCGGGCAGCCCGGCAGCCACAGCGCCAGCGGCAGCACCTCGGCCTCTTGCAGCCGGCTGCCCCGGGCGGCGGCGAACACCACCGGTTCCGAGACCAGAACGCGGCCGCCGGGGTCGTCCCCGGCGCAGGTGACCATCACCAGGTCCAGGCGTCCCTGGCGCAGCTCTTCGCGCAGGATCTCGCTGGTCTGGCAGTGCACCTCCACGGCGATCTCGGGCTCGTGCTCATGGAACCGCGCCAGGATCGCCGGCAGGAAGCAGTGGGCGTAGTCGTCGGGTGTGCCGATGCGCACCGTGCCTTTCAGTGGCGGCCGGGACATGACGTGCACCGCCTCCTGCTCCAGGCGCACCATGCGCCGGGCATAACCCAGAAGCTGCTCACCCGCCGGCGTCAGCTCCACCCCCCGCGGCAGGCGGCGCAGCAGCGGTCGATCCAGCAGCCGTTCCAGCTTGTTGATCTGCATGCTTACCGCCGCCTGGGTGCGGGAGACGCGCTCGGCGGCCCCGGTAATGCTGCCTTCGTCGGCCACCGCCACCAGGGTGCGCAGGCTCTGGAGATCGAGTTGGGCCACGGCCCCTCCTTTGTATCAACGGCGCTGATGCCTAGCTTCAGAACTATAAGCTACAAATGGGGGCTTGCGAATGGGAGGCTGTTTCCGTGGCTTGGCGACACTGAGGAGACAGCACCATGGCCTGGTTCACGGGAAGTGCGTTGGTGGTCGGGGTCCTGGGGCTGCAACGGGCGGCGGGGCGGTTGCTGGTGCAGTGGCAGCACTACCAACGGGAGCGCCGGGAGCTGGAGCAGCTCTCCGAGTGGCAGCTCCACGACGTGGGCATCCGGCGCGACGAGATCCGGAGGCGTTACCGGAGCTTCGGCCGCTACCGGCAGGAGGTGGCGGCCGTGGAGCGTGAGGTCTGGCGGCGGGCCGGCTCCGGGCGCCGGCTGGCGGGGCAGGCTCGGCAGGAGCCCCGGGGGAGTCCATGCGCAGATCACCGGTGCCAATAGGCGATTATCGGCATTACCTCAAGTCCTGACTGAGCCCGGAACCCGGGCTCAGGGCCCTTCCAGACCGAAGAATCCGCGGGCGACCGCGGTGCTGGTCTCGGCCAGCGCCTCTGGACTTGTTCCGCGCAGGCGGGCGAGCGCCTGCAGGATGTGGGGCAGGAAGGCCGGCTCGTTGCGGCGGTCACGGGGTGGGGGCTGCAGGTCGCGAGGCAGCAGGAAGGGGGCATCGGTCTCCAGCATCAGCCGGTCCGCAGGAATCTCTGCCACGCAGTCACGCAGCGCCTGCCCCCGGCGCGGGTCGCAAACCCAGCCGGTGATCCCGATGTGGAGATCCAGGCCCAGGTAGGGGCGCAGTTCCTCGATGCCTCCCGTGAAGCAGTGGGCCACGGCGCCGGGCAGCCGGTCGCGGTACGGGCGCAGGATCTCCAGGAACCGGGCGTGGGCGTCGCGCTGGTGGAGAAACACCGGCATGCCGAGCCGGGCGGCCAGCTCAAGCTGGGCCTCGAAGGCCCGCTCCTGGTCCGCCGGTGGCGAGAAGTTGCGGTTGAAATCCAGGCCGCACTCGCCGATGGCGACCACCTCGGCACCCGCGGCCAGGGCCTGCAGGGCACGGCCTGCGTCGTCGTCCCATTCCGAGGCATGGTGGGGATGCACGCCCGCCGTGCACCAGAGCTGGCCCGGGCGTTCCCGCGCCATCGCGGCGCTCGCCTGCGAGGCGGCCAGCTCGGTGCCGGTGAGCACCATGCCGACTACCCCCGCGGCCCGGGCCCGGGCCAGCACCGCCTCGCGGTCCCGCCGGAACCGGCTGTTGGTGAGATTCACCCCGATGTCGATCAGTCCCACGGCCCGCCCCATCCGCGGCTGCCTGTCACGCCGGGCAGCATACGGAACATCGCTCGCCGGGGCACCGGCGCTCCGGGTTTGTGGGCCGGGTCCAGTTCTGCTGGAATACCCGCCGCCGGTCCCCGAGGCCGGCGGGCAGGGTAGCCGGCAGCCGCCGCGCCCCCTCTGCGGCAAACATCTCCCGGGCCCGGGAGCGGAGGCGCTGATGGGTTACGACGATCTTCCCATGAACTGGGTCGGGGACTGGGCCGGTCGACGGCGCCAGCTGTCCCCCAGCCGACCGGC
>CAZAQB010000297.1:0-2376 GCA_964487155.1 uncultured Ectothiorhodospiraceae bacterium
CGAAGGCCCACCCGAGTGGGACGTCATCGACCTGCTCAAGGCAGATGCCCGCAGCGGCTGTGACGAGGGCCTGCTGGAGCCCTTCGATCCCGGCATCCTGGCCCCCGCCCCGGACGGCACGCCGGCCCGGGAGGACTTCATGGCCGGCTCCATCATGGAATGCGCGGTGGTGCAGCTGGTGTTCTCCACCGTCATCGCCTACGACGACCGGGCCTTCCCCGGCGAGAAGCCCCGCACCATCGCCGACTTCTTCGACCTGGAGCGCTTCCCCGGCCGCCGCGCCCTGCGCCGGGCCCCGGTGGGGATGTTCGAATGGGCGCTGCGCTCCTACGGCGTGCCGCGACGCCAGCTCTACGACCTGCTGAGCACGCCGCGGGGCCTGCGCCTCGCCCTGGAGCGCCTGGACGCCATCCGCCACCGGCTGGAGTGGTGGCGCTCCGGAGCCGACCCCATCCGCATGCTGCGGGAAGGCCAGGTGGCCATGGCCTCCGCCTATAACGGCCGGGTGTTCCACGCCCGGGTCGTGGAGGACGCACCCCTGGGCGTGATCTGGGACAGCCAGTTGCTGGACTACACCACCTGGGCGATTCCCCGGGGCAGCCCGCGCAAGGCTCTGGCGGAGCGGTTCATCCGCTTCGCCACCCGGGCGCAGCCCATGGCGGCCCAGGCCAACCGCATCTCCTACGGGCCCGCCCGCGCCTCGGCCCGGCGCCGCGTCGGCCGCCACGCGGAGACCGGCACCCCCATGGGTCCGCACCTGCCCACCGCTGCCCGCCACCTGGAGCAGGCCATCCACCAGGACCACCGCTGGTACAGCCAGACCGAGGCGCTGCGCTGGCGGCGCTTCCGGGCATGGCTGGACCAGGATGGTCCGGAGACGGATCGGTGACCGGCTGCTGGGAGCACTTCCCTCACGGCGCCGACATCGGCGTGCGGGGCCTCGGGAAGACCCGTGAGGAAGCCTTCGAGCAGGCGGCCCTGGCACTGACCGCCGTGGTCGCCGACCCGGCGACGGTGCGTCCGGAGCAGCAAGTGGAGATCCGCTGCGCGGCCCCGGACGACGAACTGCTGCTGGTGGACTGGCTCAACGCCCTGGTCTACGAGATGGCAACAGGGCACATGCTGTTCGGCCGCTTCCAGGTGACCATTGAGGACGGCCGGCTGCGGGGCAGAGCCTGGGGCGAGCCGCTGGACCCCGGGCGCCACGCCGCCGCGGTGGAGGTGAAGGGGGCCACCTATACGGCACTGCAGGTGGCCCGGGACGCCGGCAGGCGCTGGCGGGCCCAGTGCGTGGTGGACGTCTAGCGGCGCGTAGGCCGGATAAGCGAAGCGCATCCGGCGATTCCGCCATGCACCGCCGCCGGGCGGTTCGAGGCCGTTGCGATCAGCCTGGCGTTGGGCCACGGACGCCGGATGCGGCGCTGCGCGCCTTATCCGGCCTACGCGGGCCTCGGCCGACTTCGCGGGCGCATGGCCATTGACGGCATCCCATGGCGGGGCGTGGACTGGTAACCGGGCGGGGGGTGGCCCGCCCGGGATCGCCAGCGCACAGGTGCGATCATGAATCCAGCAGACCTCCGGCAGCACAACGAATTCAGCTGGGAGATCCCGGCCCGGGACGGCATGCACGTGCCCGGCGTGATCTACGCCGACCAGGCTCTGATCCGGGCCATGGACGGCAAGGTGGCCGAGCAGGTGGCCAACGTGGCGCGGCTGCCCGGCATCGTCGCCGCCTCCTACGCCATGCCCGACGCCCACTGGGGCTACGGCTTCCCCATCGGCGGCGTGGCGGCGTTCGACCCGGAGGCCGGCGGCGTGGTCTCCGCCGGGGGTGTCGGCTTCGATATCTCCTGCGGGGTGCGCTGCCTGCACACCGGGGTGCCGGCGCAGCAGCTGGAAGCAGTGGCGGAGGCGCTGGCCGAGGCCCTGTTCAACGCGGTTCCCTGCGGGGCTGGCCGGCCGCGGCATCCGCGTGCGCAGCCCGTCCCTGCGCGGCGTGGCCGAGGAGGCCCCCGGCGCCTACAAGGACGTCACCGCCGTGGTGGCCGCCGCCCAACGCGCCGGCCTGGCGCGCACCGTGGCCCGGCTCGAGCCCATGGTCTGCATCAAGGGATAGACCGTCAGGTAACGGCAACAGCGGCCGGCGAACCCAGAGGCCGGCGGGCCTGACTCGCGTTCCCCGCAGACCGAAGACCCGGCCATCTCAGCCCCGGGGCGCCACACATCAGCCACAGATGGACACCGATGAACACAGAGGGATTCATGGGGGCCGGCGCGCCCGGGCGGCCACCTGGAAGCTCCGACGCGGAGCTGCATCCCGCGCAATCTCTCCATCCTGATTCATCCGTGTTCATCTGTGGCTTCACGTCTAGCCCT
>CAZAQB010000298.1:0-2371 GCA_964487155.1 uncultured Ectothiorhodospiraceae bacterium
GGTTGCGGCGCCGCGCGGGCGTATCCTCGGCCCTTTTTTCCGGGAGGGTGACGGGATGAACGTTGAACGCAGGAGTGGACGCGGTCACGTCACTCCCTCGGAGATGCTCGGCGACCGCTACGACAGCCGGGTGCTTGCCGGGCTGGTTGCGCTCGGAGGCCGTGCCCGGCGTTGTTGCCGTGGTGCTGATCATCGGCATCATGGCCGCGGCCGTTTCCACCGTGGATTCGATCCTGCTCGCGCTGGCGTCGATCGTCTCGTGCGACATCTATCGCTTGCTGGCGAGAGACCGGGGCGGCACCGGCGAACTCGCCCGGCACCGGATCTGGTAACTGTCGAGGGCCGTTCCGGCGCCCGAATTTCAGCCGCGCGAAACTGCCGGGCGGGCTCAGTTATGGACCTGCGCCGCCAAGTAGCGGCGCAGGGCGTCCTCCGCCTCCTCCTGATTCTGATAGGGGCCCTTCAGCTTGCCCTGCCGGCAGGCAAAGAGCCACTGCCCCTCCAGACAGTGCAGCCGACCGTTGCGAAAGGGCACCGGGCCGGTTTCCCCGGCTCTCTGCTGCGCCTTGTCCATGACTCCTCCTGGTACGACGCCGTGCGAACCAACTCACACTTGCAGTATAGACCGCGGGGGCGCGGGCGCGGCCTCCGGCGTGCTCAGAGCCACTGACGAAGCAGCTCCAGATCCAGGTTGCCGCCGCTCACTATCAGCGCGCTGGCTCCGCGCCGGGCGGGCGACACCACGCCGGCGAACAGGGTGGCCAGAGGCACGGCCGCACCCGGCTCCGCGTAAAGGCGCCCGGCGGTCAGCAACAGCCGGGTAGCCTCGGCAATGTGCGCCTCCGGCACGGTCACCACGTCGTCAACGTAACGCCGGCTCAAGGCATAGGTGTGACGGCCCACCACCGCCGGGGCCAGGCTGGCGGCCACGGCATCGTCGACGCTACCGCTGTCCAGCACTTCGCCGCCGTAGCGCCGGGTGGCCTCGATCTTCATCGGACTGGAGCCCGAGGGCATCACTACGGTCACCGGCGCCCCCAGCCGGCCGGCGGCTCAGGCTAGGGCCTGGGCGTGGTTGCCGGCGGAGACGGTCACCAGACTGGTTGCGGTCTCCCCGGGGTCGGCAGTGAGCACCCAGTTCAGCGCCCCCCGGCTCTTGAAGGAGCCGGTCACCTGCAGGTTTTCGGCCTTGAGCAGGATCTTGCCGCCCAACAGCTCGGAGAGGCCATGGCTCGCCACCGTAGGGGTCGCCGGCAGGTGCGGCCGCAAGCGCGCCTGGGCCGCCACGACGTCGGCCAGGCTCACCAGGGTTTCATAGCCCCCGAGCGGCCGCCGGGCCACCCACGGCCCGGGGCAACGGGCGGCGCGCATCGGCTCGAAGCCGGCGACAACCGTCCCAGGCCATGGAACCTCTCTCAAGTCGCGTGCAGCACCCGCTCGGAATAGCCACCCTGGCCGCGGAATTCAACACCGTGATGGGGCCGGGCCCAGCGGCGATTGATCGGCGCCCTCCGACGGGCCACCATTGGGCGTCGATAGATTGCGGGAGAGTCTCAGGATGCAGCTCAGCGACGGCTTCGTCGGCGCCATCGGCAACACGCCCCTGATCCGGCTGCGCCGGCTGAGCGAGGAGACCGGCTGCGAGATCCTCGGCAAGGCGGAGTTCATGAACCCCGGCGGCTCGGTGAAGGACCGCGCAGCGCTGTATATCCTCAAGGACGCCGAGGAGCGCGGCGAGCTGAAGCCCGGCGGCACCGTGGTGGAGGGCACCGCCGGCAACACCGGCATCGGCCTCGCCCACATCTGCAATGCGCGGGGCTACCGCTGCGTGATCGTCATCCCGGAGACCCAGACCCAGGAGAAGATCGACCTGCTGCGCACCCTCGGCGCCGAAGTACGCACCGTTCCCGCCAAGCCCTACAAGGATCCCAACAACTACCAGAAGGTGGCCGGCCGGCTGGCGGAAGAGACTCCCAATGCGATCTGGGCCAACCAGTTCGACAACACCGCCAACCGCCGTGGCCACTACCTGACCACCGGCCCTGAGATCTGGCGCCAAACCGATGGCCGGCTGGATGCCTTCGTGGCGGCCACCGGCACCGGTGGCACGCTGGCCGGGGTGGCGACCTACCTCAAGGAGCAGAATCCGGCGGTGCGCATCGTGCTGGCCGACCCCGCCGGCAGTTCCCTCTACCGCTATGTCAAGGAGGGTACCCCCGAGGCGGTGGGCAAGGGTTCCATCACCGAGGGCATCGGCAGCAGCCGGGTGACCCGCAACCTGGAGGGCACATCCATCGACGATGCCATGACCGTGGACGACACCGAGACGGTGCCGATGGTCTACCGGCTGTTGGCGGAGGAAGGATTGTTC
>CAZAQB010000299.1:0-2313 GCA_964487155.1 uncultured Ectothiorhodospiraceae bacterium
GACCCAGCGCCGGCGGGTGGTGGAACTGGCGGCCCTGCAACCCCGCGAAGAGGTGCTGCTGCTGGGCGCCGGCACCGGCCTGGATCTGGAGGTGCTGCCGGGCCACGTCGGCGTCACCGCGGTCGACCTCGCGCCGGCGATGGTCCGCCGGCTGCGGGAGCGCGCGGAGCGCCTGGGGCGGCCGGTAGAGGCCCGCGTGATGAGCGCGCACTCGCTGGACTTCCCCCGGGGGCGATTCGACTGCGTGCTGATGAACCTGGTGCTGGCGGTGGTGGACGACCCCGAGGCCTGTGCCCGGGAGGCGGCCCGGGTGCTGAACCCGCAGGGCCGGTTGGTGGTGTTCGACAAGTTCCTGCCCGAGGGCCGGCGGCCGTCGCTGCTGCGCCGGGCGGTGAACGGCGTGGCGCGGGTCGTGGCCACAGACATCAACCGCCAGGCCCGCCCGCTGCTGGAGCTGGCGGGGCTTCGGGTGGTGTCGGACGAACCCGCCCTGCTGGGCGGGCTGTTCCGTATCCTGGTGGCCCGTCCCGCCCGGCGGCCCGACTGACGGGGGCCGCGGCAACCGGGAAGAGGCCGCTGCAGGCTGCGGCTATTCGTCCTCGGAGCCGCCCTCGTCCACCCGCTGGATGGTGACGTCGAAGGACAGGGTCTCGCCGGCCAGCGGATGGTTGGCGTCCACGGTAACCTGATCGCCTTCCATGGCCACCACGGTGATCACCTGGGTGCCGCTGGGGGTCTGGGCCTGGAAGCGCATGCCCGGCTCGACGCTCTCCACGCCCTCGAACAGCTTCAGGGGCACCTGCTGCTGGAGCTGGTCGTCCCGGTCTCCGTAGGCCTCCCCCGGCGGCACGGTCACCGCGACGGCCTCGCCGGCCTCCTTGCCTTCAAGGGCCCGCTCCAGGCCGGGGATGATCTGGCCCTCGCCGTGGACGTACTCCAGCGGCCGGTCCTCCGGTGAGGAGTCCAGCACCTGGCCGTCCTGACCGCGCAGGGTGTAGTGGATGGCGACTCGCTTGCCTTTTTCGATCTGGCTCATGGCAGCCTCGATGGCGGTGGGTGTGTGGCGCACGCCTGGGTGCAGAGATGAATACAGGACGGCCCCGGCGCGTTGCCGCGCGGGGCCGGGATGGGGCGGTGCCGGGCCTGGATTACGGGTTCCGGCTCAGCCTGCGTCGATGAGCCGGTAGCGTTCGGCCAGCTCGGCGATCTGCTCACGGATCTCCGGGGACGGGTCCACGAACTGGAATCCGATGCGGTGGAAAACGGCGTTGCGGTCCTTGCGGCACCACTTGCTGAGGGCGTCGACGTCGATGTAGCGCGAGCCCTTGATCTGGCGATCCAGTTCCATCCGCAACGGGACCGACAGCCCCTCTTCGATGGGGTGCTCGGACTGCAGCATGCCGCCGTCAACGTTGACATCGGTGAGGTAGCCCACCAGATCGCCGGTCTCCCGGTTGGATACCGGCAGATACTGGTCAACCACGTCCCTGGGGCGTCGCCGTGCGTCCTTCATCGTCCCCTCCGAGAACTGCGTAGCGCATCGCAAGTGAAACTATGGTGGCAGCCGGGCGCTTTGTCCATAGGGAAGTGTTTCCTGGGAGCGACAGTCGGCACACTATGGGCCAACCGTGAGCCCCGCGGAGGTGACCATGCGACTGGAAGGCTCCTGTCATTGCGCCCGGGTGCGCTTTGCCGTGGATTCCGACAGCCCCTGCCCGTACCAGGCCTGCTACTGCTCCATCTGCCGCAAGACGGCCGGCGGCGGTGGCTTCGCCGTCAACCTCGGCGCCCGGGCCGACACCCTGGAGGTGCAGGGCGAGGAGCACATCCAGGTGTTCCATGCCCAGGTGCCGGATCCGGACCGGCCGGGGGAGCGGTGTCCCAGCGCCGCGGCCCGGCACTTCTGCCGGCACTGCGGCAGTGCCCTGTGGCTGTTCGACCCCCGCTGGCCGGGGTTGCTCCACCCATTCGCCTCGGCCGTGGACACGCCCCTGCCGGCGCCGCCGGAGCGCCTCGCCATCATGCTGGATCACGCCGCCGACTGGTCCCGGGCGGCCGCCCGGGCGCCCGAGCGAGGCTTCCCGGAGTATCCCGACGAGTCCCTGGCGGCCTGGCACCGTCGCCATGGCCTGAACCGATGAGCGCCCTGCGGTCTGATGAGTGACCCCTACCAGGCCCACCGCCGCGGCATGGCGCTGGCCGCCGCCGGCGTGTTCGTGCTCAGTTTCGACGCGCTGCTGGTGCGGATGGCCGCGGCGGAAGCCTGGGATGTGGTGTTCTGGCGCGCATGGTTGATCTGTCTGTCGCTGGCCG
>CAZAQB010000300.1:0-2262 GCA_964487155.1 uncultured Ectothiorhodospiraceae bacterium
ACCTTCTGCCACTGGCCGCCGGAGAGTTCCCGGCCGCCGGCGAACCAGCGCCCGAGCTGGGTTTCGTAGCCCTCGGGCAGGGTGTCGATGAACCCCTCGGCGAGCCCGCGGCGGGCCGCCTCGCGCCAGGCCTCGGCATCGTCGAAGCGCTCCACGTCGCCGGCGCCGATGTTCTCCCCCACCAGCATCTGGTAGCGCACGAAGTCCTGGAAGATCACCCCGATGCGCTGGCGCAGCACCTGCTCGTCCCAGTCCCGCAGGTCCAGGCCGTCCAGCAGGATGCGGCCCTCGGTGGGCTCGTAGAGCCGCGCCAGCAGCTTGATGAGCGTGGTCTTGCCGGAGCCGTTCTGGCCCACCAGGGCGAGGCTGCGCCCGGGGCGAACGTGCAGGTGGACGTCCTGCAGCGCCGGCTGCTCGGTGCCCGGGTAGGTGAAGCTCACCCCTTCGAAGCGGATGCCGTCGCCGGGCGCCGGCCCCTCGGTGGCCTGCCCGCGGGGCTCCGGCACCGGCTGCTCCAGGTATTCGTAGAGATTGGAGAGATACAGGTTGTCCTCGTACATGCCGCTGATGGCGGTGAGGCTGGCGCTCACCGCCGCCTGGCCCTGGCGGAACACCAGCAGGTACATGGTCATCTGGCCCAGGCTGATGCGCCCGGCCACGGTCTCCAGCACGATCCAGGCGTAGGCGCCGTAGAAGGTGGCGGTGGCCACCAGCCCCAGCACGAAGCCCCAGAACTCCCGGCGCAGGGTGAGGTCCCGGTCCTCCCGGTAGAGGCGCCGGAAAATGTCGCGGTAGCGCTCCAGCAGCAGCGGCCCGAGCTGGAACAGCTTTACTTCCTTGGCGCTGTCCTCCCGGGCCAGCACCGTTTCCAGGTAGATCTGGCGCCGGGTCTCGGGGGAGCGCCAGCGGAACAGCCGGAAGGCGTCGCCGGAGAACTTGGCCTCGGCGGCGAACTGGGGCAGTCCGCCTGCCACCAGCACCACCACAGCCCAGGGGGAGAAGGCCACCAGCAACGCCGCGTAGCTCACCAGCGAGATGCCGTTCTGAATCAGCCCGAAGGTCTTGTTGACCAGCGCCAGGGGGCGGCTGGAGGCCTCGCGCCGGGCCCGGGTCAGCTTGTCGTAGAACTCCGAGTCCTCGAAGTGGGCCAGCTGCAGGGTCAGCGCCTTGTCCAGGATCATCACGTTGACCCGCTGGCCGAGCAGCGCCCGCAGCAGCGACTGCACCGCCTGGATGCCCCGCTGGGCGGCGGCAATGACGGCCATGATGCCGCCCTCCAGGGCCACCAGGGCGAACACCGGGGCGGCGGCCGCCGCCGCGTCGGCGGGTTCCGACTCCAGGGCCGCCACCACGCCGTCGACAATCAGCTGGCCCACCCAGGCCGCCGCCGCCGGCAGCAGGCCCGCCACCAGGGTGCAGCCCGCCAGCACCAGGGTCAGGCCGACGCTGGTGCTCCAGACCAGTTCCACCGCCCGCCGGCTGTAGCGGAACACGGATAGGTAGCGGTGCAGGGGCGAGGTGGGTTCGGCGGGCTCGGCGTTGGACATGGCGGGATTGTACGGGCTATGAGGGCTCCGGCCGGGGCCGGCCCGGTTCCCGTTCCCAGATGTCGGAAAAGTTTACAGCCGCAAGGCATTCCTAAGATGCTGTTTGCACGGCGTTCATGGGCTCAGACCCGGGCGAGGGCGGCGGCTGCCCGGGCGCCGGTGTAAAGGCCTTCTTACAGTGGCTCCCGTTGCCGCCTTCGGCTGGTGATGCACGCCGCGCCGCAGGCGGCAGCCGGGCACGGGACCTGGAAACTGGCCTGGATTTTGTATGGCTCTTCCCGAAAGAAGGTGACGGTGACAGCCGCAGCGAAGAAAGGGGGGACGGGCATGAACACGTTTACCGGTGGGACGACCCGCCAGCGCCGCCGGCGCCTGCGCCTGGGGGAGGGCGTTCCGGCCTTTCCGCAGCCCGTCTGGCGGGCGGGCCTCGAAGACCTGGAGCGGGTGCTGGATCTGGACGGCGCCCCCGCGGGCGGACCCCGCCCGGCGGCTACCTCGCGGCCAAGGGCGTAGCTCGCCGCTGCAGCTTGCCGTAGGGTGGGCAGAGCGCAGCGAAGCCCACCATGTTGAGGCGCCAGGGAGAGGGTATGTACCGGGGATTGACACCTCGGTGTTTGATTCCCGGGCTTCCCGCCGTGCGTCTGCGGCTATGGACCAGAACCCCGTCCCCATCGCGCCGTGAAGACGGTGGGCTTCGCTGCGCTCTGCCCACCCT
>CAZAQB010000301.1:0-2241 GCA_964487155.1 uncultured Ectothiorhodospiraceae bacterium
TTCCTCCCCAAGGCCACGCAGCGCAGTGCCCGCTCGGCGGCGTTGTTGTCGATCTCCGCGCGGCCCTCGTCCAGGTAGTGCACCAAGGCCTGCCAGCGCGCCAGGGCATAGCGGATGGTCCCGGCGAGGCCGGACTTCACCGAGCCCCGGGTGAGCTGCTCCTGCATCCAGGCTTTCAAGGCCTCAAGCCGGGGGCCGGCCCGGGCCCGGCGGGCGGCGGCGCGCTCGGCGGGCGGGCGCCCCCGGATGGCCGCCTCGATGGCGTAGAGCTCGGCGATGCGTGAGAGCGCCTCGCGGGCCGCCGGCTCACCGGTCGCCTTGACGATATCGTAGAACTTGCGCCGCACATGGGCCCAGCAGGCGGCCTCGTGGACAGCCCCGCCCTCGTAGAGGGCCCGGAAGCCGGCGTAGCCGTCGGCCTGGAGGGTGCCGCGAAAGCCGGCCAGGTAGCGCTGGGGGTGGTGGCCCTTGCGATCAGGGCTGTAATGGAACACCACGGCCGGTGGGCTCTCGCCCGCCCAGGGGCGCTCGTCGCGCACGTAGGTCCATAGCCGCGCGGTGCGGGTACTGCCCCGGCCGGGCTCGAGCACCGGCACCGGGGTGTCGTCGGCGTGCAGCGTGGCGCCGCCGAGCACCTGGCGGGCCAGGGCCTCGCCGAGCGGGGCCAGCAGTGCCGAGGTCTTGCCGACCCACTGCGCCAGGGTGGAGCGCTCCAGCTCCACGCCCTCGCGGGCGTAGATCTCGGCCTGGCGGTACAGGGGCAGGTGGTCGCAGTACTTCGCCACCAGCACCTGGGCCAGCAGCCCGGGACCGGCGAGCCCCCCGGCGATGGGCCGGGAGAGGGCCGGCGCCTGCACGATGGTCTGGCAGCCCCGGCAGCGGCGCTTGGGGCGCACGTGGCGGATGACCTTGAAGGCGGCGGGGATGTACTCCAGCACCTCCGAGATGTCGGCGCCGAACTCGGCGAGTGCCCCGCCACAACTCGGGCAGGCACAGGGTGGCTCCTGCACCCGGGTCTCCCGGGGCAGGTGCTCGGGCAGGCGACGCCGGGCGCGGCGGCGCCGGGGCGGCTGGGCCGCTTGCACCGGGGCCGGCGGCTCAGGCGCGGCGGGTGATGGGGCCTCCTCCTCGAGCGCCTCGATGGCCAGCTCCAGCTGGGCGATCTCGGCCTCCAGGCGCTCCGAGGAGCGCCCGAAGCGCTGGCGGCGCAGCCGCGCGAGCTGGAGCTTCAAGTGCTCGAGCTCGCCGGCCTGGCGGTGCACCGTGGCCCTCAGGGCGGCGGCCTCGGCCTGGCTGGCGAGCAGCAGGGCGCGCAACGCCTCGGGGTCGCGGGGCAGCTCGGTGGGGTCGATGGGAGGGGTGCTGGACACCCGCCGATTATACCGGCGAGGCCCTGCCAAGGCGATGTTTTTTTGATGATAATCAGGCAGCTTGCAGCGGATCGAAGCTGCGCTGTGGGGCCCGCCAGTCGATGCCCTCCAGCAGCATCGAGAGCTGCGCGGGGCTCAGATGCACCACCCCCTGCTCGGCCTGCGGCCAGATGAACCGACCCCGCTCCAGGCGCTTGGCGTACAGGCACAGCCCCTGGCCGTCCCACCACAGCACCTTCACCCGATCCCCGCGCCGGCCGCGGAACACGAACAGCTGCCCCGAGAACGGGTCGCGCTCCAAGGCCTGCTGCACCATCGCAGCCAGACCGTCAAAGCCCCTGCGCATGTCGGTGACGCCGGCCACCAGCCACACCCGGGTCTGCGCCGAGAGCGCCATCATCGCCCCAGCACCTCCAGCGCCGCGCGCAACAGCGCCGGGTCCAGCGCACCGCGCACCACCAGGCGGTGGCCACCGGCCAGCCCGATCTCCAGCTGCCCTGACGCGGCCCCCGGCGCCGTCGGGGCCTGCCGCCCAACCTCAACGCGCGTGGCCGGTGCCTCGGCCACGCGCACCGCCACCAGGCGACTCGCCGCCTCGGCCGGCTCCAGCAGCCCCTGACGGTAGAGCCGGCGCCAGTTGAACAGCAGGTTGGCGTTGACGTCGTGGCGCCGGGCCACCACCGAGACCGACTCGCCTGCCTCCAGGCACTCCTCGACGATGCGCCGCTTCTGCTCGACTGAATAACGGCGGCGCTGGCGTAGCTCTCTCGCTTGCGAACTCGTGTCCACTTATCCCCCAAGTGGACACCTACCGGCGGCCACCTCTGCGTGTGCGCCGAGGATGCGAGGCGAGAAGGTTCCAGGAAAGGGG
>CAZAQB010000302.1:0-2217 GCA_964487155.1 uncultured Ectothiorhodospiraceae bacterium
CTCTCCCCCAGCCCCTCTCCCGCGAGGGGAGAGGGGTGTTGGGAGGCGGTCTCAGAGCGACCACTGGCCGTTGCCCATCCGGTACCAGGATGGCGGGATGTGTTGCGCGCCATGGCGAGCGCGGGGTCTATCGGAGCCGCCGTAGACCCACGTTGCGAAGAAACGTGGGGGGCGAGTCCCGCCAACGCCCCCGCCGCTCAGACCGGTCGGCGGCTCCCGGCAGCCGGCATCTCCGCCGGCGCCGCCTCAGGGTGCCTCCAGCCCGCCGGGGGTTGACTTGGGATGGGGCGAGAAGATGGCGTTGTCGTGGAACAGGTCATCGAACTGGTAGAACACCTGGGCCGCCGCCCGGGGAGCCTCCACGGTAGCATCCAGGGATCCGCCCGCCGGCACCGGAGTCCCGTGCGAGTACGTCAGGTCCGCCCAGAAGCCTGCCTCGGGATTATCCGGGTCCAGGAACAGGCTGCCGTTGTTGGGGTTGATCCACAGGAACGGCTTCCAGGCGGGGGTCGGCGGGATGATGTCGCCGCCCGCCGCCGGGTTCGGATTGCGCAGGAAGGGCGGAAACCAGAGCACGTCGTTGACGCCGTCGGCGTCGGTGTCGATATTGCGCGCGCCGTTGGGGTTGAAGGCGCTGATGTCCCGGGCGCAGAAACCGGGCATGGGGAACTCATCGGCGCTGCACATCTTCGCCACGCCGTAGCCCTCGGTCAGTTGGCCGATAACCAGCCCCGGCTGGCCGTCGGCATCGCGCAGCACATCGGGGCTGGGATGCTCCACGCTCTCGATGATGAACGGCGGCGGGTTGAACCGGAAATCGCCGCCCCGGGCGCGGGCCGAGTACTGCCAGCCATAGTGAAGTTCGCCGTCGCCATCGGTGAACGGGGTGAGCCCCATGCGGTCGGTGGCCCGGGGGAAGACGTCCGGCTGCTGGATGACATCGAAGTGGGGCCGGAACCCCCAGCCCGCCCGCCACTGCGCCTCCGCCACCTTCGGGGCGCCGTAGGTGGGCTTGAAGTTCATGATCTCGAAGCTGTGGCTGCCAGCCCCGCCGTTCTCGGCGATGTCGTCGTGCAGCTTGGGGCCGAAGTCCACGTTGCGGAAGTAGTGGGTATGGTGGTCCAGGTTGATGAGCTTCACCTGGAAGCGCTCGCCCTGGTTCCAGCCCTCGATGGAACTGCCCTCGGGGCCGTCGCCGTACATCTCGTTGTTCATGTACACGGTGACCATGCGGTAGGGGCCGAAGCTGCCGTCGGGGATGCCCTCGGCGGCCAGCATGTCGCGGGCCTCCGGGGGCAGCTGGCGCTGGTTTTCCGCCAGGTCCGCCCAGTCCTTCCAGGTGCCCCGGGGGGGCGCATCGGGATCGTCCAGCATGGCCTCCACCTGGGCGGCCGGGGCACCGTCCAGCACCGCCTGGGCTACCCGGTAGGCCTTTTTCTCGGGGGCGGCCTCAGCGATGTCCTCCAGGCTCAGCATGCGGTTGCGGGTGGCATAGCTGAGACCCTGGGGTTCGAGTTCCCGAGCGCCGGTGTGGGCGTTGAAGTGCTCCCAGACGGGCTGCAGGAACTGGATGCGCGGCGGGTGCACCCGCCAGCCCCAGGTGTAGACCCCGCGCAGCAGCCGGTTGGGCGGAAGCTTGACGGTCAGGTCGGTGACGGTGTCGCTGCCGATGGCCTCCCAGACGCTGTCCAGGCCCTTGAAGGGGAACTGCACGCTGGCCTCGCCGCGGCGGTCCATCATCACCGTGGTGGGGGAGAAGTCCTCCCGCACCAGGGAGTAGATGCGGTAGTTGATGCGCACGGTGTCGAACTCATGGGCCTCGGCAGGCACCCGCAACAGAAAGGTGTCCGCGTCGAACTGGCCGTCGTACCAGAGCATGGCCACGTCCGCCTCCCACACGCGCCTCGGCTGGCCATCGATGCCCGGCTCGGTGACACCGGTGTCGCGCAGGGTCTTCATCTTGTACTCGCCAGGCACGTGATCCTCCACGAAGGCGCCGCGATTGAAATTCAGCAGCGCGAAGCCGTCGTAGATGCGGCCCTCGGTGGTGCCCAGCAGGATATCCATGAGCTCTTCGGCGGCTGCGCTCATCTCGGCGCTGCGCGCCTTGCGGGCGGCGTCATGCAGGTCCTTCAGGGCCTCCTCGAAGTCGTCATTGGGGCTGCGCACCTCCTCGATGGGGTGACCGGTGAGGCTGATGGCATCCCGGGCGTCGCG
>CAZAQB010000303.1:0-2213 GCA_964487155.1 uncultured Ectothiorhodospiraceae bacterium
TGAAACCAATATCCTACGCGATATCAGCACAAATTCATGAAATCTTCGGGCTAGTAAATTCCAGCACCGCCTGACCACGAACGACTGGAAACAACGGAGACCCCCATGCTGAAACACCTGCTCGTCGCCAACGACTTCTCACCGGCCTGGCCGCGGCTTCAGAGCTGGCTGCCGCAAATGGCAAATCTGGGTTGCCGCAAGGTGACCCTGGCCTACGTGATCGAGACCGGCTACACCCAGGCGCCCGAGCTCAGTCATCGCGAGCACTACGAGCAGCGGCTTGCCGAGGCGGCCGCATCACTGGCGCGTGACACGGGCCTGGAGGTGGACTGGACGGTGCGCGTCGGTGCCGTGGCGCCGGAACTCGTCAGCGCCGCCGGCGCGCATGGCGCCGGCACCATCGTCGCGGGCAGCCAGGGGCATGGCCGGCTGCGCCGCTTGCTGCTTGGCGACAGCATGCTGGATCTGGCTCGCCTGGCGGACCGGCCGCTGCTGCTGGTGCCGGTGCATGACGATGCGGCGCAGCCCCAGGAGCAGGTATGCCGACCGTTGCTGGCCACCGACGGCTCCGATGCGGCGGCCGGCGCCGAAGCGGCCTTCCTGCAGCTGTTGCCGAACTGCCGCAAGGGTGTCGTGGTGTCGGTGGGCCAGTGGGACGAGCGGCCCGAGGCCACGGCCCAACGCGAACAGCTGGAGGCGCACATCGAGGCGCTCACCGAGCGTGCCGGCGAGGCGGCGTTCGACGTGGAACTGGTCGGGCAGGGGCGCCCGAGCGAGGAGATCGCGCGGGTGGCGGGTGCGCGCGGGGCCGATCTGATCGTCATCGGCCGGCGGGGCCGCAACCCCATGACCGAACTGTTGCTGGGCAGCACCGCCGAGGCCGTCTGCCGCGGAAGTCATCGGCCGGTGCTGCTAGTCCCCGCCACGGCCATGGCGCACGCCAGCCCCGACGCTGAGCCGGCGAAATGAGACTGAAGCTCCTGGCCTTTCTGGGTACCGTGCGCGACAGCGAGCCGCCCGACCCGCCCCGGCTGGGACTGCGAGTGGCGCGGGCGTGTCTGCAGCATATCCGGCAGCATCAGCCCGACAATGCGGTCGAGTTGATCGACCCCCTCGAGTTGGAGCTGGGCGAGGTCTTCAAACCGCATTTCGCCTATGCCCGAGGGCGGGCCCCGGCGCCGCTGGAGACCCTCGCGGAGAAGATCGCCACAGCGCACGGCTACCTCATGGTGAGCCCGGAATACAACCATTCCATGAGCCCCGCCCTGGCCCATCTGCTCAACCACTTCGGCAGCTCGCTGTTCTCCTACAAGCCCAGTGTCATCGTCACCTACTCGGCCGGTCAGTGGGGCGGTGCCCGGGCGGCGGTGGCCATGCGCACCTTCCTCTCGGAGCTCGGATGCCTGCCGGTGTCGGCCATGATCCAGGTGCCCAGGGCCCACGAGGTCTTCACCGCCGAGGGTGGCTTCGCCGACGGCGCTGACGCACGGGCCTGGACCGGCTACATAGACCGGGGTCTGGCGCAGCTGGACTGGTGGGCTGCCGCCGCCGCCCGCCATCGGGATCGGGACGATCCGCATCAACGCATCGGCGCATTCAAAGCCAGACCCTCGCAGCGCAACGCACCGGCATAACCATCTTTCGGGGCTGGCGCACCGCATTGCGCGGACGACGCGCGCTGCCGGCCACTGCGGGGGTGAACGGCGGTGGCGCCATGGCGGTGATGTCAGCCCGCGTAGCAGGACAGCCGTGAGACATCCTGGGTGAAGCCCTGCGCCAGCGCTCCAGGACCTCCGGGCAGCGTCAGCGGACGGATCACCTCTCGCGCCAGATCAGCACGGTCATACGCTGGCGGATGGCCAGCGCTGCTGTCTGGATGACCTCGCCGGCATTGGGCGCAGCAGCTGGCAGCCAATCAGTCGGCCACTGTCGGCCTCGGCCACCAGCGTCACGAAGCCCCGGGTGTCGAAGTTGGCCAGCGCCCGGAGCACATGGGTGAAGTCCAGTCGGCGGCTCTCGACCGCCATGTCGGCCCGTCGCGGGGCGGCCTCGGTCAGGCTGAACGGTGCATCGCCGCTGGCGCAATCACCACGGGATGCTGGGAGTGCGCTTTGCTCCATCCCAGCCTACGCTTGCTGTGGAAAAAAGCCCTGGTCACAGAGCGCGCGCCGGTTGCAGGTCGTCATGCTCGAAGGCGCTGGCCATGCGTGTGA
>CAZAQB010000304.1:0-2151 GCA_964487155.1 uncultured Ectothiorhodospiraceae bacterium
AACAGCCACTGGTGGTTGTGCAGGTGGAAGACGTGCTGCTCCTTGCCCGCGTGCACGTTGCGGAACTTCACGAAGTCGCCGATGTAGCTGTGGTGCACGTTGGCCGGGTCGGCGGGATAGAGCACGTAGTTGGCCTTGGGACCGACGGCCTCACAGCCCCCGGCAGCCCCGGGCAGGCACTTCTCCAGGCCCAGGTTGGCCGGCACGTCCACAAGCTGCGCCGCATCGCCGACGGTAAACGCGGACAGGAAGAACTCCTCGTAGGCACAGGACAGGCAATCGTGCATGGGGCCCACGCCCAGGCGGTTGGCGATGATCTCCGAGCCGATGCCGCCGGAGCCGTAGTTGATCATGAACGCATCGCGCACCCCGTGCAGCGTGTGGCTCAGCACCGGGTCGTTGAACCAGCCCGGGAAGGCCTGGGATGCGGCGTTCTCATCGTGGAACACGCTGGAGAACTCCCGGAACGGCTCCAGGCGCGTGGGCACCGTGGGGTTGCGCAGGCCCTGGCTCTCCAGGGGATAGGTCCGGGCAGGGAAGCTGCCGTCCTTGTTGGGCCCGGCGATGATGGCGTTGACGTCGGAGTGCACGATCTCGCCGCCCGGCGTCACCATGTTGAGGATGGGAAGGCCAGCGGTGCCCTCAATGGTGAAGGGCGCCACACTAGGATAGACGGCCTCGTAGTCAATCACCGGGTGGCCGGAGGCGCCGGTGTGGACGGTGGCCATGCGCAGTTCTTCCTCGGTGACCTCGCTGCGGTACACCCTGGCGCCCGCCGGCTCCACGTTTACCAGCCCGAACAGGCCTACACCCTGGTTGCCCGCGGAGGCCTCGCCACCGAACTGAGCACCGTAGCTGTTCACCAGGAAGGCTCCTTCCTCCACCGCCCGGAAGGTATAGGTGGCACTCTGGCCCGGTTTTACCAGGGAGTTGGGGTTCCGACCCACGAACGAGCTGTCCGAGGCAATGTCGCCCACCAGATCCATGCCCTGGGGATGGAACCCGGCCAGGCGATCCGCCACCTGGTTGTTGATCTGAAGTTTGAACGGCTGCCCGGTGCCGTTGCCCGCTCCGGCGTTATTGGGGTTGGGGTTGGGCGCCAGCAGGTTGGTGAAGGTTACCTGCAGGCACTCGCCTTCAGCGACTCGGAGCACCAGTGGCCGCGGGCGCTTGTCGGGGCGCAGCATGACCCGGCCCTCCAGGCCGGCCAGGCCGGAACCGGCCGCCGCACCGTCCTTGACCCGGTTCAGGGGCGTTTCGATGCCCACCACCTGGCCGGTACCGGTAACGGCCTTCTGGCTGGTCACCACGTCCCTGCGCAGGGCGTACATCATCCAGTTGACGTTCTGGGCCCCGAGGCGGTTGAACATCACCGGCTGGTCAAGTGCCACCACGCTGGCCCGCAGCGTGCGGCTGCAGGCCTCCGGCGCGGGCAGGATCGGGGCGATGGGCTCCAGCAGGCTGCCGGAGTCGAGGCTGGTGCTGAGCTGGGCCGCGGCGCCCAGTGGCAGGGCCAGGGCCCCGGCCAGGGCGGCCACGGCGAGGCGTTGCGCCGCACTCCCCCCGCGCCGCTGATGCTGTTCGGTCTGTGCTTCCACGTCCGCTACCTCCGAAGTGAGACGGTTTACCAGACGCAGCGCGCCGTCGGAGCCTCGCTGCGGATGGGACGCCGGGTGCTGCCGGCTGGGGGTGACTGTCCGGGATCGCGAAGAGCGCCGGACTGTCCACAAGGGCAGGCTTAATCGGTCGATCGACCAGTCTCAGGACTGTACTTTCGTACAGGTTAATGAATAGTTCATACGGGCAATTAGGACAGGATTCCGCGCCCTCACCGCCAGGAAAACTGGCATTTTCAGCGCCAGCCAAGGGCTGCACGGAACGAACGTCATAAAGTACGTGGTTTCGGTGTCTTGTTTACAAGCGCCAGAACCTGTACTTAAGGCCAGCTGGTACAGGCCCTGGCCGATTGCAAACAATGGTTCCGTGGAAGTGACGCATTGGTGACTGCGGCGCCTGCCGTGGTAGGAGCGGCGAACGAAGTTGGCGGCTGGCTATCCCGGCGGCAGGCCAACGCAACGACGATGGCATGGCGCCCGAAAGAAAAGCCCCGGGGTGACCCGGGGCCAAGTCCCGATGACTCCGAAGGAGTCT
>CAZAQB010000305.1:0-2117 GCA_964487155.1 uncultured Ectothiorhodospiraceae bacterium
CATCTGAGATGGGCGAGACCTTCCGCGAATCCATGACGTGGCTGCACACCTGGGCCGGGGTCGTGCTCGGCGCACTGCTGTTCGCCATCTTCTGGATGGGCACGCTCAGCGTATTCGACCGCGAGATCGACCGCTGGATGATGCCGCAGACGCGCCTCACCTGGGACGGCGATGCGGCCCGGCGCTATTCCTACGATGCCGCTCTGCCCGCGGCCCTGCGCCAGTTCGACCTCGACCGGCCGAAGGACCTCTGGCTCGAGCCGCCGGCGTCGCGCAGGCCGGTCGCCGAGTTCTGGCACCGCGGTGCCGGTGCGGAGGCGGAGTGGCAGGGGCCGTTCTTCCTCGATCCGCGGACCCACGAGCGCCTGGTCGTTCCACAGACGCAGGCGGGTACCGGCTTCCTCTACCCCTTTCACTACTCATTGCACTTGAGGTGGAATCGGCTCGGGATCTGGCTGGTCGGGCTGGCCGCCATGGCGATGCTGGCGCTGCTGATCTCCGGCGTCGTTATCCATCGCAAGATCTTCATGGATTTCTTCACTTTCCGCGCGGGACGGAAACTGCCACGCTCCAGCCTCGATCTGCACAACCTCACTGGCGTGCTGGGTCTGCCGTTCCATTTTGTGATTACCCTCTCGGGGCTGATCATCTTCTTTTCGCTCTATTTCCCGAGCGTCGAGCACACTGTTTTCGGCGAGGACCACGCTGCCTTTGACCGCGCGGCCTTCGGAGTCTTCGAGCGCGCGCCTGTGGGAGAATCCGGGTCGCTAGCATTGCTCGATGCCATGGCGGCGGAGGCGGAGTCGCGCTGGAACGGCGATCCGGGCTATGCCGTCTGGGCCGTGCACCCCGAGGATGCGAACGGCTACGTTTCGGTCTACCGCACCCGCGAAACCGGCGTCACCCTGGGCGCCGGTACGATCCAATTCGACGGGCCGTCGGGGGCGATCCTCGAGAGTTTCGAGCCTGCACCCGTCGTGCACGCCCAGCGCTTCATCTCCGGCCTGCACTTCATCCAGTTCGACCACTGGCCCCTGCGTTGGCTGTACTTCGTGCTGGGGCTGTCGGGATGCGTGATGATCGCCACCGGCTTCGTCTACTGGCTGGAGACCCGGCGCAAGCGCCACGCGAAGCTGGGATTGTCTGGCGTGCGCATCGTCGAGGGGCTGACCATCGGTTCGGTAACGGGGATCATCATCGCCACGCTGGCGTTCTTCGTTACCAACCGGCTGCTCCCACTGGGTGCGAGCTTCGCCGGTTACGAACGCGCGGCGCTGGAAGTGTGGGCCTTCTATCTGGTGTGGCTCGCTACCTTCGCCCATGCCTGGCTGCGCCCGGGCCGGGCCTGGCGGGAGCAGTGCTGGGTCATTTCTGCCCTGGCCATGCTGGCGGTGGTGTTGAATGCCTTCACCACCGGTGATCATTTGGTGAAGACGATTGCCGAGGGCTACTGGCCGGTGGCGGGCATGGATCTGCTATTGCTGGCGGGGGCGGCGGTGGCGATCTGGACGGCGCGCAAGCTGGGGCGCCGCCGCGTCGACGCTGTGACAGCAAAGTCCGCTTTGAGCGGACCCGGCGAAGCGCATCTTGGTTGACGGACTGCTGCTGATCGCCGTGTACGCCAGCGCCTGCGCGGGTTTTGCCTGCCTGGCGTTGAGCCAGCGCAAGCACTGGCACCGAGTGCTCACCGGTGAGCCGTCGCGACCGGTGGTGAATACTTTGCGGACGCTAGGCGGCACGCTGCTGGCCCTGTCGCTCGCGGTGGGGCTGTTGCGCGACGGCCCGAGCTTCGGGTCGTTGCTCTGGGTCACGGCCATCAGCCTTGCCGCGCTGGCAGTCGCCTTCACCCTGGCCTGGTTCGCCCGGTGACGGCGTCTCCCCTGGGCATTGCCAGCCCCGGCATGCTGGGTATCGCTTTGCTCAACCCAGCCTACGTCAGCGTATGTCAGCCATGCGCCTGCTACGCGAGGGGCCGTCGTTCGGATCCCGGCTGTGGGCGACGGCGATCAGCCTCGCCGCTCTTGGTGTCGCAATCACTGTGGTCTGGAGCCCGCGCATGCTGGGGCCGTGATATGAGTCTGGCTCAGTGCCGCTGCTGGGCCTTGCCGGCGCTTAAG
>CAZAQB010000306.1:0-2077 GCA_964487155.1 uncultured Ectothiorhodospiraceae bacterium
AAATTCATGAAATCTTCGGGCTAAGCGCCTGCCCCACCGCCTGATGGCGCGTTTCTTCGCTACGCGCCCTACCGCGGACTGCTGCCAGTTGCCGGCGGCGCCTTGGTGGGGTGGCTTCCTGGCCATCGCCACGGGCGTCTCAGGAGCGGGGCTCCAGCCTTCGTCGGTTTAAACTAGTATTCTCTATACACGGTTGGCCGCCGGATGGGACCGCCGCTGGCGGCGTAGTAGGATGAGTGCTTCGGTGGCCGGTTCGCGGAAGACCGGCCCGGCGGGGGAGAGCCCATGAGATTCCAGTTTGATCCCCGATCCGATGCAACGGCGTGGCGCGAGGCGTCCGACGCCCAGACCCGGTCGGATCCGCTTGCCGACCGCTTCGGCCGCAGCAAGCGCAAGCTGCGCCTGTCCCTGACTGACCGCTGCAACTTCCGCTGCGGCTACTGCATGCCCGAAGAGCCGGAATGGGTGCCCCGCTCCCAGCTGCTGAGCTACGAGGAGCTGCACAACCTCGCCGGACTGTTCGTGCGCCGCATGGGCGTGGATGCCATCCGGGTCACCGGCGGCGAGCCCCTGATGCGGCGCGGGGTGGTGGACTTCATCCGCCGCCTCGGTTCGTTGCGGGGGCAGGGCCTCAAGCGGGTGTCCATGACCACCAACGCCGCGCTGCTGGAGCGCCACGCCGCGGGGCTGGTGGCGGCGGGGCTGGACGACGTCAACATCAGCATCGATTCCCTGGATCCGGATCGTTTCCGCTCCATGACCGGCGGTGGCGAGCTGGAGCCGGTGCTGCGCGGCATCCGCGCCGCCCGGGACGCGGGGCTGCCTGCCAAGCTGAACGCGGTGGTGATCCGCGACACCAATGAATACGACATCCTGCCGCTGACCCGCTGGGCCGCAAGCGAGGGGGTGCCGTTGCGCTTCATCGAGTTCATGCCCCTGGATGGGCGGGGCGGCTGGCAGCCTGAGCGGGTCGTTCCGGAGCGGGACATGGTCGCCGCCCTGGAGCAGGAGTTCACCGTGGAGCGGCTGCCCCGCACCCGGGAACCCGCCACCTACTATCGCCTGGACGGCGCGTTCCTGCTGGGCATCATCTCCACCGTGTCCAATCCCTTCTGCGGCAGCTGCGACCGGGTCCGGGTCACGGCCACCGGGGAACTCTATCCCTGCCTGTTTTCCCCGGTATGCAGCGATCTCAAGGGGCCTCTGCGGGCGGGTGCCGACGAGCCGGAGCTGGAGCGCATCATCCGGGGCGGAGTCTGGCGCAAGGGCAAGGGATTTCAGGAGACCCAGGGCTATGTCGAGCGGACCATCTCCATGCATGGGCTGGGGGGCTGACGGTGATCGGCCGGGGAATCTGAGGCGGGCATGCGAATCGAGCTCTACGGTGTACTGAGAGAGGCCGCAGGGGCCTGCGAACTGGAACTGCAGGTGAGCGCGCCGATGGCGGTGGAGTCCCTGCTGGACGAGCTGGCGGGCCAGGTGCCGGGTCTGGCGCCCCACCTGCCCCGGGCCGCCTGCGCGGTGGGCGACAGCCTGGTATCCAGGAGCCACACCCTGGACGGTTCCCAGGCACTGGCCATTCTTCCGCCGGTCAGCGGCGGTTAAGGGAAAACTTCCATGGAGCACATCACGGACCAACCCCTGGACATGGCGCAGTTGCTGGAAGAGACCCGCAATCCCACCTGCGGGGCGCTGGTGGTGTTCGAGGGCACGGTGCGCAATCGCCACCAGGGCCAGAGCGTAGCGCGCATGCACTACACTGCCTACAAGCCCCTGGCGGAGCGGGTGCTGATCGAGCTCGAAGAGCACGTCAAGCGCCACTTCGGCGTCGCGGAATGCCGCATCGTCCACCGGGTGGGGGACATGGGCATCGGCGAGGGGAGCGTGATGATCGTGGTCCGGGCCGAGCACCGGGATGAGGCATTCACGGCCGCCAAGTACGCCATCGATACCCTAAAGGTGCAGGTGCCGATCTGGAAGAACGACATCTATCCGGACGGCACCACCACCTACCAGGACGGCGTGTCACTGTCGTCCTGCGGCGGGGAGCATCCCGGCTCCTGAGGGGCAGTGCCCC
>CAZAQB010000307.1:0-2058 GCA_964487155.1 uncultured Ectothiorhodospiraceae bacterium
CTATCCCCTGCTCGAAGACGAGACCTGCGCCTTCCTGGCCGTCGACTTCGACAAGTCGTGCTGGCAGGAGGATGTGGCGGCCTTCCGCGAGACCTGCAGGGACAGGGGGGTGCCTTGCGCCGTCGAGCGGTCGCAGTCGGGCAACGGTGCCCATGCCTGGATCTTCTTCCGGAGCCCGGTCAGTGCAGGGATGGCGCGGCAGATGGGCGCCTACTTGTTGACGCAGACCATGGAGCGGCGCCACCAGCTCGCCATGGACTCCTACGACCGGCTGTTTCCGAGCCAGGACACCCTGCCTCGCGGGGGCTTTGGCAACCTGATCGCCCTTCCATTGCAGTATCTCGCCCGCCAGTCGGGCAACACTCTCTTCGTGGATGAGGAGTTCGCGCCCTTCACCGATCAGTGGGCCTATCTCGAGTCAGTCCCGCGCATGACGGTGGCTCAGGTTCAGGGACTGGCCGCCGAGGCAGCGCGCAGCCAACAGGGACTCGGCATCCGTCCGCCGGAGGGCCTTGATGACGAGGACGAATCAGCCCCGCCGCCCTGGCAGCGCCCGCCCTCGGGAGCGGTGGCCTCAGCAAGGATCCGCGGCCCTCTGCCGGATCGGGTCGAGGCAGTCCTTGCACAGCGGCTGTTCGTCGCAGCCGCCGGCCTGCCATCGCCCCTGGTCAACCGCATCAAGCGACTGGCCGCGTTCCAGAATCCGGAGTTCTACAAGAAGCAGCGAATGCGCCTGTCCACCGCGCTCACTGCGCGGGTGATCGCTCTCGCGGAGGACGACGGACAGTACGTCTCGCTGCCACGGGGCTGCCTGGCGGACCTGGAGGGGCTCCTCGCGCAGAACGGGATCGGGTTCGAGTGGCGCGACGAGCGCTTCGAGGGCGAACCGGTGTCGCTGGCCTTCAAGGGTGAGCTGACCGCCTCCCAAGGCGAGGCGGCGAGTGCGCTGCTGGAGAGCGACATGGGCATTCTGGTGGCTCCCCCAGGGTTCGGTAAGACCGTCATTGGGGCCTACCTTGCGAGCCAGCGCCGCTGCAGCACACTGGTGCTGGTGCATCGCCAGCCCCTGATTGATCAGTGGGTGGCGCAGCTCGCGCTATTTCTCGGGCTCCGGGAGAAGGAGGTCGGCCGCATCGGCGGGGGCAAGAGGCGGCCGAACGGCGTCCTGGACGTCGCAACCCTCCAGAGCCTGGTGCGTAGGGACGGGGTGGACGACCTCGTCGCCCGGTACGGCCAGGTCATCGTGGATGAATGCCACCACGTCCCGGCCGCGTCGTTCGAACGCGTGCTGGCGCAGGCGCGGTCCCGGTTCGTCGTGGGCCTGACCGCCACGCCGCGGCGTCGCGACGGTCAAGACCCGATTCTGACCATGCAGATCGGCCCGGTGCGCCACAAGGTCTCCGGGAAGGCCGAGTCTGCCGAACGTCCCTTCCAGCATCGCCTCTTCGTCCACGAGACTGCCTTTCGGTTGCCGGAGGACCGTGCGGAAGCCGGAATCCAGGAACTCTATGGAGAGCTGGCCAGTGACACGGCCCGCAACGAACGCATCCTGGATGACGTGATCTCGTCCATCCAGGCAGGCCGCAGCCCCCTCGTGCTCACCGAGCGCAAGGATCATCTGGCATACCTGGCTGAACGCCTCGAGGGCTTCGTGCGTCATCTGGTCGTCTTCCATGGAGGCCTCGGCGCCAGGCAACGCCGCGCCCTACGGGAGCGTATGGAGGCCATTGCGCCGGACGAGGAACGCCTGGTCCTGGCCACCGGCCGCTACGTGGGCGAGGGCTTCGACGACCAGCGCCTTGATACGCTGTTCCTCACATTGCCGGTTGCCTGGAAGGGGACGGTGACCCAGTACGCAGGCCGGCTGCACCGCCTCGGTGGAAACAAGCGCGATGTGCAGATTCACGACTACGTGGACGTGGAGGTCCCGATCTTGCGCCGGATGTTCGAGAAGCGCCTGCGGGCGTATCGGGCAATGGGTTACGCGGCTACGGGCTCAGAGAACGGCGCCGACGGCAGCCAGCCGGTCTTGCGCGCCGCGGGTGGCCCCCTCCTAGC
>CAZAQB010000308.1:0-2051 GCA_964487155.1 uncultured Ectothiorhodospiraceae bacterium
GGCGCGTGACGCGCTTCGTGGTGCCTTTCCGCTCTTCTTGGAGCATCCCCGTCACACTGTGCTCACCCTGGATAATGCAAAGCTGATGCCAACACCCTCCGGGCTCTGGCGCCAATTCAGTGATAGGCCATTATTATGAGATTTTCCAGTGACCTGAAGAGGTCTTCGACACCGCGCCTCGACCCCGGGTAAGCGCCGGGGCGCCCCAGCCGTCGCTGATCGGTGACGCCCAGCGACACTAACCGACGAGCCCAGTCAGGCGGCCCGGCGAACGCATTGCCGGCACGCCGCCGCAGTGGACCGGCAGGCTCAGCCGGGGTGAACATACCGGCTTTCCTGCCCCGGAGGGCCGGCAGGCCCGCGGGCCACCGGCTACCCTCGCAGCCAATGACTTTCCAGGAGACGCACCATGGCTCTGTTCCGCCATCCTGAATTCGATGACCACGAGCAGGTGGTGTTCGGCTGCGATCCCGAAAGCGGCCTGCGGGCGATCATCGCCGTCCACAACACCAACCGCGGGCCCGCCCTTGGCGGCTGCCGCATGTGGCCCTACCCCTCCGAGGAAGACGCCCTGCACGACGTGCTGCGGCTCTCCCGGGGCATGACCTACAAGTCCGCCATGGCCAACCTGCCGCTGGGCGGCGGCAAGGCAGTGATCATCGGCAATTCGAGGACCCAGAAGACCGAGGATCTGCTGTCGGCCATGGGCCGGTTCGTGGACGGGCTGGGCGGTCGTTACATCATTGCCGAGGACTCCGGCACCAACGTCGAGGACATCAAGCACATGGGCCGGGAGACCGACCACGTGGCCGGGATCCTGGACAAGCCCAGCGCCGACGGCGGCATCCGCAGCGGCGACCCCTCGCCGGCCACCGCCTACGGCGCCTTCGTGGGCCTCAAGGCCGCAGTCTGGTACCGTCTCGGCCGCGACGACCTGGAGGACCTGCGGGTCGCCGTCCAGGGGGTCGGCAACGTCGGCTTCCGGCTGGCCCGCCTGCTGCGGGAGGCGGGCGCCCGGCTGTGGGTCGCCGACATCCATGCCGAGGCCGCAGACCGGGCGGTGGCGGAACTGGGCGCCCAGGCGGTGGCGGAGGACGAAATCTTCTCCCTGGACGTGGATGTGTTCGCCCCCTGCGCGCTGGGCGGCGTCATCAATGACCGGACCCTTGCCAGGCTGGAGGCCAAGGTGGTGGCCGGCGCCGCCAACAACCAGCTGGCCGAGCCGCACCACGGCCGGCTGCTGGCCGAGCGCGGGATCCTCTACGCGCCGGACTACGTCATCAATGCCGGCGGCATTGTGGACATCGCCCACGAGCGGGAGGGAGCCTTCGACCGGGACCGGCTGATCCGGAGCCTGGACGCCATCCGCGACACCCTGCTGGAGATCTTCGAGCGGGCCGATAGCGACCGGCTGCCCACGGGCATCGTCGCCGACCAGATCGCAGAGGAACGGTTCCGCACCTGAGCGCTCCGGCCTGCCCACACCAACCAGAGGAAACCGACAACGTGTCCAGCGCATCCAGTACGTCCAGGTCCGGGCGCGACGCCGAGTCCGGACCCGCGAGCCACGAGCGCTGGGGATCGCGGCTCGCCTTCGTCCTGGCCGCCGCCGGCCGCGGGCGTATCTTCCAGACCCGGCCGCTCACCGGGCTGCTGGCCACGCTTTTCGCCGGCTGGGCCATGTCCGGGGCCAGCACAATGCAAGAACTGGACATGGGCGACGGGCCCGCCTACCGCATCTGGCGGTTCGTGATCCGCTACGTGACGCCCCTGGCCGTGGCGGCGGTGTTCGTGCACAACCTGCTCTGAGGCCGATCCTTCGGCGGCGATCGACGCAGTCCGCCGGCACAGGCACGAGCTGCGGCGCCGGCCGCTGCGCGGCGGCCGCTGACTGCTGCTGTCCTGGCTCACGCCTGGCGCAGTCCCGCAGCCGGCGGACGTTCCCGCCGATCGATACCGTACACTGCGGCCTTTGGTCGCCATGGGGGGAGCCGAGTCGATGCTGGAAGCGCTGGCCATCAGTTTCGCCTTCGGGCTGGGCCTGCTGGGGC
>CAZAQB010000309.1:0-2025 GCA_964487155.1 uncultured Ectothiorhodospiraceae bacterium
GGTGTCCCGGCGGCGCTTGCCGATCTTCAGCCGGTTGCCGCAGTTGCCCTCGCCGCTGGGGTTCTCCAGCGCCCACCAGGTCTTGCGCCCCACCACGCCGTCGGCCACCAGGGGCTGGCCGTCGCGGTCCAGGTGCTGGGTCTGGAATACCACCACCTCGCCGTGGGTGAGCTGGTCGAAGATGCCCCGGGGCGGGTTGGCGTCGGCGAAGTAGCCGTTGGCCCGCAGCAGCCGCTGCAGCCGGATGATGTCGGCGTCGGGTTCGATCTTGCGCAGCACCTTCGGCATGGAAGGGCCCTCCCTTCGGCCATGCTGCGGAGACCGGTGGCGGGCCCCGCTCATGGGAGAGATTAGCAGCCTGTTGGACTTAGCCCGAAGATTTCACAAATTTGCACCGATCTCGCTTGTCTCTTGGCCCCACAAGGAATCTTTTCTCAGTCGGCCGTACTCACCGATACGCCGCTCCTTCGAAAAGTCTCTTGTGAAACCAATATCCTACGCGATATCAGCACAAATTCATGAAATCTTCGGGCTAGCTGGCGGGGGCCAACCGCCAGCGCCTGGCGTGGCGGGGCCTGGCGCGGCTGGGCACCCCGCCCCCGGGCGAGCCCGCCGCCTGGCAGGGCCGGCTCGCCGGTTTCCATGCCCGGGGTGAGTTGCTCGGCCTGGGCGAAATCGAGTCCGCCGACGCCGATGGCCTGGTGGGCACCTCGCCCCCGGCCAGCTCCGGCCGACCCAGCCCCGGGCAGCCGGAGCTGGCCGCCATGGAGAGCCAGCCGCAGACCAGGCCGGGCCCGGTGATCCGGGTGGAGCCGGCCTCCGCCAGCCTGGTGAACGGCGTCACCGGCGTCCCGATGCTGCACCTTCGGCTGCGCCACCAGCGCCGCAGCCTGCTGTTCGACCTGGGCGACCCCGGCCGGCTGCCGGCCCGGGTGGCTCACCAGCTCAGCGACGTGTTCATCACCCATGCCCACTTCGACCATATCGGCGGTTTTCCCTGGCTGCTGCGCTCGCGCATCGCGCCCCTGCCCACCTGCCGGCTGTACGGCCCGCCGGGCCTGGCGGACCACGTGGAGGGCCAGGTGCGGGGCGTGCTGTGGGAGCGGGTCGGGGACCGCGCCCCGCGCTTCCAGGTGGCGGAGCTGCACGGGGAGCGGCTGCACTGGTTCCGGGTCACCGCCGGCCAGCCCGGCCCGGTGCCGGGAGCGCTGACGGACGCCCCTGGCGGGTTGCTGCTGGACGAGCCTGGCTTCCGGGTGCGGGCTGTCGTCCTGGACCACGGCACCCCGGTGCTGGCCTTCGCCTTCGAGCCCCGGGAGCAGGTGAACATCCGCCCGGAGCGCCTGCGGGAGGCGGGCCTGGCCCCGGGCCCCTGGCTGGGGGCTCTGGAAAAGGCCGTCCTGGCCGGCAGGCCCCACGCCGTCATCCAGCTGCCCGACTGCACCGAGGCCTCGGCGGCGGAACTGGGGGAGCGCTTCGCCCGAACGCGCCCGGGGCGGCGGCTGGTCTACGCCACCGACCTGGCGGACACCGGGGACAACCGCAGCCGCCTGGCGGAGCTGGCCCGCGGTGCGGACACCCTGGTCTGCGAGGCGCCCTTCATGCTTGCCGACGCCGAGCAGGCCCGGCGCACCGGCCACCTCACCACCGAGGCCACCGCCGCCATCGCCAACCGCGCCGGCGTGCGTCGGCTGGTGGCGTTCCATTTCTCCCGGCGCTACGGCGACGACCCGGAGCCCCTGTACCGGGAGCTGGCCGGGCGGTGCCCGGCGCTGGAGTGGCCGGGCGGCTGAGCTGCGCGGTTCAGGGCCGTGGTGCGGGACTCGGGCTCCCCGTCACGGAGCTTCGCACCCTGACCTACGGCGGGCTTGGGCGAGCCGGGCGGCTGCTCATGGCAGCCGGTGTCTGCCCATGGGGCGCTTGCGCATCCGGCGGGCCGGTCCTTTCCGGCACCACTCCGAATTGCCCGGAGCCGCCACCGCCTCAGTAGCGGTCCTCCCCGAAGCGCTCATACACCTTGCGGAA
>CAZAQB010000310.1:0-2020 GCA_964487155.1 uncultured Ectothiorhodospiraceae bacterium
CCCTGCGCGAGCGGCCCTTGATCTCGTAAACACCCTCTGGCCGCGCCCGTCGCAGCCGGCTTGGCACTCAATCCCCGCAGCTCACCCCGTGGCGAAGGATCTCCGCCAGCCGCCTGGGGCCGATGCCATCGATCTCCAGCAGGTCGGCGGGGGCGTGCAGCGGGCGCATGGCCAGCACCGCCCGGGCGCGTGCGGGGCCGAGGTGGGGCAGGGCCTGCAGCTCCTCCAGCGTTGCGGTGTTGAGGTTGATGCCGGGCGGTGACGGGGCGGCAGTCTCGTCGGTTGCTGCGGCCGGGGCGGACGTTTGCGCCGCCGCCTCGGCCTGCACCCGCAGGCCGGCGAAGTCGGCGAACACCTCCTGCATTTCGGCCTGGAGCACGGTGCGCGGCCCGTCGGCGAGGAGCATCTCGTCGAGGTCCAGAAACCACTGGATCAGGGCCTGCGGAGCCAGCCGGGTGCCGAGCTGTTCCGCCAGCGCGGCCAGGACGCTGTGGTGCCAGTGGTCTGCTTTCGCGACGTTGAGGGACTGGTCAAGTCGCTCGGCGGCGATCTCCAGGTGGGGGGCCGCCCGGGTCAGCAGGCGCGGGTGGCGGTCCCCGTCGAGGCGCTTGACCAGGTCCGATGCGCTGCGCCTTGCGCTGATGCCGCGGCCCCAGCCGGCCAGCACCAGGGCTGCGCCTGCCATGAGGCACTCCGTGGACCAGTCCTCCGGAGCCGGCGTGAGGGCGGTGGCGACGCGGGGCAGGGCCCGCGCCAGGCGGCGGTTGCGCCGGCGCCGGGCCCGGGCGGCGATGGCCTCCGGCACGGAGGTGGCCGCGCGGTAGAGGGCCAGCACCCCGCTTCCCACCAGCCGTACTACGACCCCCAGGGCGGCCAGCAGCAGCCGCAGGGCGGCGGCGGCCGCGGCCAGCGCCAGGTAGGCGATCTGCAGCTGGGCGGCCCTGCGGCCGCGCAGCTGTACCCCCGCGATTTTGGCGGAGGAGCGGTTGGGATGGGTCCAGTTGAAGGTGCCCAGCGCGTTGCGGGTGGACAGCGAGGCGCCGGTCTTGGACACGTTGAGCCTGGTCGGGCCGCCGCCGTAGCGGCCCCGGAGGATGAAGCGGCCGCCCTGCAGGGCGATCTGGGTGCCCTTGCCGGCCCCCACGGAGAGGCGTGCGCCGTGACGCGTGTTCACCGTGAAGCCGACGCCGGCCGCCCGCGCCTGGGTGCGCAGCGCGATGCCGCCGGTGCGGCTGGCCCGCAGGTAGCGGCCGCGGTGCTCGATGCGCCGCTGGCGGCCGTATTCGTCTTTGCGGCCGAGGTTGAAAAGGTTCATGCGGGGGCGATGCCGGTCCGGCCGCGGGCCGGCGGTGGCGAGCCCCTGCGGTGCCTACCATGCCCAGCGCCGTCACAGCACAACGCCTAAGCTGACCTCCAGGCAGCTATCGACGGCCGGGAAACCACAGGCGAGCCGGCTGAGGCCGGCCCACAGACGACCAAGGGACACTAGCCTTGTTGGAAGGGATCGTTCAATCGGCATTCGGGGAAGTCGCCGCGCTTCTGGTGATGGCGGCGACAATCGGATTCCTCGGGATCATCCTGAGACAGCCGCTCATCGTCAGCTTCATCGCGGTCGGCCTGATCGCGGGTCCCTCGGGGCTCGACGTCGTGCGTTCGGACGAGCCGATCAGCCTTCTGGCGGAACTCGGCATCGCCGTGCTTCTGTTCCTCGTCGGCATCAAGCTCGACGTGAAGCTCATACGCTCGCTCGGCGCGGTTTCGCTGTTGACGGGGCTCGGCCAGGTCGCCTTCACCTCGATTTTCGGTTACCTGATCGGGCTGGCGCTTGGGCTTGGGCACGTCACCAGCCTTTATGTCGCCGTGGCGCTGACCTTCTCGTCGACCATCATCATCGTCAAGCTTCTGTCCGACAAGCGCGAGATCGATTCGCTGCACGGACAGATTGCGCTGGGCTTCCTGATCGTGCAGGACCTCGTCGTCGTGCTGGCCATGATCGTGCTCTCGGCCATCGGGATCGGCG
>CAZAQB010000311.1:0-1996 GCA_964487155.1 uncultured Ectothiorhodospiraceae bacterium
CGCACTGCCGCGACGGCGAGCGCGGCGCCGAGCAGCGGCGTGCCTGCCCGCAGCAGGTAACCCCCGCCACCGACGCTGCCGGCCACCAGGGCGGGCAACGGCGCCGTCAGGGCCCCCACGACCAGCACACCCGCCGGCAGCAGCAGCCGCGTGCGCAAGCGGGCCGCCCGGCGCCGGCGGCGCGAGCGGCCCTCCGCGAGGGCGCCCAGCGCTGGGGCCGGGTCGCCGGTGGCGGCAGCGGCCTCCAGCCAGCGCTGCTCCCGGGGGGTAATGAGACCCGTCTCCCGGCAGACCCGGGGCAGGGGCGCGCCATCCCGCAGCCGGCGCACCCCACGCTGCAGCGCCCTGTTGCCCTTGATCTGGCCCGCCAGCACCTCCAGACAGCGATCAGGGGGCAGGCCGGAGGCCAGCAGCCGGGCGAGGCCGGCCAGGGTATCGGCAGATTGCTGTCGGCTCAGCGCCGGCATGGCCGCTCCCGGCCGGTGGCAGGACACAGGCTGCGGAGGTCGCAGTCGGCAAGGCCCCGGATGGGGCGAGGAGGGTTCCCATGCGCAGGATCTACTTTCTGCTGCCTGACGTGGCTACTGCCCGGGACATCGTCCGGGAGTTGCTGCTGAACCACGTGGAGGAGCGCCACATTCATCTGGTGGCGAACGACGAGACCGCCCTGGAAGACCTGCCCCGGGCCACCGCCTGGCAGAAATCGGATGTCGTGCCGGCGCTGGAGAAAGGGGCCACCGTGGGCGGCGCCACCGGCGCCGTGGCGGGGCTGATCGCCGTGGCGGTGCCGCCGGCGGGGCTGATTCTGGGCGGCGGCGCTGTGCTGGGCCTGACCCTCGCCGGGGCCGGTTTCGGCGCCTGGGCGGCCAGCATGATCGGCATCTCCTCGCCCAACAGCCAGCTGGAGAAGTTCCACGACGCCATCCAGGCCGGCGAGGTGCTGATGATGGTGGACGTGGCGCGCAACCGGGTGGAGGAGGTGGAAGCACTGGTGCGCAAGCATCATCCGGAAGTGGACATCGAGGGCACCGAGCCGAACATTCCCAATTTCCCCTGATGCGGGTCAGGGGGCCGGGGAGCAGGCTGCCAGGTCCAGCTCCCAGTAGGTCACCCCCTCCAGGGGGTTGGGGTAGTACGGCGCCGTCGGCCGGAAGCCGAGGGACCGGTACAGGCTCACCGCCTCCTCCAGGCGTTCCAGGGTGTCCAGGCACATGACCCGGTAGCCTCGGCGGCGTGCCCGGGCCAGCACTGCCTCGGCCAGCCGCCGGCCCAGGCCGGTGCCCCGGGCGAACGGCCGCACGTAGAGTCGCTTCATCTCGCAGCGGCCCTCTCCCAGGGCCCGCAGGGCGACGCAGCCGGCCAGGCGGCCGCCCGCCTGCGCCAGCAGCAGGGCACCGTCCGGCGGCGCATAGTGGCCGGGCAACTCCGCCAGCTCGCGGGCGAAGCCCTGGAAGCAGAGATCCTCGCCCAAAAATTGCTGGTACTCCAGGAACAGCTCCCGTGCCGCGGCCAGTTCCGCGGTGCTCTGAGCCTGGTGCAGCTCCGGGATGGTGGCCTGCTCGGCAGTCATGCCCGGGACTGCTCCTCCCGGCAGCGCTGGTCCAGGGCCGTCAACTGCACGCTGATGGCGTTGGTGGACGCCAGCACCTCCACCAGGGCGAAGATCAGTGACAGCGACAGGGACAGCAGGCTGACCCCGAACAACAGCACGCCGGTGCTCCGCAACTCCAGGAACAGGGCGAACATGGAGAAGGTGCAGAGCAGGAAGCTCAGCACCGCGAAGGTCTGCATCACCTGGATGTAGACCAGGCGGCTGCGCAGCAGGGACACCTGGCGGGTGTTTGCGTCGCTGTGCTCGCGCAGCTCCCGGTCGTGCAGCGCGCGGATCACCTGGGTCAGCACGTGGAAGCGGTTGGTGTAGGCCAGGAACAGCAGGGAGATGGCCGGGAACAGCAGCGCGGGAGTGGTGAGGGTCATCATGGTCAGGGTTGCCTGC
>CAZAQB010000312.1:0-1995 GCA_964487155.1 uncultured Ectothiorhodospiraceae bacterium
CCACCGGCGCAGTAGGTGCAGCCTAAGTCCGACAGGCTGCTAGGCGCTTCGCCCAGGCAGCGGAGACGCCAGGAGATCGTAGCTGCGCCGGACCGCTGGCCGTCCGGCGGCTGTCACAGTTCGCGGGGCCGGCCTGGGTATAGACTCAAGCCTATGAGTGTCCGCGCCGCATTCCTCCTGGTGTTTGCCCTGCTTTCGGCGGGCAGTTGCGCCGCGCAACGGGGTCCGGCACCGGCTGCGCTCTGGGATGACGTGATCCGTCCCGGGCTGTTCGCGGACGTCGCAGAGTTCAGCCGCACCATCGAGCAGGAGGGCGGCACGCGTATCTATGTGCTGTCCGCGGCGGCGGGCGGCGAACCGGTCCTGTCCGTGGTGGTTTCGGTGACGCCAGCAGGCGGTCAGCTTGACCCTGACGCGTGGCGGGCTGCCCGCGATCACGCCGACGACACGAACAGGCGCCAGCCTTTTCCGCGCATCGGCTCGCGGGCCCAGGCCCAGGCTCCGAGTTTCTCGCCGGAGGGCGCCTTCTCGGGCCTGCTGTTTACCACTTCCGATGAGCGCTACGACGTGCTCGTGTCGGTATTCGAGGCCAGCAGCTCGGCCCCACGCGGCGAGCTGACCGCCACCGACGCCGCCCGCCGCCTGGAGAGGGCGTACCGCAACGCCAGGCAATGAAAACCGGCCGGCCCGCAGCGGCCGGCCCCAGGGACACCGGCGACGGCGCATAGGAGGCAGCGGCATCCATGTCGAGCGACATCTTGAAGGACTACCCCCTGGATCAGGTACACCGCTGGTATCAGCGCCTGGCGAACGCCGCGCTGGCCCGGAAGATCAACGGGCGCGACCCGCTGTCAGGGCTTCTCCTGAAGACCTACGTCACAAACCGCGTCAGGGACAAGCAATACACATTCGCCGCGCCCACGTACTTGCAGATACACCCGAAGGTTTTGGCCGCCCTGCGCTACCACCGCCGGGTCTTCCTTACCGAAGAACGGGCCCGCCTCGGCAAGGGCGGCGCCACGCGACGCTGGGTGGGACTCATCCCACGCCTGCAGGATAAGCGCTGGAACGGCTCCGGCAGCATCGCGCTCTACTACGAGAGCCTGGTGGAGATCGGATCGCCGTCGGAGGTATGGCGCATCCAGCTATCCGGCACGCCGCAGGAACGCGACCTGTTCACCTCGCTGCGGGGCTTCCAACTGCGCAGCGACATTGAAGTCAAGGGTGCCCGCAGGGCTGACGGCGTGGCGGTGCAATTCACCAAGTGGCATGCCAGCGGACTGGACCGCTACGATTTCGATTACGACGAATACCTGACACTGCCGAACCCGGATTTCGGCAGCTCCGACCCGGACGCAATCCGCCCCGATCTGGACAGCTTCCGCGTCTACCACCGCAACGCCAAGCGCATGGTGGATCACGGTCTCGCCGCGCCGTTCCGGGTGAAGGTGGGCCCGTGGCGGGTGCAGCGGCCGGACATCGTCGCCGCGGCTCTCGTCGATCCGGCCAAGGCGCTGCGATAGTCAGGTGCAGATGGGAGACACACCCGGATTCCCCGCGTGGGCCTCGACGTTCAATCAGACGTCACCGCAGCAAGACGGCGAGACGACCGGCGTGTAACACCGTGTTGACGAGTCGTGATCATGGGCATATGTATAAAAATATGCCCCTGGAGGTCGACCATGTCCGAGACCGAAAGACATGTCCGGCTGTTCCGCAACGGCCGCGATCAAGCCTTGCGCATCCCGCGCGATCTTGAGTTGGCGGCGGACGAGGCGATCCTGCGCAAAGAGGGCGACCGCCTGATCATTGAGCCGGTGCGCAAGGGCCGCCTGCTGGCGCTGCTCGCGTCTCTGGACCCACTGGACGAGACGTTCCCCGACATCGACGACGAGCTCGCGCCGCCTGAAGAAGTGGAACCCTAGCAGCCTGTCGGACTTAGGCTGCTAGCCCGAAGATTTCACAAATTTGCACCGATCTCGCTTGTCTCTTGGC
>CAZAQB010000313.1:0-1984 GCA_964487155.1 uncultured Ectothiorhodospiraceae bacterium
CCGTAAAACATTGAAAGTACTGGCATATAAATACGTCCTTTCGCTTGCTTGTCCAGTTTTGCACATACGCCACTTTGCTGCCGAACAGTTGAAATATCCGGAATGGGTCTGCATATCACACAAGGCCGCCGTTGCAGGAATTGCGGTGGCCCGGCGCGTGCCGCATCAGAAATGCGAGCCAGCGTAGTCGGTTGCGAGCGCTGGGGGTCGGCGGATGGGCCGGCAACCACGCGCGGTCGTGCGCGGATAGGCGGCCTGGCAGGCGGGTGCGCGCTGCGGGCCAGGTGTCGGTCGTCCATGGGCGGCCTCGGTGCGGCGGCTCCTGGTCGGGCCGTCCAGGCTGTGGGTGCAGGCCTGGGGCGGGTCCGGCCGGTTGTGGGATCGAATCTACCCTCTGGGATGCCCGCCGCAAAGCCGGAGTGATTGCGGGCGCCGCGACCGGCCCTTTCAGGAGGCGGTTTAGTCGCGGCCGGCGAAGTAGTGTTGGGCCTGAAGGCGAACCCACCAGCGGCCTGCGTACAGCAGGCCCTTGATGAGGGCGCGGGAGCTGGCGCGGAGCAGGGGCAGGGCAGCGATTCCGAGCAGGATGGGAAGCAGGGTCTCCCCGGAGGCGGCAGCCGCGGCGAGGGCCGTGGCCGGGGCGGCGGCGGCGGCGAGCAGGTCGGCGGCGCGCCCCAGGCGGCGCAGGGGGCGCAGGGCGGCGCGGACCTGCCGGGCGTGGCGCTCCACCAGGGCCGGGTCGGCGGCGGCGGCCGGGTCGATGCGCAACACGGTGTCGCCGTCGAGCTGCACCACCGAGGACAGGCGCAGCCTGCCCTGGGCGTCGCAGGTGTCCACCCGCAGCCCGCCGGTGTAGAGCATCTGCAGCGCGGCGTGGATCATCCTCAGAAGAACTTCAGCAGGGCGCTGAAGGTTCCCTTGACCAGATCGGTGACGAAGCGGGCGGTGGTGGACCAGGTCTCCACCGCCAGCCGGGTGGCGCGCATGTGGGTCTGCTGGAGGAACTCGGCGTCGCCGGACATGTACTCGCGGTGCAGGCGGGTGATGACGTCGCCGTCGAGCTGCATGGTGCTCTGCATGACCACTTCGTCGGTGCCGGTCTCCCAGGCCTTGCGCACGTAGGCCAGGTCCTCCGGGCGCACGGTGACGGCGGTGCAGGCCGAATACATCCCCATGAGCTCGGCCCGGCCCTTGCCGAACACGTCGCGTTTGGGGTTGTCCGCGGCCAGGCGCTGCACGGCGTTCTCCAGCACCATGGACTGGCGGTAGATGCGCTGCAGGATACCGTGCTGCTGGCTGGTGAAGCCGCTGTCCGCGCCGTGGTAGGCGGACAGGTACTGGCCGGCGATCTCCCGCAGGGCGGAGAACGAGGCGGCTGCGTTGGTGCGCTGGCCCATGTCCAGGCCGGCCAGCACCTCGGCGGCGGCCCTGCCGGCCGGCGTGTGCTCCAGCGTCGTCAGGAACCAGTAGTACTTGCCGATGATGTCCAGCAGGGCAATGGGCACCGGCGGCATCTTCCGCGCCGTCATGCCGTCGGAGACGATGGTGGAGACCTCGATGGTGAGGAGGTTGCGGACGACCTCGCGGAAGCCCTGGTGCGCCTCATCCACGGGGTTCTCGGCCATGGCCTGGGTCCGCCTCCCGGGTGGCCGCTCGGGCCGGTGACGCTCAGTCGCCGCTGCGCGAGTCGTTGTTCAGGGCGTCCTGGATCTTTTCGCTGGCGGAGGAGAGCAGGTCGCGGATGGTGGCCACGTTGGTGGCGACGATGCGCCGGCCGTTCTCCACCTGGGCCTGGTGCATGGCGAGCACCGGGTCGTCCTTGTCCTTGTAGCTGGCGTGGATCAGGGTGATGACGTCGCCGGAGACCAGGTTGACCTCAGTGTAGAGCCCGTCCAGCTGGGTGGTCTGGCTGGGCCGCACCTTCATGCCGCCGCCGGCGTCCTGGCTGATGTCGATCTTGAAGTCGCCCACGCCGGTGGCGATG
>CAZAQB010000314.1:0-1964 GCA_964487155.1 uncultured Ectothiorhodospiraceae bacterium
GCCCAGAACACCCGCGGCGTCCAGGACGTGTTCCCGGTGCCGGGGGAGTTCGTGGCACGCCAGATGAGCGCCGTGCTGGACGACATCGGTGCCGACTGCATCAAGACCGGCATGCTCTTCGATAGCGCTGTGATCGAGGCGGTGGCCGAGATCCTGGACCGCCAGGCCGCCGGCGTCCCGCTGGTGCTGGATCCGGTCATGGTCGCCCAGAGCGGTGACCCCCTGCTGCGCCAGGAGGCCATGGAGGCCCTGCGTCAGCGGCTGCTGCCGCGGGCCACGCTGGTGACCCCCAACGTACCCGAGGCCGAGCTGCTGAGCGGGCTGCGAATCCGGGATGCGGACGATCTGCCCCGGGTCGCCGCGCGACTGATGGACGCCGGCTGCCAGGCCGTACTGATGAAGGGCGGGCACCTGGAGGGCGCCACCGTGACCGACCTGCTGGTCACCTCGCGGGGGGCGGAGCCCCTGCACTGGCCCCGGGTGAACACCACCTGCGATCACGGAACGGGTTGCACCCTCGCCTCCGCCGTGGCGGCCGGCCTGGCCCAGGGCCTGCCCCTCGGCGATGCGGTGCGCCGGGCCCGGCGCTATCTGCAGCGGGCGCTGGAGACGGCGGTTCCCCTGGGGCGCGGGCGGGGGCCGCTGAACCACGCTCATGGCGTGCGGCCGTTCAGCGACTGAGGCGGGTTCAGGCCTGCCCGCAGACCATAAGCTTAGACTTTACAGATCATTGCCAGCGCGCCGGGGCTGGCCTACCGTTGCAGTCGAAGGATCCGGCGGCGTGGTCCGCCGGTCGTGGACGAGCCGATCCCATGCGCCTCAGTACCAAGAGCCGTTACGCCGTCAGCGCCCTGCTGCACCTGGCCATCCACAACCAGGCGGGTGCCGTTCCGCTGGCGGAGGTGTCAGTGTGCCAGGGGATCTCCATGTCCTACGTGGATCAGATCTTTGCGCTGCTGCGCCAGTGTGGGCTGGTGCAGGGCACACCCGGTCCCGGCGGCGGCTACCGGCTGGCCCGGCCGGCACAAGCCATTCCGGTGGGGGAGGTGATCCGCGCCATGGAGGCGGCGGCCGCGACGGGACGCGGCCGCGGCGGGCGCGGCATGTCCGAGCTGGAAGCGGCGGTCTGGGAGCAGCTGGAGCGGCGTATCGACGGTTTCCTGGACCGCATCAGCCTGGCCGACCTCGCCCACCGGCCGGGCGTCCGGGACGCCCTGCTGCAGCAGTACGACGCCCGGGTCTGGCGCTGCGAGGTGTGCGGGGTTCTGTCCAGCCGGCGCGCCCCCGGCGAGAGCGGGCGGCGTGCCGGAGCCCCATGACCTACGTCGTCACCGAGCCCTGCATCCGCTGCAAGTACACCGACTGCGTAGAGATCTGCCCCGTGGACTGCTTCCACGAGGCGGCGCAGTGGCTGGTGATCGACCCCGAGACCTGCATCGACTGCGCGCTGTGCGTGCCGGAGTGCCCGGTGGATGCCATCTGGGCCGACGACCGGCTGCCGGAGGGGCAGGAGGTGTTCCTGGAACTGAACGCGCGTCTGGCCAGGCACTATCCGGTGCTCAATCGCCGCAAGCCGCCGCCGGCGGACGCGGACCGGTGGGCGGGGGTCGAGGGCAAACGGCGGCTGCTGGGGGAGGGACTGAGGACTGAGGACTGAGGACTGGGTGGCGGGTTCCAGGGGGGGTGGATCAGGGTTGGTACGACCGGGCTTCGGTGGGGTTCTGGAAGGCGTACGACGTACTGGGTGCAAAGTACTGAGCGTCCGTTGGTGGCACCAGCCCAATGCGGCTTGAGCCCCGGCGCAGCGGGACGCCGGATGCGGCGCTGGCGCGCCTTATCCGGCCTACGCGGGCCTCGCTCCACGGCGGGGCACGGGCGAAGGGAGTAGGCCGGATAAGCGAAGCGCATCCGGCATCTTTGGCTCAGGGCGATCCGGGTATTGCCGAAAGTCCGCCGCGCCCCAC
>CAZAQB010000315.1:0-1962 GCA_964487155.1 uncultured Ectothiorhodospiraceae bacterium
CAACATCATCGACACCCCCGGCCACGTGGACTTCACCATCGAGGTGGAGCGTTCGCTGCGGGTGCTCGACGGTGCCGTGGCCGTCTTCTGTGCCGTGGGCGGTGTCGAGCCCCAGTCCGAGACTGTCTGGCGCCAGGCCAACAAGTACGGCGTACCGCGCATGGCCTTCGTCAACAAGATGGACCGGGCCGGCGCGGACTTCCTGCGGGTGGTGGGCCAGCTTCGCGACCGGCTCGGCGCGACCGCCGTGCCCACCCAGCTGCCCATCGGCTCCGAGGAGGCCTTCGCCGGCGTCATCGACCTGGTGCGCATGAAGGCCATCTACTGGGATGACGCCACCGCCGGTGCCAGCTACGAGGAGAAGGAGATCCCCGCGGAGCTGGCCGAGCAGGCGCAGCAGTGGCACGAGCAGATGGTGGAGGCCGCCGCGGAGGCCGACGAGGAACTGATGGAGAAGTACCTCGACGAGGCCGAGCTGACCCGCGAGGAGATCAACCGGGGGCTGCGCGCGCGCACCCTGGCCGGCGAAATCGTGCCGGTGCTGTGCGGCAGCGCCTTCAAGAACAAGGGCGTGCAGGCGCTGCTTGACGGCGTGGTGGAGTACATGCCCTCGCCGGCGGACGTGCCGGCCATCCGCGGCGAGCTGGAGGACGGCACGCCCGCCGAGCGCCATCCCCTCGACGACGAGCCCTTCGCGGCCCTGGCGTTCAAGATCGCCACCGATCCGTTCGTGGGCTCGCTGACCTTCTTCCGGGTCTACTCCGGCGTGGTGAAGTCCGGCGACAGCGTCTGGAACCCGGTGAAGAACAAGCGCGAGCGCTTCGGGCGCATCCTGCAGATGCATTCCAAGGAGCGCACCGAGATCAGCGAGGTGCGGGCCGGCGACATCGCTGCCGCCGTGGGCCTCAAGGACGTCACCACCGGCGACACCCTCTGCGCCCAGGACAAGAGAATCACCCTGGAGCGGATGGAATTTCCGGAGCCGGTGATCTCGGTGGCGGTGGAGCCCAAGACCAAGAGCGACCAGGAGAAGATGGGTATCGCCCTGCAGAAGCTGGCGCAGGAAGACCCGTCGTTCCGGGTGCGCACCGACGAGGAATCCGGCCAGACCATCATCTCCGGCATGGGCGAGCTCCATCTGGAGATCATCGTCGACCGCATGAAGCGCGAGTTCAAGGTGGAGGCCAACGTCGGCCAGCCCCAGGTGGCCTACCGGGAAACCATCCGCGAGACGGTACAGGCCGAGGGCAAGTTCGTCCGCCAGACCGGCGGCCGCGGCCAGTACGGCCATGTCTGGATCAAGATGGAGCCCCAGGAGCGCGGCACTGGCTACCAGTTCGTCAATGGCATCGTCGGCGGCGTGGTGCCCAAGGAGTACATCCCCTCCGTGGACAAGGGCATCCAGGAGCAGATGGAGAACGGCGTGCTCGCCGGATTCCCGGTCATCGACCTGAAGGTGACCCTGTACGACGGCTCCTACCATGACGTGGATTCCTCCGAGATGGCCTTCAAGATCGCCGGCTCCATGGCCTTCAAGGAGGGCTTCGCGAAGGCCCGGCCGGCGCTGCTGGAGCCGATCATGAAGGTCGAGGTGGTGACCCCCGAGGAGTTCATGGGCGATGTCATGGGCGACATCAATCGCCGCCGGGGCATGGTGCAGGGCATGGACGAGGCGCCCGCGGGCAAGATCATCCGCGCCGAGGTGCCCCTGAAGGAGATGTTCGGGTACGCCACCGACGTGCGTTCCGCGACCCAGGGCCGGGCTGCCTACAGCATGGAGTTCAAGGGCTACGCGGAGGCGCCGGCAAGCGTCGCCGACGAAGTGATTCAGAAGGCCTCCTGAGGGCCTGGATTTGGGATTTGCCGGTTGTGTGCCGGCGCGAGATCGAAAGACAAAGAGGTGAGTCGTGGCCAAGGCAAAGTTCGAGCGCAAGAAGCCGCACGTGAATGTGGGGACCATTG
>CAZAQB010000316.1:0-1938 GCA_964487155.1 uncultured Ectothiorhodospiraceae bacterium
CAGGGTTGTCCCCACCCGCCAACTGTGCTTATAGTTGCTCCAGTCAACCGGCTGGAGCCCCGCTTCCGATGCATTCCGCGGCCCACAACGCACACAACGACGGCGCATCCCCCGCGCCGTCGGCCGTGCGTGCCTGCCAGCCGCTGCCCCTTGCCGGTCTCGCCCTGCTGCGACTGCTGCTGCCGCAAGGCAGCTGATATCTCTTACCCCATAATTCCGATGCAGTTCCCGAGGCGCCCCGCCCCGAGCAGCGCGTGGTCGCCCCAGAGTCTTTCCCGCAGCCCCGGTCGGGGCCTGTCCAGCGGAGCCATGACATGACGGACAAGGACCATCTCATCATCTTCGACACCACCCTTCGCGACGGCGAGCAGAGTCCCGGTGCCTCCATGACCCGGGAAGAGAAGCTGCGCATCGCCAAGGCCCTGGAGCGCATGCGGGTGGATGTCATCGAGGCCGGCTTCCCCGCCGCCAGCAACGGCGACTTCGACGCGGTGCGCTCGGTGGCGGGCATCGTCAAGGACAGCCGCGTCTGCGGCCTGGCCCGTGCCCGCGAGGCGGACATCGACCGGGCCGGCGAGGCCATCAAGCCGGCCGCGGCCGGGCGCATCCACACCTTCCTCGCCACCTCGCCCATCCACATGAAGGCGAAGCTGCGCATGGAGCCGGACGAAGTGGTCGAGCAGGCGGTCTGGGCGGTACGCCACGCCCGGCAGTACTGTGACGACGTGGAGTTCTCCCCGGAGGATGCCGGGCGCTCCGAGCCGGACTTCCTCTGCCGGGTGCTGGAGGCAGTGATCGCCGCCGGCGCCACCACGGTGAACATCCCCGACACCGTCGGCTACAACGTGCCGGCGCAGTTCGGCGAGTTGATCCGCAGCCTGCGCGAGCGGGTCCCCAACTCCGACCAGGCGGTCTGGTCGGTGCATTGCCACAACGACCTCGGGCTGGCGGTTTCCAACTCCCTGGCCGCGGTGCTGGCCGGCGCGCGCCAGGTGGAGTGCACCATCAACGGCCTCGGCGAGCGGGCCGGCAATGCCGCCCTGGAAGAGATCGTCATGGGGGTGCGCACCCGCCAGGATGTCTTCCCGTGCGAGACCCGCATCAACGCCCGCGAGATCGTGCCCACCTCCAAGCTGGTGGCCAACATCACCGGCTTCAACGTGCAGCCCAACAAGGCCATCGTCGGCGTCAACGCCTTCGCCCACGAGTCCGGCATCCACCAGGACGGCGTGCTCAAGAGCCGCGAGACCTACGAGATCATGCGCGCCGAGGACGTCGGCTGGGGCGCCAACCGCATGGTGCTGGGCAAGCACTCCGGGCGTAACGCCTTCCGCAGCCGCTGCCAGGAGATCGGCGTGGTGTTCGACTCCGAGGAGCAGCTCAACGAGGCCTTTGCCCGCTTCAAGGACCTCGCCGACAAGAAGCACGAGATCTTCGACGAGGATCTCCAGGCGCTGGTGAGCGAGGCTGCCGCCGCCCTGGAGGAGGAGCGCATGAAGCTGGTGTACTTCCGCTCCCGCTCCGAGACCGGCGAGACCCCCACCGCAGAGGTGACGCTCAGCATCGACGGCGAGGAGATGACCGCCAGCGCCGAGGGCGACGGACCGGTGGATGCGGCCTTCAAGGCCATCGACAGCCTGGTGCACAGCGGCACCGAGCTGCTGCTGTACTCGGTCAATGCCATCACCACCGGCACCGATGCCCAGGGGGAGGTGACCGTGCGCCTGGAGAAGGGCGGACGCATCGTCAACGGCCAGGGCGCGGACACCGACATCATCGTCGCCTCCGCGAAGGCCTACCTGAGCGCGCTCAGCAAGCTGATGCAGGCCGGCGAGCGCACCCACCCCCAGAAGGTGGCGGTCGAGGTCTAGCAGCCTAACCCAAAGATTTCATGAATTTGTGCTGATATCGCGTAGGATATTGGTTTCACAAGGGACT
>CAZAQB010000317.1:0-1937 GCA_964487155.1 uncultured Ectothiorhodospiraceae bacterium
GTGGGGCCAACAGACAAGCGAGATCGGTGCAAATTTGTGAAATCTTCGGGCTAGCTTCATCCGTGTTCATCTGTGGCCAAGGCCTTTGCCTGCCTGATTCGCGTCCATCTCGCGGCTGCTGCCCCTCCCTGTCCTCCGCGCGCAAGGCGAGTGCGCGACCGGGACACTCCAGCCCCGGCGGGCCGGCTACCCTGGCCGCTCACCTGACTGAACGCCGGGAGGCCTCCGCCCGTGTCCCAGGATCCGCTGCTGCAGCCGTTCCGGCTCGGGCCGGTGGAGCTGCGCAACCGCATCGTCTCCGCCAGCCACGAGCCCGCCTACTCCGAGGACGGCCTGCCCGGGGAGCGCTACCTGGCCTACCACCGGGAGAAGGCCCGGGGCGGCGTCGCCATGACCATGATCGGCGGCTCCGCGGTGGTGGCGCCGGACTCGCCGCCGGCGTTCGGCAACCTGGATCTGACCAGCGACCGGATCATCCCCTGCTTCCGGCGGCTGGCCGACGCCGTGCATGCCCACGGCACCGCGCTCACCTGCCAGATCACTCATCTCGGCCGGCGCACCAGCAACTACACCGGCCACTGGCTGCCCCTGGTAGCGCCCTCCGGTGTGCGCGAGCCGGCCCACCGCGCCTTCCCCAAGATCGCCGAGGACGAGGACATCGAGCGCATCATCCGCGCCTACGGCGCGGCCGCCCGGCGCTGCCGGGAAGGCGGCCTGGACGGCGTCGAGATCCAGGCCTACGGCCACCTGCTGGACAGCTTCTGGTCGCCGCTCACCAACCACCGGGACGACCAGTGGGGCGGCAGCCTGGTCAACCGCCTGCGTATGGCCCACGCGGTCATCGACGAGATCCGCGCCCAGGCGGGGGGCGACTTTCTGGTGGGCATCCGCATGGTGTTCGACGAGCAGCGCGCCGGGGGGCTGAACGCCGGCGACGGCCTGGAGATCGGCCGGCGTCTCACCGCGGGGGGCCGGCTGGACTTCGTCAGCGTCATCAAAGGCCACATCGACACCGACGAGGGGCTGTCCCACGTCATCGCCAACATGGGCGCGCCGTCCGCCCCGCACCTGGAGTTCGCCGGCGAGGTACGCGCCGCCCTGGGGGTGCCGGTCATGCACTCCAACCGCATCAACGACGTGGCCACCGCCCGCTACGCCATCCGCGAGGGCAAGCTGGACCTGGTGGCCATGACCCGGGCCCATCTGGCCGACCCGCACATCGTGGCCCGCATCCAGGCCGGCGCCGAGCAGCGCATCCGGCCCTGCGTGGGAGCCGGCTACTGCATCGACCGCATCTACGAGGGCGGCGAGGCGCTTTGCATCCACAACGCCGCCACCGGCCGCGAACAGCACCTGCCCCAGACCATTGCCGCCGCCGCCGGGCCGGCGCGCCGGATGGTGGTGGTGGGCGCCGGACCGGCGGGGCTGGAAGCCGCCCGGGTGTGCGCCGCCCGGGGCCACCGGGTCACGATCTTCGAGGCCAACGACCAGCCGGGCGGCCAGGTTCGGCTGGCGGCGGTGCCGGCGCGCCGCCGGGAACTGCTGGGCATTGTCGACTGGCTGGCCGCCGAGCTGGAGCACCTCGGCGCAGAGCTGCGCTGCAACGTCTACGCCGAGGCCGACGAAGTGCTGGCGGAGGCTCCGGACGTGGTCATCGTGGCCACCGGCGGTCTGCCCAATACCGGGTTCCTGGCCGAGGGGGCGGAACTCGCCCACAGCACCTGGGACGTGCTGGGCGGCCACGTGAAGCTCCACGGCGACGTCCTGCTCTACGACGACAACGGCCAGCACCCTGGCTTCTCATGCGCGGAGCATATCTGCGGCGGCGACATCCGCCTGGAGATCGTCACCCCGGAGCGCATGGTGGCCCAGCAGATCGGCGGCACCAACTTCCCCGCCTACCTGCGGGCCTTCTACCGGCACGGCGTCACCCTGAC
>CAZAQB010000318.1:0-1937 GCA_964487155.1 uncultured Ectothiorhodospiraceae bacterium
CATCTGCATGGGCAAGAGCGTGGTGGTCATCGGCTCCCAGTGGGGAGACGAGGGCAAGGGCAAGGTGGTGGACCTGCTCACCGAGCCGGTGGGCGCGGTGGCCCGCTTCCAGGGGGGCCACAACGCCGGCCACACCCTGGTCATCGAGGGCCGCAAGACCGTCCTCCACCTGATTCCCTCGGGCATCCTGCGCGACGGCGTGCTGTGCCTGATCGGCAACGGCGTGGTGCTCTCCCCGTGGGCCCTGGAAGACGAGCTGCGCACCCTGGAGGGCCAGGGAGTCCCGGCCCGCGAGCGGCTGCGCATCAGCGGCGCCTGTCCCGTGATCCTGCCCTCCCACGCGGCCCTGGATCGGGCCCGGGAGCAGGCTCGGGGCAAGGCGGCCATCGGCACCACCGGCCGCGGCATCGGCCCCGCCTATGAGGACAAGGTGGCGCGCCGGGGGCTGCGCCTGGCGGACCTGTTTCATCGCGAGCGCCTGGCCGCCAAGCTGGGTGAGCTGCTGGACTGGCACAACTTCATGCTGCAGCGTTACTTCGGTGATGCGCCCAGCGACTTCCAGCTGGTGCTGGAGGAGTGCCTGGCCTTCGCCGAGCGGCTCCGGCCCCTGGTGGCTGACGTGGGGGCGTTGCTGGCGGAAAAACGCGCCGCCGGCGAGCACCTGCTGTTCGAGGGCGCCCAGGGCACTCTGCTGGATATCGACCACGGCACCTATCCCTTCGTCACCTCGTCCAACACCACGGCCGGCGCGGCGGCCACCGGCACCGGTATCGGCCCCCGGGATCTGGACTACATCCTCGGCATCACCAAGGCCTACACCACCCGGGTGGGGGCAGGGCCTTTCCCCACCGAGCTGGAGGACCACGTCGGCCGCCACCTGGCGGAGCGCGGCCACGAGTTCGGCTCCACCACCGGCCGGCCCCGGCGCTGCGGCTGGTTTGACGCCGTGGGCCTGCGCCGGGCGGTGCAGATCAACAGCATCTCGGGGCTGTGCATCACCAAGCTGGACGTGCTGGACGAGCTGGACACCCTGCGCATCGCCACCGGATACCGCACCGATGGTGCCGCCTGGGACTCCCTGCCTTCCGGCGCCGAGGCGGTGGCCGAATGTGTCCCGGAATACGTCGAGATGCCCGGCTGGAAGTGCTCCACGGTGGGCGTGCGGCGCCTGCAGGACCTCCCCGCCGCGGCCCGGGACTACCTCGCCCGCATCGAGGAGCTGACCGGCGTGCCGGTGGACATCATCTCTACCGGGCCGGAGCGCAGCGAGACCATCGTGCTGCGCCACCCCTTCGAGGCCTGAGCCGGGCCGCCGATACCCGGAGCCGGGTGGTGGCCTACCTGGAAGCCCCCGTCGCCGGGCTCGGCCCCCGCTGCTTCCTCGCCCCGGCGGCGCAGCTGCGCTACTGGCCGGCCTTGCTGCAGCCCGCCGCGGCCGATGCCCTGCTGGCGGCGCTGCGCCATGAACTGGCCTGGGAGCAGCACCATGTGGTCATCGCCGGCCGGCGCATCGCCTCCCCCCGGTTGTCCGCCTGGTACGGAGATCCCGCCGCCCGCTACCGCTACTCCGGCCTGAGCCTGGAGCCGCTGCCCTGGACCGAGGCCCTGCTGGCGCTGCGCCGGCGCCTGGAGCAGGTCACCGGCGAGTCCTTCAACAGCGTGCTGGCCAACCTCTACCGCAGCGGCGACGACTCCATGGGCTGGCACGCCGACAACGAGCCGGAGCTGGGCCCGGAGCCGGTGATCGCCTCGGTGAGCCTGGGGGCGGAGCGCCGCTTCCTGCTGCGGCCCCGCCGCAAGGGGGATCACCCCGGCCTGGCCGTGGCCCTGGGCCACGGCTCGCTGCTGGTCATGGCCGGCCCCACCCAGCGCCACTGGCGCCATGCCCTGCCCCGCACCCGCCGCCCGGTGGGGGCGCGGCTGAACCTCACCTTCCG
>CAZAQB010000319.1:0-1904 GCA_964487155.1 uncultured Ectothiorhodospiraceae bacterium
GCCTGCTGGTGCAGCCAGGCGTTGCGCAGCGGGTACTGGAGCAGGGTGAGCGCCTCCTCCAGCGCGGCGAGATCGTCGGGGCGGAACGGGCGGGCGCGGGCAAGCACCAAGCGCCCCAGGGGCCGGTCCTCCACCTTCAGGTCATAGCTCGCACGGTGCCGCGGCATGCGGCCGGTCTTCAGCACCCGGCCGCCCTGCGGCCCCAGATACTCCAGGGCGTCCACATCCAGCAGCCGCGAGATGTCCTCGAAGAAGATCTCCGCCAGGCGCTGGGGCTGCAGGCTGGTCTGCAGCCGCAACATCAGCCGTGCGCCGGGCCACTGGTCCCGTGCGGGTGCCGGCGAGGGCGCCAGGGGCACCGCTGCCAGCTTCTCGTTGGAGCCTGCCGTCATCTGCCCGGCCATGGTCGATTCCCCGTGACTTAACCTTCGTCACCCAGCTTCTAGCGAAATCTGTGCCATTCTTCGCAGTCATTTGTTTTTGAGAAAGAAACACCAGAGGCCGCCGAGCAATGCAGGTCGAAAGGGCGCATTACCTCGAATTCTGCCATAAAATTGACCCTGCCGGGGCTGCAGGGTTCACGTTCCGTGTCGAGGTTCCGGCACCCGCCCAGGCGTGCCGGCCGGCGCCAGATTCCCGGCGCCGCCCGGGGCGAGTGCCTGGCGGTACACTGGCCTCATGATCGACCCCACGCGCACCCTGGGCACACTGGCACTGCGTCCGGACCCGGCCTCCGCCAGGGCCGGCGTGCCCCGGCTCGCCGAGGGCACCTACCCGGCACTGGCCCGCCTGCAGCAGGATGGCAGCCTGTTGCTGGTCATCGGCCGCCACCGCCTGCCGGCATCCAACAGCCTGGGCCTGGCCGACGGTGAGCGGCTCACAGTGCGCCTGAATCGCGGAGCGGAGGGGCTGAGCGCCACGCTGCTGCGGCGCGATGCGCCGCTGGAACCGCCAACCGCCGCCACCCTGCGCCGGCTGCTCCCCGCCCAGGGCAGCGTGGCGGGCGCGGTGCGCGGCGCCCTGGCCCAGGCGCCCGGCCACGCATCAAGCCTGCCGCCAGCCGCCCGGGAGGCCCTGGCCGAATTGCTGGCTGCGGTGCCCAGACCCGCCGAGCTGTCCCATCCGGAGAGCCTGCGCCAGGCCCTGCGCGACTCCGGCAGCCTGCTGGAATGGGTGCTGGCGCGCGCGCCGGAGGCCGCGGCCAGCGCCGGCCGCCGTGACTTCGCCGCCTTGCTGCTGCGGCTGGCCCAGCGCCTCCAGCCGGAGGCCGGTACCGAACAGGCGGCGCGCCAGCCGGCCAACGCGCCGGGGCCGGAGACGGCACGCGCCGGCGGCGAGCTGGCGGGCCCGCTGGAGGCGGCCGCGGCGCGGCTGCGCCTGTTGCAGCTGCAGCCGGCCCAGGGCGGGGCCGACCTGGACCTGGCCTTCCAGATCCCGGTCCAGGACGGCGCCGAGGTGGACGAACTCTACCTGCGGGTGCGCCGCGAGGCACCGGAGGAGGCGGACGATGCCGCCCAGGGCACCCGAGCGCTGGAGGTCGCGCTGGCGTTCGATTTCGGCGCCCGCGGCCGGCTGGAGGCACGGCTGCGCTACCAGGCGGGGGGCCTCAGCGCCAGCTGGTGGAGCGAGCGCCCGGAACTGTTGCGCGCAGTGGATGCCGGCCTGCCGCTGCTGCGCGAGCGGCTGGAGGCGGCGGGGCTGAGCGTCGGTCGCCTGGAGGCGCGCAGCCAGCCCCCGCCTCCCATGTCCGGCGACATCAGCCGGCCCGAGGGTGGGCTGCTGCGGGAGAAGGCCTAGCAGCCTAAGTCCTACAGGTTGCCAGCAGCCGCCCCATCGCCCGATGCGCTTCGCTTATCCGGCCTGCGCCCTTCGTTCAGCCGCCGGCGTATGGCCTGCGCCCGCGT
>CAZAQB010000320.1:0-1871 GCA_964487155.1 uncultured Ectothiorhodospiraceae bacterium
GACTGGGGACTGAGTGGAAGAGGGCCCGGGCAGATCTGCGCCGCGCGGGCCGGCTCGGCCGCGTAGGCCGGATAAGCGAAGCGTATCCGGTGCTTCCGGAGGGCCGAGGACTGGGGACTGAGGTCTGAGTATAAGGGCGCCGGGGCGCCTCCCCACTCAGTTCTCAGTCCCCAGTCCTCAGTCCTTCCCCGGAACCCATCCGGAGCCCAACGACCCGAAAGGTGCCACACCCCCATGAGAATCCTCCTCCTCACCCACGCCTTCAACAGCCTCAGCCAGCGCCTGTATGCGGAGCTGGCGGCCCGGGGCCACGAGCTGTCGGTGGAGCTGGACATCAACGACGCCGTCACCGAGGAGGCGGTGGCCCTGTTCGCACCGGACCTTGTGCTGGCACCGTTTCTGAAGCGGGCCATCCCGCAGAGCGTCTGGTCGCGCCGCGTCTGCCTGGTGGTGCATCCCGGCATCGAGGGCGACCGCGGCCCCTCGGCCCTGGACTGGGCGGTGCAGGAGGGCGAGACCGAGTGGGGCGTCACCGTGCTGCAGGCCGACGCGGTGATGGACGCTGGGCCCATCTGGGCCACCGAGACCTTCCCCATGCGTGAGGCCCGCAAGGCCAGCATCTACCGCCATGAGCTCACCGAGGCGGCCACCCGGGCGGTGCTGCGGGCGGTGGGGCGCATCGAAGCCGGCGAGGGCCCCCGGGCCCTGGACTACAACCGCCCCGGCGTGCGGGGCCGGCTGCGCCCGGCCATGAACGCCGCTGACCGGCGCATCGACTGGCAGCGCGACGACACCGCCACGGTGCTGCGCCGCATCCGCGCGGCGGACGGCTTCCCCGGGGTGCCGGACTGCGTCGCCGGAGTCGACTGCCGGCTGTTCGATGCCCATCCCGAGAGCCGGCTCACGGGCGCGCCCGGCGAGCTGCTTGCGCGCCGCCACGGTGCCGTGTGCCGGGCGACGGTGGACGGCGCGGTGTGGATCGGCCAGCTCAAGTCCCTGGAACCGGGCGCCCATCCCTTCAAGCTGCCCGCCGTCCGGGTGCTGGGCGCCGCCGCCGAGTCCCTGCCCGAGCTGCCGGTGCCTGCCGAGGCCAGGGCCGCCCCGACCTGGCAGGACATCCGCTACTGGGAAGATGGCCCCGTCGGCTACCTGGAGTTCGATTTCTACAACGGCGCCATGGGCACCGGGCAGTGCCGGCGGCTGGCCGCGGCGGTGCGCGCCGCCCGGGTCCGCCCCAGCCGGGTGCTGGTGCTGCTGGGCGGCGCGGATTTCTGGTCCAACGGCATCCACCTGAACCTGATCGAAGCCGCTGGAAGCCCCGCCGACGAGTCCTGGGCCAACATCCAGGCCATGGACGACCTGGTGCGGGAGCTCCTCACCCTCGGCGACCGCCTCACCCTGGCGGCCGTGCGGGGCAACGCCGGCGCCGGCGGGGTTTTCCTGGCCCTGGCCGCCGACCGGGTCATGGCGCGGGAAGGCGTGGTGCTGAACCCCCACTACAGGAACATGGGCAACCTGTACGGCTCGGAGTACTGGACCTACACCCTGCCGCGCCGGGTCGGCGAGGCGGGCATCCCCCGGGTCATGGGCCGCCGCCTGCCGCTGCTGGCCGGCGAGGCCCGCGAGCTGGGCCTGCTGGACGCGGTGGGCCCGGCGGACGCGGCGGCGTTCATGGCGGACGTCCGGCAACAGGCCGAGGGCCTGGCGGCCGATCCAGGCTGGTCCCAGGCGCTGGCCGGCAAGGCCGCCGCCCGGGCCGCCGACGAGGCCGAGCGGCCCCTGGCGGCCTACCGGGAGGCGGAGCTGGAACGCATGCGGCTCAACTTCTACGGCTTCGACCCCAGCTACCACGTGGCCCGCTACAGCTTCGT
>CAZAQB010000321.1:0-1868 GCA_964487155.1 uncultured Ectothiorhodospiraceae bacterium
GGGGTGACGATGATGCCGGTGATCTCGCAGCCCCGCGCACCCACCAGGAACCGCCGCAGATCCACGGAGGCCGCATCCCGGGTGGCCACCCGAGTGTCCTGCTCGGAGACGCCGGCGGTGATCCCCGATCCGGAATCGGTGTCGTCCACAGTGGCCGTGACGGTGAGGGCCTGACCCTCGCCGGCCCGGGAGGCCAGGTTGGGCAGCGCCGCCAGCATCATGTTGTTGGTCTCACTGCGCAGGTCGCCGCCGTCGGTCTGGATCCACATCACACCGCGAGCGTCGAAGAACAACCCGTCGGGGGAGGCGAAGTCGTTGTCCTCGCCCAGCCCGGAGATGTTGATGTTGTCCGGGTCAGCCGAGTCTCCTTCGGCGGCGAACAGGAAGATGTCCCAGGCGAAGCTGGTAGCGGCCGGATCGTCGTTGGCCTCCCGCCAGCGGATGATATGGCCGAAGGCGTTGCCGGCGTTGCCGTCGTCCACCGGCGCGACGTCGTCCACGAAGAACCGGGGGTTGGCGGCATTGGTGCCGTCGAACCGCGAGTTGCGCGCCCGGTTGTTGGTCATGCACAGGTAGACGTCGCCGTTGAAGGGGTTCACGGCGGCCCACTCCGGCCGGTCCATCTTGGTGGCGTTGACGCTGTCGGCCGCTTCCCGGGTGAAGGCGGCGACCTCGGCGTCGGTGAAGCCGGCCAGGGCAGCGCCGGAGAGCTCCCGCCACTCGCCGCTGCCGTCCTCATTGAACACCGCCACGTAGAGCGTGCCGTCGTCCAGGTACTTGTCGCCCGCGGCCAGGCCCAGATTGGCGTCGGCGGGATCCCAGTTGGCATTGGAGACGTACTTGTAGATGTACTCGCTGCGGGCATCATCACCCATGTAGTAGACCAGCGGCTGGCCGGCCACGAAGGCCGCGGGCCAGGCCCCCTCGTGGGCCATGCGCCCGAAGGCGGTGCGCACCTTGGGCTTCTGGCCGGGGCGGAACGGGTCGATCTCCACCGCATAGCCGAAACGGTTGGGCTCGTTGCGGTAGTCGTCGGTGGCCGAGGCGCCGGTGGCAGTGATGTTGAACCGCTCGTAGGTGTCGCCGGCCACGGTGTCCCACTCCCGGTAGGAGAAGCCCTGGCTGTTGGGGCCCATACCGTAGCGGGCCAGGCGGGCGTTGTCCGCAGGTTCCCGCTGCGCCTCGTCGCCGCCCCGGTTGAAGTACGAGAACCAGTTCTCTTCACAGGCCAGGTAGGTGCCCCAGGGCGTGAAGCCGTGGGCGCAGTTGTTCAGGGTGCCGAGGCGGGTGGTGCCGTCGGGGTCGGTGCGGGTTCTCATGAAATCCGCACCCCGGGCCGGGCCGGTGATCTCCATCTCGGTGAACGCGGTCACCCGGCGGTTGAAGGTGGAATCCTGCAGGTACTCCCAGCGCCCGGTGCTGCCGGCCACCTTGCGGATCTCCACGCAGGAGACCCCATGCAGGTTCATCTCCCGGTCCACTTCCACCTTGGGCCGGCGAGCGCCATTGGCGGGAGTACCCAGCCCGTTCTCGTGGATGGTGGCGTCTTCCAGATTCTCGTGGTTGGTTAAGAGAATGCCCCGGTCGGTGGCCTCGGGGTCGAACTCGCCACTGGCGTTCATCATGAACAGATGCATGGCGTCGTGCTCGTCGCCGGAGCGCTGGTCGTAGTCCCCATCGGTGCCGTCGTTCTTGAAGGGCGCGATGCCCGGGGCGATGGGATCGCCCTTGGCGATGAGAACCTCGGCCCGGTAGCCGGGAGGCACGACCACTGCATCAGCCGTCGACTTCGGGGCGGGGGTGAACCCCAGGCTCTGGGGATCCTGGGTGATGCTGGTTCCGCCGCCGGTGCCGGCGTCGTTCCCGCC
>CAZAQB010000322.1:0-1850 GCA_964487155.1 uncultured Ectothiorhodospiraceae bacterium
GTGGACAAGTTCGAGTACCGCCGCGGCTACAAGTTCTCCACCTACGCCACCTGGTGGATCCGGCAGGCCATCACCCGCTCCATCGCGGACCAGGCGCGCACCATCCGCATCCCGGTGCACATGATCGAGACCATCAACAAGCTGAACCGGGTCTCGCGCCAGATGCTCCAGGAGATGGGCCGGGAGCCGGCCCCCGAGGAGCTGGCGATCCGCATGGAGATGCCCGAGGACAAGGTGCGCAAGGTGCTCAAGATCGCCAAGGAGCCGATCTCCATGGAGACGCCCATCGGCGATGACGAAGACTCCCACCTGGGGGACTTCATCGAGGACACCGCGGTGATGGCGCCGATCGACTCCGCCACCCGGGAAGGGCTGCGCGAGTCGGTGCGGGAGGTTCTCTCCAGCCTCACCCCGCGGGAGGCCAAGGTGCTGCGCATGCGCTTCGGCATCGACATGAACACCGACCACACCCTGGAGGAGGTCGGCAAGCAGTTCGATGTCACCCGGGAGCGCATCCGCCAGATCGAGGCCAAGGCCCTGCGCAAGCTGCGCCACCCCACCCGTTCCGAGTCCCTGCGCAGCTTCCTGGACGAGCAGTAGGCGCAACGCGTCGGGGGCGGTGCCCACCACAGGCACCGCCCCTCGGATTCCTGCCCTGCGGCATGCGCAGCTGTGCCATCCCGCAAGCTCCGCATTAGCCGTAGCCCCAGAATCCTCGTCCCGGGGATCGGTCTGGGCTGCTACCTCTCGCCCAGTTCCGCCGCCAGGGCCTGCACCAGCACCTCGATCATGCACTCCACCGCAGGCGTCATGGCCTCCCCAAAGCCGAAGGCCTGGGCAGCGACGGCGTGCACCACGAGTCGCTCGGGGAGTTGCTTGAGGGCGCGCCCCAGTTCCACGGCTTCCGCCACCCCCACCCGGTGGCTGGTGGCGCCGGAGAGCTCGGCCGGCAGCGCCCGCGCGCCCAGCTCGAGCCGCCACAGCCGTCCCGGCTGCTCGTTGATGCGCGCCGCATCCACCAAGTGAACCGGGCTGCGGCCCTGCCACAGATGGATCAGGCCCAGGCCGTCCCCCTGGTGGGTCGCGGCAGGGATGCCCCGGGCCGCCAGCCCCTCGGCCACCCGGGGCCCGAAGGCGTCGTCGCCGCGCAGGGGATTGCCGATGCCGATTACCAGGGGCGCCGGCATTGCCTCAGCTCCTGGGCGCGGTCGACTTCACGAAACGGCGGCGGCGGCCGGCGCGCGGGCCATGCAGGGGCGCCCCCCGCTGGCGCCCACGTCCCGCCGGGCCCGCGGGGTCAGGGGAATGACCGCGGGCCCGGACAGGACGTACCCCGGGGCCAACTCCAAGGCCTGCCGGCGCGCCCGGCGCACCACTGCGGCGGGAGCCGGCAGGATCTCGAAGACGTAGAGCCGGCTGGCCTGCTCCCCCTCGCGGAAGATCACGGCGCCAGCCGGCAGCACCTCGGCCGCGGCCACGGCATTGAGCCGCTGCACGCGCTCCACGGAGATTCCGGCCAGGAACGGATGCTCGGAAAGCGGTCCCGTCAGATCCGTGCCTGTGCCCATGCCTTCCCCCCCTCGGCTGCCTGGCCCGTGGCGTTACGTTTACTGCGCCGCAGCATAGCAGGCACGGAACCTGTTCTCCCAGGTCATGCGGACCTGATCACAATCCACCAAGCGATGGGCATTCGCCTACAGACTGGTCAGCTGCAACCTCACAGCGCGTGCCGTGCCCCGGCCCCGGACGCTATACTTCCGGGCCGCCACATCCTGGGCCTGTAGCTCAATGGTCAGAGCAGGGGACTCATAATCCCTTGGTTGCAGGTTCGAGTCCTGCCGGGCCCACCA
>CAZAQB010000323.1:0-1845 GCA_964487155.1 uncultured Ectothiorhodospiraceae bacterium
ACGCAGACATCCCGCAGCCCCCGCCGCGCCCAGACCGGGGCGCACAGGCCACCGCGGCCTGCCATGGATTCGGGACGGTTGCCGGAAAAGCCGGCTCCGAGAGCCAGTGCAGGAGCGGCTTCAGCCGCGATGCCCGGCGTCCGGAATCCTTGAGAATCGCGGCTGAAGCCGCTCCCACGATCATCGGTCCCAGCGTTGCCCGAGGCATACCGGTACCCGTGTGTGTGGCGTACCATGGGAACGAAGGCCCGGGCGTGGCCGGCAGGGCGGCGCCCATGCGAAGCGGCAGAATCCTGCGCTCAACAAGGGGAACGGCCATGACCAAACGTATGCTGGTTCCCGTGGACGGTTCCGAACAGTCCCGCAAGGCGCTTGAGTTCGCCTGCGAGCTGGCCCGGGGCATGGGGCACTCGCTGCACCTGATCCATGTGGCGGAGTCCCTGCCCCACGACCGGGTGATGGTGCTCGGCGGTGCTCACGTCACCATCCATGCCTCGCGGGAAGACCTGGAGCGGGCCGGCAAGGACGTGCTGGATGCCTGCCGGGAGCTGGCGCAGCAGCACGTCATCACTGAGCTGGAAACCGAGGTGGTGGCCGGTGACCCGGCGGGCCGCATCGTGGAGGCGGCGCGCAGGCTGGAGGCGGACATGGTGGTCATGGGCAGCCGCGGGCTCGGCGACCTGAAGGGGCTGGTGCTGGGCAGCGTCTCCCACAAGGTCAACCACCTGGCCCCCTGCACCTGCATCACGGTGCGCTGAGCCGGGCCCGGCCGACCCGCGGAGTCTTCGAGGCGCCGTGATTAGCCGCGAGATGGACGCGAAATGGACACGAATTGGCCGGAGACAAGAAATTAGCCACAGATGAACACGGATGAACGCGGTTTGTTTGGGGGTGGGGCAATCTGGCAACGCGTTGCGAGGGCGCCTTACGACCGACAGTGGGCTACACCGCAGCATCGCGAAACAGCGGCCGGCGGCCCGGATGCGATCCCCTGTCATCCATTCGTCTATCTGTGTTCATCTGTGTCCATCTGCGGCTGAATCTCTCTGGCCTCTCTCAATATCGTGTCCATTTCGCGTGCATCTCGCGGCTGAACATTCTGCTCGTCAGGGCTGTGGCCCGGCCACCGGGGCCGGCGTTTGGGCGCTCGCCCGCAGACCGCTTCAGATCTCCGGCGTGCGCCGCAACCCGGGGGCGGTGCCCCGGTCTGTCCCCAGCAGCGCCTCGGCGGCCGCCGAGGCCTGGGCGCAGTTGCCGGGGCTGGTTTCGTAGTCCTCCCGGACCTTGCGCGCGGTCTGCCGGCCGGTGCGCTCCAGCTCCCGGACCGAGCCCTCGTCCATCAGGCCCTGACGGCCCAGGCCGTCCAGCAGTTGCCCGTAGCGCTGGATCAGGGCCGCGGTGCTCTCGTCGTCGCCGCAGGCGTCGGTGGCCCCGATCAGGGCCGCCATGCGGTTGGCAAGCTCGATGCCGGTGGAGGCATTGTCCTGGGCCGTGGCGAGTCCACCCGACAGCAGCAGCACGGCCGCCGCCGCCAGCGACCGCGCCCCGGGGTGCCGCGATGTCGCTCCGGGCCCCATCACAGGGCGCTGATGCGCTGGTGCTGGCGGTCCAGCTCCGCCAGGGCGGAGCGGGCCTGGTCCACCCTGGCTCGCTCCTTGTCCACCACTGCCGCCGGCGCCCGGGCCAGGAAGCTCTCGTTGGCGAGCTTGCGCTCACCGCGTTCCAGGTCGCCGCGCAGCCGGCGGCGTTCCTTGTCGAGGCGCTCCAGCTCGGCGGCCTTGTTGATGAGCCCGGCCATGGGCACGTGGAGCTTCATCCGGCCCACCAGGGCGATGGCGGATTCCG
>CAZAQB010000324.1:0-1830 GCA_964487155.1 uncultured Ectothiorhodospiraceae bacterium
TCAGTGGGCCTGGGCCGAAGAGCCGTCGTCTTCGGCGGCAGGCAGGCGGCACACCGACAGCAGGTGCAGCCGGCGGCTGTCCGCCCGCACCACCTCGAAGCTGTAGTCGCCGAGGCGGATGGTCTCGCCGCGCCGGGGCACGTGGCCGAAGCGGTTGGCGAGCAGCCCGCCGATGGTGTCGAACTCGTCGTCGCTGAAGTCGGTGTGGAAGTACTCGTTGAAATCGTCGATGGGGGTCAGGGCCTTGACCACCACCCGGCCGTCCTCGCTGCGGTCGAGGATGTAGGTGTCCTCGTCGAAGTCGTGCTCATCGTCGATCTCGCCGACGATCTGCTCGATGACGTCCTCGATGGTGACGATTCCCGCCAGCCCGCCGTACTCGTCCACCACCACCGCCAGGTGGTTGCGGGATTCCTGGAACAGCCGCAGCAGGGCGTCCAGGCGCTTGCTCTCGGGGATGAACAGCGCCGGGCGCAGCAGCTCGCGGATCTTGAACTCCCTCTGGGCGTCCCGGCTGAGATAGGGCAGCAGGTCCTTGGCGATGAGGATGCCGATCACGTCATCGCGGGTCTCGCCGGTGACCGGGAAGCGGGAGTAGCCGCTCTCGACGATGGTGGGCACCAGCTCCCAGACGTCGGAAGTGCGCTGGAGCACCGCCACCTGGGAACGGGGAATCATGATATCCCGGGCCTGCAGCTCGGAGACGTGCAGCGCCCCCTCGATCATGGACAGGGCGTCCGGGTCCAGCAGGCCGCGCCGCTGGGACTGGCGCAGCATCTCCACCAGGGCCTCGCGGTCCCTGGGCTCTCCCCCACTCAGTACATTGCCCAGGCGTTCCAGCCAGGACTTCGGATGGCCGTTGCCGTTGCTACTTCGGCCGGGTTGATCCTCGCTCATCGACTCTCAAGGGTTGCCACGGAAAAAAAACGATTCACGAATGCAGTGTAGCCCGAAGCCGCTTACGGTCCCGGGACAGGGGCCGACTCTTCGGCATACGGGTCGGGCACGCCGAACCGCGCCAGGATGCGCCGCTCGGCCGCCTCCATGCGCTCGGCCTCGGCGTCGGTCTGGTGATCCTCGCCCAGCAGGTGCAGCACCCCGTGCACCGTCAGGTGCGCCCAGTGATGGGCCTCAGGCTTGCCCTGCCCGGCGGCCTCCCGCGCCACCACCGGCGCACACAGCACCAGATCCCCCAGCAGCGGCAGATCCACCCCCGGCGGCAGCTCCGCCGGGAAGGACAGCACGTTGGTGGCGTAGTCGCGGCCCCGGTAACGCCGGTTCAGCTCGCGCGCCTCGGCCTCGTCCACCACCCGCACGGTCAGCTCCACCGGCTCCGCCGCATCGCCCAGCGCCGCGGACACCCAGCGGCGGAAGTCGGCGGCGGCCGGGATGCCGGCGGCGGCGCTGGCGATCTGGAGGTCCACGGCTGCGTTCATCAGGACTGAGGACTGCGGACTGAGGACTGAGTGGCGGGCGCGGCCAGGGCGCGGCGCAAGGCCCCAAGCATGTTGGAGACTTGGGCCGCCTCGGCCCGCAGAGACTGGAACTGGCGGTCGGTGATCATCCCCGCGTCGCGAGCCAGGTACAGATGGGAACGCAACTCCCCGCAGGATGCCTTGGCCACCACAACGAACTGATGGAATGCGGGCCGGCTACCGCGCTCAAAGCCTTCCGCGATATTAGCCATCACCGAAACCGCCGAGCGCCGCAACTGATCACGCAGACCCCAATCCCGCCGGAATGCTGGCCCGTCAGTGGCCCGGTAAACATCAGCTGCAAGCCCCCTCGCCCGCTGCCAGACACGCAGATCCTCGAAGCAGTCGACCTTCG
>CAZAQB010000325.1:0-1827 GCA_964487155.1 uncultured Ectothiorhodospiraceae bacterium
TTGTGGGGCCAAGAGACAAGCGAGATCGGTGCAAATTTGTGAAATCTTCGGGCTAAGTCCGACAGGCTGCCAGGTCGGCGGTCTAACAGTCCGTGCCGGTCGCGCCGGGACCGGCACGGGGTGCGTCCCACGCCCTGCGGCGGTAGCATGGAGCACAGACCCGTACCCGCCCCGGGCTCCCGGGGTGCCGCCCCCCGGCCGGTGCCCTGCGGCGCCCGCCAGATGCGAGCAGGCCATGGTGGACTCCCCACCCCGCAACCCACCCGCCGAGACGGCCCGCCAGCGGGCCTACCTGGCGCGGATGGGCATCGAACTCTACGTCGGCCGGCAGCGCAACGGGGTGACTCAGGAGGCCGCCGTGCCCGTGGCCGTGCGGGCTGCCGAGGCCGTTCCCGGGCCTGCCACCGGCGGGCGAGGGCAGACGCCGCCCGGCGTCGCTTCAGCATCCGCGCTGTCCGGCGACGATTCAGACGTCGCCGGCCTCGATTGGGACGCACTGGAGCAGAGGATTCGGCAATGCTGCCGCTGCCCGTTGCACGAGACCCGTACCCAGGGAGTGCCCGGCGTGGGCAGCCGCAGCGCCGGGCTGATGCTGATCGGCGAGGCCCCCGGTGCCGAGGAAGACCGCCGGGGCGAGCCTTTCGTGGGCAAGGCCGGCCAGCTGCTGGACGAAATGCTGCGGGCCATCGGCCTTGAGCGTGCCCAGGTCTACATCACCAATATCCTGAAGTCGCGGCCCCCTGGGAATCGCGATCCCCAGCCCGACGAGGTGGCGGCCTGCGAGCCCTACCTGCGGCGCCAGATCGAGTTGCTGCAACCCGCGCTGATCGTGGCCCTGGGGCGCATCTCGGCCCAGAACCTGCTGCGCAGCAACCTGCCGCTGGGCCGGCTGCGGGGCGAGTGGCATGCTTACGGCCCCCTGGAGACCCCGCTGCTGACCACCTACCACCCGGCCTACCTGCTGCGCAATCCGGCCGACAAGCGCAAGGCCTGGCACGACCTCAAGCAGATCCGCTCGCGGCTGCGCCAGGCGGCCAGCGTTGCGGAGGCCGCACAATGAGTGCCGCGGCGGACCGCTTCCTGCCCGTGATCCGGGCCATGGCCGAGGCGGACATCCCTGCCGTGCTGCGCATCGAAGAGGCCGCTTACGGCTATCCGTGGAACGCGGCCATCTTCCGGGACTGCCTGCGCATGGCCTACTTCTGCCAGGTGCACCTGCTGGACCAGGAACTCGCCGGCTACGTAATCATGTCCTTCGGCGCCGGCGAGGCCCACATCCTCAACCTCTGTGTGCACCCGGAGCACCATCGCCGGGGCGTCGGCCAGCGCCTGCTGCGCCGGGCCCTGCGCCGGGCGGAGCGCCTGGGGGCCGCCTCCATGTTCCTGGAGGTGCGCCCCAGCAACCAGCCGGCCGTAGCCCTCTACCGCCGCGAAGGCTTCCGCTCCGTAGGCCGGCGACGCGACTACTATCCGTCCGAGATCGGCCGCGAGGACGCCCTGGTGCTGCGGCGGGAACTGAGTCTGGAAACTGGGTCAGGCTGACTGTCGGTGCCACCGACGGCTCGATTTCGCTTCCAGGGCCGGGAACCGGATGGCGCCGCCACGGAAAACTGATGATGTCACTGTGTCAGCTGGTCGGCTGATCGAGGCTCGGCAACATTGCCCGGCGCCCGATCGCCCCGAGGGCGGGCCCACAGGGGGCTTCGGGGAAGCGCCGAGGCTCGACTCCTGTGGGAGCGGCGCCCTCGATGCAATTCTTGATCCGGCTGACACAGAGACATGATTAGCCCGAAGATTTCATGAATTTGTGCTGATATCGCGTAGGAT
>CAZAQB010000326.1:0-1808 GCA_964487155.1 uncultured Ectothiorhodospiraceae bacterium
CGGGCCTTCTCTTGGGCGATGCTGGAGACGAAGCGCTGCTCGTAGTCGTGCCCTGGGTAGACCAGGGTCTCGCCGGGCAACGAGAACAGCTTGTTGTGGATGCTGTTGTACAAGTCGGCGGCGCTGCCCGATTGGAAATCGGTGCGGCCGCAGGCCTCGATCAGCAGGGCATCGCCGGTGAACAGGAGCTTCTGGACCGGCGTATCGATCAGGTAGGCGTGGTGATGCTCCGTGTGTCCGGGTGTGAACAGCGGGTGGAGCGCCACCGATCCCACGCGGAACGGCTCGCCCTCCTGCACGCCGATGTCGGCGCAGGGCAGATTGAGCATCTTGGGATAGGCAATCTGGCATTCCGTGCGCTGTTTGAGCCGGCGCGCGCTGGTGAGGTGATCGGCATGGACGTGGGTCTCCAGCGTCGCCATCAGGGTCAGTCCCATGTCTTTGAGCACTTGCAGGTCGCGTTCCGCGGTATCCAGCACGGGATCGATGAGGATCGCCCGACGCGTCTCCTCGCAGCCGATCAGATAGGTGTAGGCGCAAGAGTCGGCTTCTAGCAATTGCTTGAACAACATACGTCACTCCGGCAAGAACGGGTTGAGCAAGGATTGGATTCTATAACTTCGAGCCTCCCTCAGCTTTTCGACGCCCGACTCCGGCATCCATTCGCCGTCGTGCAGCTCGGACGCCTCTCTCAGGGCACGCGTCCGCTCTCGCCCTATTTCTGATGAGGAAGCTCGAACGCCACCCGGCACTGCGGGTCGAGGCGCAGACGCGCGTCGAACCTCCTCCCGGTCTCGTCCCTGAATCCCTTGAGCAATCCCGTCTTGCCCTTGCCAATCAGGGCGTAGATCTGCTTCTTCGTCAGCCGCTTTCCGCCAATCTCCTTCCAGACCACAAAGTCACAGCCCTCGCGGAAACGGTCACAGCCGAAGCCGCGCTTGCCCTCGATGATGCGCCCCCGACCACACTTGGGGCAGGTGAGCGGTTGCGGTGCGGGGCGCGTGTCCGTCGGAGCGGGCTGTTCCTCTCTCCTAGCCTCTGCCGACGCGGCTACCGTGGTTTGTTGTTGCGGCCCGTCCGTGAAGTCGAATACGACCTTGAACCCGTCTCCCAACTTCAGCGCCGCCGCGAAGGGCTTGCCCGCCTTGGACGTGAAGCCCTCGATCCGCTCGGTGTGCCCCTCCCGGAGCAGTTGCTCGACCTGCTTCTTCGTCAGCCTGTGGCCCGCCACCCGCTTCCAGATGGTGAAGCCGCAGCCGTCCCGGTAGCGGCTGCAGCCGTAGGCCTGAGTGGTCTCGACGATCTCTCCGTCCTGGCATAGCGGGCAGCGTCCCAGCCCCGCGGGCTTCACGGTGCCGGGTTTCCGGCCCTGTCTCTGGTGCCCGCCCCGGTGCGCTCTGGCCGCGGCGACCTGCTCGGGGGCGAGCGCCGGGCCCAGGGCGACCTGGGGTATGAGGTCTCGGACGAAGCCGACGATGGCGCCATAGAAGGCCTCGACCGCCCGTTTGCCCTCCTCGACCTCCTTGAGCTGCTGCTCCCACTCGGCGGTCAGCTCGGGGCTGCGCAGTGGCCTAGCCACCAGGCCGATCAGGGCCTGCCCCTTGTCGGTGGCGCGCAGTTGCTTGCGCTCGCGCTGGACATAGCCGGTGCGGATCAGCTTCTCGATGATCTCGGCGCGGGTCGCAGGGGTGCCCAGACCCGTCTGCTTCATCGCCGCGGCCAGGGCGTCGTCCGCGATCTCGCGTCCGGCGTTCTTCATCGCCGCCAGCAGCGTGGCATCCGTGTAGGGCTTGGGCGGCTGGGTCTCC
>CAZAQB010000327.1:0-1802 GCA_964487155.1 uncultured Ectothiorhodospiraceae bacterium
TTAGACCCGTTTTTCTTGTGCGCTGAGTCACAATATGAACAATGAGTCAGGTATTTGTTCGGGCGGGTGGGGCAAGGCGGTTTGAAGCGTGGCCGGCGGTGCTTGCAGGCGCTCCCCGGCGGGGCGAGAATTCAGCGCTATGGCGAACTCCAACAACGGTATCAGCAGGCGCGACCTGCTGAAGGGGGGGGCCGCGCTCGCGGTGGCGGGCAACGTGCCGCTGCACGGGGCGTGGGCCCGGGGCGCGCCCGAGGCTCACGAACTGGTGGCCGGGGTGCATCGCGTGCGGTTTGCCGATGCGCCGCATCCGGAAACCGAAGTCTGGGCATTCGGAGGGCGCACACCGGGGCCGGTGCTGCGCCTGCCCAAGGGGCGCCCGAGCCACATCCGGGTGCGCAATCAGCTCCCGGCGCCCACCACGGTCCACTGGCACGGCCTGCGCATCGCCAACGCCATGGACGGGGTGCCCGTCATTACCCAGCCCCCCATAGAACCCGGCGACGCCTTCGACTACGTGTTCACGCCGCCGGATGCGGGCACCTTCTGGTACCACTCCCACTTCGATACCGCGGTGCAGGTGGGCCGGGGCGTCTACGGGCTGCTGATCGTCGAAGAAGACGAACCGCTGCCGGTGGACCGCGACGAATACTGGGTGCTGGACGACTGGCGCCTCGGCGGCGACGGCCAGATCGTGGGGGATTTCGACAATCCGCGGGATCTGGCCCGGGCCGGCCGGCTGGGCAACACGGTGACGGTCAACGGCCGCCTGCCGGGGGATTTCCCGGTGCGGGCCGGCGAGCGCATCCGGCTGCGGCTGCTGAACGGCGCCAACGCCCGCATCTTCCAGCTGCGCTTTCGCGGCCACCAGCCGTTGCTGATCGCCCGGGACGGGCATCCCCTGGAGCCACGCCCCATCGACGCCCTGGAACTCGGGCCGGCCCAGCGCGCCGATCTGGTGCTGGATATGGTCGGCAACCCGCGCGCCTCGTACCGGGTGCTGGACACCTATTTTCCGCAGGCGCCCATGGAGATCGGGCGGCTGGTGTACGGCCCCGAGCCGCTGCGGGGGCTGCCCCCGGATGACCCGGTGGCCCTGCCCCACGCCGACATCCCCGAGCCGGATTTGAGCCATCCCCAGCGAGAGGTCGTGAACCTGTCCGGCGGCGACCTGGGCAATCTCGACCGGGCCTGGGTGAAGGGCGAATTGCTGGAGAAGGCCGAGCTCTACATCCGCGGCAAGATGTGGGCGATGAACGGGGCCGCCCAGTGGTGCAGCGAGCTGGGTGGCCTGCGGCCGATCTTCGCGGTGGAGCGGGGCCGCACGGTGGACATTACCTTCCGCAACCACTCCGCCTGGCCCCACCCCATGCATCTGCACGGGCACTCATTCAAGGTCATCGAGCACCCGAGCAAGCCGGACCAGGAGGGCATCTGGCTCGACACCGTGGTGGTTGGCCCGCAGGAGACCGTGAGGGTGGCGTTCGTCGCCGACAATCCGGGTGACTGGCTGTTCCACTGCCATATCCTGGGCCACGCCCGGGCCGGCATGCTGACCCTGGTGAGCGTGGCCTGAGGCGGTCGATCCGAGAGAGGGTCCCGTGGGGGCGCGGGCCCGTCATGGGGGCTGGGGGACGCGGTGGGCCGGGATGAGGCGCAGCGTACCCGCAGTGTTGAGCGAAGATGGTGGGCTTCGCTTCGCTCTGCCCACCCTACGCCCTCCGATCTGGCCCCGGCGCCAGGCTGGGCTCGCGTAGGCCGGATAAGCGAAGCGCATCCGGCGTTCTCGGCTGGGGCAGCCTAGG
>CAZAQB010000328.1:0-1793 GCA_964487155.1 uncultured Ectothiorhodospiraceae bacterium
GGCGCAAGCGCCAGGTGACTCTGCGGCTGGACGCCGACGTCATTGACTGGTTCCGGCGCTCCGGCCCCGGGTACCAGACCCGCATCAACCAGCTGCTGCGGGCATACATGGAAGCCCATGACAAGGAATAGGCGCCGGTCCGCCGCCGCACGGCCTGAACGCAGACGACGGGGAGCCCCGTGAGAGCGTTTGCGGCCAGATTGGTCCGGGTTCTGGATCTGGGCAAAGTTGATGCGAAGTTCCGCGAGGCCCTTGGTGGCCGCCACGTGGCGAATAACGGCCGGCCCTCCCCCTCTTCCCCAGCCCCTCTCCCGCAAGGGGCGAGGGGAGGCAGGCACCGGGCACTCATCGGCTTGCCTCCACCCAAACCCTTAACCGCAGCCGTCGCCAGGGGTTGCGGGATGACTCCAGGGCGAGGATTTCCGCCTCCAGGGGCAGCCCCCGGTCCAGCATCTGGGCCACGGCCGTGTTCTCGAAGGCGGGCAGGTAGCCCAGGCGCTCGCCGTGCCAGTGGATCGCCACGGCGCGGCGGTCGTGGCGGTTGTCGGGCTCGCGCACCAGGGTGAGGGGCTGGCCGGGGGCGAGCCGGGGCCACAGGCGCGGGCCGTGGTGGTACGCGAAGCCGGCCAGCGGCGAGTCCTGCACGAGCAGGCGCCGCCGGGGGGCGGGGCGCGCCGGGGCCGGCCGGCCGATCAGCAGCGCGCCGGCGCCGGCGAGGATCTGGAGCAGGTGACGGCGGTGCATGGGGCCTCCCTGGGATCGTGCTCTGGCTTCCCTGCCGTGGTAACACAGCCGGTGGCTCACAGAGTGAGCCTGCCCGCCTCGGATTCTTCCTCGGCGTGGGTTTGCAGGCCCTCGGCCAGCCGCCGGCGCACCTCGGCGCGCAGCTCCGGCGGGGCCACCACTTCCACCTCGGGGCAGTAGCGCATGACCTCCATGGCGATCTCGCGGGGGTCGGAGTACGGCACCTGCAGCTCCCAGAGCTCGCCGCGCCACTGGCCGAGCTGGTCCGGGTGCCAGGCTTCCTCGGCCACCCAGCGGGCCATCTCGGGGGAGAAGCGCAGCACGGCCCAGGCCCTGGCGCTGCCGGCGAAGATGCCGAAGCTGGCGTGGATGTGCCGGTCGAGGCGGCGGTCATCGGGCAGCCGGGCCGGCTCACCGGTGTCCCGGGGCCGGCGGATGCGCTCCAGGGCGAACAGGCGCAGGTCGTCGGCGCGCTCGCACCAGGCCAGCAGATACCAGTTGTCGCGGTAGTGGATCAGCCGGGCGCAGTGCACCCGGCGCTGGGTGTGCTCGTCCCGCCCGCGGCTGTGGTAGGTGATCTCCAGCACGCGGCCGGACAGCACCGCCGCGGCCAGCGCGGCGAAGCGGTCCGGGTCGGAGTGGCGCGGCGCGCTGCGGTGCACCAGAATGCGCCCGGCGACGGTCTCGGCGGCGTGGCCGCTTTCCTTCAGCAGGCTGCGGATGCGGCCCTTGAGGGGGCCGAGGCGGGGCGCCAGCAGGCCGGGCTGGACGGCCTCCAGCAACTGCTCGGCGGCCAGCAGGGCGAACAGCTCGCTCTCGTTGAAGAACAGCCCCGGCAGCTCGAAGGCCGGCGCCGCCGGGTCGTAGTGGTGGCCGTTGGCCTCGCGGTCGTAGATCAGGGGGGCTTCGAAGAAGTCGCGCAGGTAGCCGAGATCGCGAATCACCGTGGCGCGGGACGCCCCCACGGCCTCCATGAGCTGCTGCAACGGCACGGGCCGCGGCCCACGCAACAACTGGTGCAGCCGATAGATCCTTTCGGCTCGGTTCAC
>CAZAQB010000329.1:0-1775 GCA_964487155.1 uncultured Ectothiorhodospiraceae bacterium
CCCCCGCACGGTCTCGATACGGGTGAGGCGGTTGCGGGCATCATAGCTGTAGCTGGTCTGCACCCCATTGGGATAGCTCACGCTGGCCCGGTTGCCCACGGCGTAGGCGCGGCGCCTGCAAGATGCGCGATGCCGGTACCGGCCACGGAACGCACTGGGGCCTCAGGTTACTGAAAACCCAGCAGCCCCATGATTGCCTGACCGAGTTCTTCAGCATTCGGGTTGTCGAGTTCGATCTCCTTATCCTTGCGCCCGATCAGTGTGACCCGACCGGCGCCCGTATCCCGGCGCACGGTTATGCCCTTTTTCTTTCGTTCGAAGGCGCTGACGCTCTTCTCGCCAAAGAAATCGAGCAGCTGTTGATTCAGGATCTCCCACTCATCAGCATGAACAACACGGCCCCTATCCTGATAGGCCTCCAAGGACTTGAGCGCAGCATCCCCCAACGCAGCCGGTTCAATAGGCCGCACAAGCTCCGCTCGCGCCGGCCAGACCCCCCGGTCCGGCCCCCCAACATACTCACAGTCTTGAACGAAAACCGTACCTTTGAATAAAAAAACATTAGCATACTGGTATTCCATAGGCCCACTGCCCACCAATGATCTATTGCAACCACGTGTAGCGAAGCTTGACATCCGGATAGCGGCGCTTGACCTCAGACGCGATTTCTTTCAGCAGTTTGGCTTGCACCTTGTCCGATGCACCGGCCTCGAACGCCCAGAGCAGTTGACGCCCTTTAACTGGACGACCGGCCAAGAATGCATCACCCCAGTGCCTAGGCCTGAAGTCGTTGAGCTTCCGTGCGCTGTTGAGCACCTCCCGGCGCAGGCGACTGGTAGCGGACGCAGAGGTCAAATCCATGCTCTTGATCGAGGTGGCAATGTTGCCTGCGAAATCGTCAATCACAGGATAGTTCCAGGGAAGCGTACGCTGTCCATTCAACAGGCGCAATTCCACAGCCTCGCCACGCGGTGCGATGGCTTTGTTCCAGACCGAGCCGCGCGCACGCCCTGTGGCAGGGACACTCCATCCCCGCGGCCTGATGCGCAGGATCTGCGGCGCGTACCGAAGCGCCCCGCCGGCCACAAGGCTGGTCGCAGCTCCTAGCGCCGCCTCGCTGGCAAGCCGAACCGTCACTTCGCCCAGAGACGCGCCCGCCCGCAGGTCCTGTGCCGCCTGGAATGTCGGTATCGCAATCGATGCCAGCGTTCCACCGATCTGCAGTCCTACCCCAATCTGAGCCAGCGAAACGTTGCCAGACGGGTCCAGACGGTTGACCGGATCGCCATGGTTGTACGTGTACTTGTGCAGGCTCTGCGGGCTGAACATGAGCCCGGCAAAGGTGTCCGCCGACGCAAACCGCCCCACCCCCGGATCCATATACCGCGCCCGCAGGTAGTACAGCCCCAGGGCCTCATCGAGGGGCTCGCCGGTGAACCGGTAGGCGTTCTCGGTGGCGCCCGTCTCGGCCTCGGTCTCGCCGAAGGCCTCGTAGACATACTGGTCGGTGACGTTGCCCGCGGCATCGGTGAGCAGCCGGGTGCTGCCGAGCGCGTCGGCGTGGTAGAGGGCCGTGGCCCCGGCGCGGCGCTGGGCAATCAGCTCCTCGGCGTGGGTGTAGCGCGCCAGGGCGCTGCCCAGGGCATCTTCCTCCGCCACCACCTCGGCGAAGGCCCGGTTGGGGTCCAGCAGGTAGTTCGTGGTCACGCCGGCCACGGTCCGGCTGTGGCGGATGCCCTCGGCGTCGTAGCGGTAGCTCACGGTGCCGGAGGCAT
>CAZAQB010000330.1:0-1756 GCA_964487155.1 uncultured Ectothiorhodospiraceae bacterium
ACAAGTTCGCCGCCGGCGAGTGGAAACGGGCCCATGCGCCGGAGTGGGCGCTGCGGCTTCTGGAGCGCTACCACGCCTGGCGCCGGGGAGATGCCCGGCGCGCCGCCCTGCCCCGCCAGTCCGAGAACCCGAGGTGAGCGCCATGCCAACCCGAAGATTTCACAAATTTGCACCGATCTCGCGTGTCTCTTGGCCCCACAAGGAATCTTTTCTCAGTCGGCCGTACTCACCGATACGCCGCTCCTTCGAAAAGTCCCTCGTGAAACCAATATCCTACGCGATATCAGCACGAATTCATGAAATCTTCGGGTTAAGGACCCTCGCCATGCTGTTGCTGCTGGGGCCGGCCACCGCCCTGGCCGCCTTTGACCACGGCCACGCCGCCTGGGACCGCCTGCTGGCCGAGCATGTCAGCTGGGTGCGCGGCGGCGTGGCAAGCCGAGTGGACTACGCCGGCTTGCAGCGCGACCGCGAGGCGCTGCAGGCCTACCTGGGCGAGCTCTCGGCGGTAAGCCCGGAGCAGTTCCAGGGCTGGAGCCGGGACCAGCGCCTGGCGTTCCTGATCAACGCCTACAACGCCTTCACCGTGGAGCTGATCCTCACCGAGTACCCGGAGATCGACTCCATCAAGGATCTGGGGGGATGGTTCTCCAGCCCCTGGAAGCAGCGCTTCTTCACACTGCTGGGCGAGGAGCGCCACCTGGACTGGATCGAGCACGAGCGCATCCGCGCCCCCGGCGTCTACAACGAGCCGCGCATCCACTTCGCGGTGAACTGCGCCTCCATCGGCTGCCCGGCGCTGCGCCCGGACGCCTTCACCGCGCAGCGCCTGGACGCCCAGCTCCAGGACAGCACCGAGCGCTTCCTCGCCGACCGCACCCGCAACCGCTACGCCCCGGAGGACAACGCCCTGGAAGTGTCCTCCATCTTCGACTGGTACGCGGAGGACTTCGAGCGCGGCTGGCTGGGGATCGACTCGGTGCGGGGGTTCCTGGCCGGCTACGCCGAGCAGCTGGCCGACGCCCCAGAGCACCGGAGCCGCATCCAGGCCCGGGAAACCGGCCTGGACTACCTGGACTACGACTGGGAGCTGAACGACACCGCGACCCTCCAGGCGGCACGCTGAGCCGGCGGGACCGAAGAGGAAATAGCCGCGAAATGCACGCGAGATGGACGCAACATGCAGAGCGCCAGACAGCCACAGATGAACACGCCTGATTATGTCTCTGTCTCAGCCGGATGAAGAATCGCGGCGCGGGCGCCGCTCCCACAGGAGTTGTTCCCCCGCGCCCGCCCGAGGCCCGCTGTGGGAGGCCCGCCCTCGGGGCGATTAGGCGCCGGGGAATGTCGCCGGACTGTAATCAGGACACTAGCTGAGACAGGGACATAATCAGGTGAACACGGATGAATACCGACGGTTATTGCGACTGCCCGCGCAGGAAGATGCCGGATGCGCTTCGCTTATCCGGCCTACGCGGGCTGGACGCAGAGGTCGGACGGGCCTCGCACCCACGGTGTCGGCCTCCCGCGGCAACGGCGCCCTCGCACCGCGGCTGCAACAGGCCGGGAAGCCGCCATTGCGCGGCGCCGGAACAGACACCCCAAGACTCGCGCATCGGTGTTCATCCGTGTGCATCTGTGGCTAACGGCTCACCCTGGGGGCGCAGCCATGTCGCGTGCATATCGCGGTCAGGAAAGGCCGCGCGGCGGGGCGCTTGGTACCATCCCCGGGATGCCGAGACGACCGGACCCCGCG
>CAZAQB010000331.1:0-1748 GCA_964487155.1 uncultured Ectothiorhodospiraceae bacterium
CACTGGGCATGGGTAATCCGCGGCTGGCCGGCGGCGTATTTGTGGTAGGCGGCGTAGCCGTCGGTGAGCAGCACCCCGTGGAAGCGATCGCCGAGGGTGCGCTCGATATGGGCCCCGCCACGGCTGGGGCTGAAGGTGAAGCAGATCTCGTCGGCCTCGCCGTAGAGCGGCCAGAAGTAGGCCTGCTGCATCTTGCCCCGGCCCCGGCGCCCGGCCTTGATCGGGGTCTCGTCCATGGCTAGCACGCCGCCGCCGAGCACGTGGGCGAGCTGGGCCTGGGCGATCGGCTCGAGCAGCGCGCTGGTACGCGCCACAAGGGCGGTCAGTGAGCTGCGCGCCACCTGGATGCCGCCCTGGGCCAGGCGCTGGTGCTGGCGATACAGCGGCAGGTGGGAGCAGAACTTGTCGATGAGCACCCCGGCGGCGAAGCTGACGTCGAAGACGCTGCCCTCGAAGACATTGGCCGGCGCGGCCACCGTGGTGAGCGTGCCCTTTGCGCGCGCCTTCACCACCGGGTGGCGGTACTCGAGGATCTCGTAGCCGGCGCGGCGCTGGGCAAGGCGGAAGGTGCTGCGGGTGTCGACGACCTCGTAGTCATCGGCGTTCCAGCACCCGGGGGGCGGGACCTCGATGATCCGCCGCGGGACACTCTCGTCGAAGCGCAGCCCCGTGTCGGTGGCGGCGTTGTCCCGGTTCTTGCCCTTGCGCCGGGTGTAGGTGATGGACTCGCGTTCAGGCTCGGCGGGCGCCGGTGCGGCGCAGCCCTCGAACAGACTCGCCTGCACCGCCGGGTCGAGCACGCGGTGGCGCTCCGAGCTCTCGCCGAAGAGCTGGCGTTTGAACCAGGCAAGCTGGCGGCGCAACGCCTTGAGCTCGCCACACAGGGCCTGGTTCTCGGCGAGCACGCGGGCGTACTCGGTGGCGGCGACGACGTTCGACAAGGGGCTGATTCCCTTCGCGAATCACCCGCCTATTGTACCGGATCCCGCGCCCGGGCGGGCGTCTTTTTGCCACCTCTGGCGCCGGTTGCGGATCACCAGATCCAGCCCCTCCAGCAGGGCGGCGAACTGCGTGCGGCTCAACGCCTCCACGGTCTGCCCATCCGCGCGGGCGCCACCGAACAGCCCCCGCTCCAGGCGTTTGCTCCACACGCAGTATCCGTCGCCATCGAAGTACAGCAGCTTCAGCAGCGTGCGCCGGCGGTTGATGAACACAAAGCCGTGGCCGCAGAGCGGATCGTGCCCCAGGTGGCGGCGCACCCGCGCCGCCAGCCCATCAAACGAGCAGCGCATGTCCGTCGCCCGGGTGCACAGCCACAGCCGCGATGGCTGATTCAGCATCCCCGGGTACGCCGCATCCGCAGACAAAGGCCATCGCCCAGGTCCAGCTCCACCTCCCAGCATGGCGCCTGCGCCTCCGCGGGGTGCGGCTGGCCGGGCGATTCGGACAAAGAGACCTCGGTGAAAAGCCCCGGCGTTTGCCCCGCCTCTGGCATGGCGGCCGCTGCGCTGCGCAGGCGGCGCTGCCATGCGCCCAGGGTGCTCTCGCCAATGCCCTCCTGGGCGCAAAAGGCCCGGCGCGTGAGACCGCTGCGGGCATACCGCTCGATGCGCTCTTGCCACTTCGCAGCCGTGCGCTGCCGGGCGGTTCCGGAATCGGCCATGGTCGGGCTCCAGTCTGCGGGTGTGGTTACGCAGACTACGATCCCGGTCGCTGACCCGGAACAACGCCTTCGAATGACCGGTTAC
>CAZAQB010000332.1:0-1729 GCA_964487155.1 uncultured Ectothiorhodospiraceae bacterium
GCCTGCAGGGGGGGCTCGCCGCGGCCCAGCAGATGTGCCGGACGGTGCGGGAGAATCCGTTCCGCTGGGAGGGCGCGCAACTGACCCTGACCGTGAGCATCGGCGTCGCCGAGCTGGCGTCACCCTCCGAGAGTTTCGAGGCGCTGTTCGCCCGGGCGGATGCCGGGCTCTATGACGCCAAGGCCGAAGGCCGCGACCGGGCCGTGGCCCTGCCGCCCGGCCCCCGGGTGGTCCAGGCCTGATCTCCTGACGGCGGTTGCTGTCCATGCTGTCACCTTTCGGCGACGCTGTCGCTTCAACTGTGAAGCAATTCACGTCGCATGCGCGCTGCGCCGCCTATGGTCAGGAAGGCTGGGACGCAGGCCGGCAGAGGAGGCAGGCATGGGGCGCATGGGTCGATTCTCGGCGGTGGAAATGGCCGCCCTGGTGGCGAGCCTGGTGCTGCTCACGGCCATGGCGGTGCCCACCTACCAGTCCCACACCCTGAGAGTGCACCGCGAGCAGGCCCGGGACTTCCTCCAGCGAGCGGTCGCGCGCCAGCAAGAGTATTTTCACCGCCAGGGGCGCTACGCCCCCAGCCTTGAGGCCCTGGGCCTGGGCGTGCCCCCCGGCCTGCAGCAGCGCTACCGCTTCCGGCTGGCCTTTGATCCGGGCCACGCCGCCGGGGTCGTGCTCAGCGCCCACCCGCGGGCCGACTCCCCACAGCAGGGCGACCCGGTGCTGCGCCTTCGCAGCCATCCCTCGCCCGCGGCCGAGCCCACTGTCGTCCAGCACACCCCCTGACGCCGGGCCGGGTGCCTCGGCAGCCGTTTTATCGTAAGCTTCGCGCGCCGCGTCCAGGGCAGCCGCGGCGTACGGCTGCCGGCCGGATTCGGGCCATTCGTCGCAGGTTCAGGGGGAGGACCCATGGCTTTTGCACCGCAGGATTCTTATCTTCGCCAGTGGCTTGAGAACCAGGAGCTGGCGGAGCGCATGCTGCCCATCATCGGCCGGCTCTACCGGGATCACGGGGTGGTGCTGCGGATGTACGGGCGCCCGCTGAATAACGTCAGCACCGTAGATATCCTCAAGGCGCATCGCTTCGTCAAGCACTACGAGACCCAGACGCTGCCCATCCGCGACAGCTTCCAGGTGCTTGAATCCCTGGCAGAGCTGCCCCTGGCGCCGGCGCGGGTGGATCTCGGCCGGCTCACCGTGGCCTATCGCGACCTGGCCGAGCCGCGACCGGACATGGACACATTCCTGCGCCAGCAGCTGGCCTACGTGGTCGACGGCCGCGGCGGGTTGAACGAACCCCGAGACGTGGTGCTGTACGGCTTCGGGCGGATTGGCCGGCTGCTGGCCCGGCTGCTCATCGAGCGTACCGGCTCCGGCAACAAGCTGCGGCTGCGGGCCGTGGTGGTGCGCGGCAAGGCCAGCGAAGAAGACCTGCGCAAGCGCGCCAGCCTGCTGCGCCGGGACTCGGTGCACGGCCCCTTCAACGGCTCCATCTGGGTGCTGCCCGACGAGAACGCCATCGTCGCCAACGGCAACTATATCAAGCTGATCTACTCCGACTCGCCGGCCGAGGTGGACTACACCGCCCACGGCATCCACGACGCCATCGTGGTGGACAACACCGGCAAGTGGCGCGACCAGGAGGGCCTCGGCCAGCACCTGGACTGCCCCGGTGTCGCCAAGGTGCTGCTCACCGCCCCCGGCAAAGGCGATCTCAAGAACATCGTGTTCG
>CAZAQB010000333.1:0-1719 GCA_964487155.1 uncultured Ectothiorhodospiraceae bacterium
CCACAAGGAATCTTTTCTCAGTCGGCCGTACTCACCGATACGCCGCTCCTTCGAGAAGTCACTTGTGAAACCAATATCCTACGCGATATCAGCACAAATTCATGAAATCTAAGTCCGACAGGCTGCCAGACGGAGGTACCCTCAGGAGTCAGGGCTGCGCTGCAGCTCCAGGTGCCGGCGCGCCAGCAGGCGGCCGAGGGGGCGCCTGGCGCCGCGGGGGGTGGCGAGGCCGGGCCAGTGACGGGCCGTTTCGTGGACCCGCAGCCGCCACCGATGACCGAACATCGAAAAGGCGAGGGTTTCTCCCTCCACCGCCTGTCCCGTGAGGATGCCGGGGCTGTAGGAGGTGCCGATTTGGATCTGGTCCCTCAGGCGGCAGTCCGGCCCCAGCAGCAGGATGTGCAGCCCCTCGTCGTAGGGTGAGTTCTCCGTGAGCAGCAGCAGGTAGCCGGCGGCGCAGCGGTACTGGCCCTCCATGGTCCGGCCCTCGGTGGCGGGGCCGGACTGCCCGCCGGGAGCGACGATCCTGCGTCTGCCCGCGGGCGCGCCGTCCTCGGTCAGGCTGAACAGGTCGATGGGTTCCAACGGCGCGTCATTCCCAGATCCAGTCGAAGACATGACTCATACCCAGGGCGCCCAGGGCTCCGCCGGCAATCACCAGCACCGACGAGCAGACCACGGCGCCGGGGCCGCAGACCAGACCCGTGGCTGCCCCGGCGGCGGCGCCGCCGGCGATGCCACCGCCCAGGGTGGCACCCTCCCGGGCCGCCGCCCGGGTCCGGTCCTCCGCGGCTGCGACGTTGTAGACCGCGATTCCGAGCGTGAGCACCCACAGCCCCCGGCCCAGGGTACCGAGCCGCCCGGCGGCGCGGCTGGGGCCGGGGCGGCTGCGCCCCGCGCTCTCGATGATCTTCAGCTTGACGGCGTTACGCTGGGCGTCGTCGAGGGCCTCGAAGGGCTGCCCGTAGAGTTCCCGCGCGTACTTGGCGTAGAGCTCCCCGAGGCCCGGGTTCGCCGCCTTGAGCCCCTGGGCGTAGGCACGTCCGATGTCGCTGCTTTTCAGCCGCGACGCCTCCAGCAGGGTACCGCGCATCTCGTGGGCCATGAGGTGAGCCTGCTGGACGCTGATCTCGCCCCGGCGAACGCCGGCCAGCAGTTCGGCGCTGAAGCGCCGGCTCTCGGCGATGTAGTGGCCGCGGACCCTGCTGTCCTGGATGAAGCGGGTGCCGAAATTCGCGGCCAGCACTTCGAGCTGGCGCAGCGCCTCGGCCAGCCGTTCATCGTCACCGGCGGCATGGGTCGCCAGGCCCGTGGGGCCGTGGGGCGTCATCCTGGTGCGGGCCAGGGTACCGGGGTCGATGCAGGCGGGGGCGGCCGCCACGCCCGCCGGGCCCGGAGTCTGAGAACTCATCAGCGGTGTCCCGCGTGTTGTGTCGGTGGGCGGCGGCGCGGCTGGATCGTGCTCCCGCGCCGGCCTCCCGGCTGCCAGGCCGTGACCATGCAGGCTGCCGGTGCGCGGGCGGCGCGCCAGAACCGCTCCGGTCCCGCGAAGCATGCCACGGTCCGGACCCCCAGGGACATTGCCAGGGCGATGTTCGCGGGCGCCTCAGTACCAGCCGGTTTGCGGACGCTGGCCGCGGCCGCAAGCGTCACTGTCCGCCGGTGCTTGACCGAGCGCAAAGCAGGGCCCTATGTGCAGGCGCAACATACGTGGTGACG
>CAZAQB010000334.1:0-1648 GCA_964487155.1 uncultured Ectothiorhodospiraceae bacterium
AATACCGACCGGTCAGGGAGGACCGCCATGGACCAGCGTCGATTTGCCCGAGCCCTGCGCCGCAACATGACCGACGCCGAGCACCTGCTGTGGCGGCACCTGCGGGGGCACCGCCTCAACGGCCAGAAGTTTCGACGCCAGCAGCCGATGGGTCCATACGTGGTCGACTTCGTCCACTTCGGCGCAAAGCTCATCGTCGAATGCGACGGCGGCCAGCACAACGAAGCCGCGCGGGATAGCCGCCGCGATGCTTGGCTTCGGGAACAGGGTTTCCATGTCCTGCGGTTCTGGAACCACGAGGTACTCAAAGACACCGGCGCAGTACTCGACCGAATCCACGATGCTCTCTCCCACCCCCCTCGGCGTTCGGCGGCAGAGGAGAGCGGGAGCGGGAAGTGAACCGGCAACCAGCCGAGACCCTCTGCCCCGGCCCCTCTCCCCTCGCGGGAGAGGGGCCGGGGCAGACGGGGCCCAACAGAGTGAACAAACCATGACCCACCCACCCCAGATCCGTATCCCCGCCACCTACATGCGCGGCGGCACCAGCAAGGGCGTATTCTTCAAGCTCGACGACCTGCCGGAGCCGGCCCGCCAGCCGGGCCCGGCCCGGGACGCGCTGCTGCTGCGGGTGATCGGCAGCCCGGATCCCTACGGCAAGCACACCGACGGCATGGGCGGGGCCACCTCATCCACTTCCAAGGCGGTGATTCTCTCCGGCAGCACCCAGCCCGGCCACGACGTCGACTACCTGTTCGGCCAGGTCTCCATCGACAAGCCGTTCATCGACTGGAGCGGCAACTGCGGCAACCTCACTGCCGCGGTGGGCGCCTTCGCCATCAACGCCGGCCTCATCGACTCCTCCCGGGTGCCGGCCAACGGCCACTGCACGGTGCGCATCTGGCAGGCGAACATCCGCAAGACCATTGTCGCCCATGTGCCGATTGCGCAGGGCCAGGTGCAGGAGACCGGCGACTTCGAGCTGGACGGCGTGACCTTTCCCGCCGCCGAGGTGCAGGTGGAGTTCATGGACCCGGCCGACGGCGAAGGGGCCATCTTCCCCACCGGCAGCGCGCTGGATGATCTGGAGGTGCCAGGGGTCGGCACCCTCAAGGCTACCCTGATCAATGCCGGCATCCCCACCATCTTCGTCAACGCCGCCGACATCGGCTACACCGGCACCGAGCTGCAGGGCGCCATCAACGAGGACACCCGGGCGCTCGCCATGTTCGAGACCCTGCGCGCCCATGGCGGCGTGCGGATGGGGCTGTTCGACCATGTGGACCAGGCCGCAAGCCGCCAGCACACGCCCAAGATCGCCTTCGTGGCGCCGCCCGCCGACTACACCGCCTCCAGCGGCAAGGCCGTGAAAGCCGCCGATATCGATCTGCTGGTGCGGGCCCTGTCCATGGGCAAGCTGCACCATGCCATGATGGGCACCGCGGCGGTGGCCATCGCCACCGCCGCGGCTATTCCCGGCACCCTGGTGAACCTGGCCGCCGGCGGCGGCGAGCGCAACGCGGTGCGCTTCGGCCATCCCAGCGGCACCCTGCGGGTGGGCGCCGAGGCGAGCCAGGTGGACGGCGCCTGGGCGGTGGAGAAGGCCGTCATGAGCCGCAGCGCGCGGGTGCTCATGGAGGGCTGGGTGCGG
>CAZAQB010000335.1:0-1646 GCA_964487155.1 uncultured Ectothiorhodospiraceae bacterium
GGGCTGTGGTGGTACTCGCCCTCGATGAACGCCCACAGGCGACGGTTGAGGGCCTCGAGGCTGGCCGTATCGGCGCCGGTGAGCTCGGTGAGCAGGCTGGCGCGCACCGTGCGGAAGAAGCGCTCGATCTTGCCCTTGCCCTGGGGCTGATGGGGCCGGGCGTGGATCAGCGCCACGCCGAGCTTGGCGCAGACCAGCGCCAGGTGGCGGGAGCGGTAGTTGGCGCCGTTGTCCACGTAGAGGCGCTGGGGGAGGCCGCGGCGGATCAGCGCCTGGCGGAACACCGGCAGGAAGGTGGCTGTGTTCTCGGCGAAGGCAAAGGCGGCGTAGGGGATGACCCGGGTGGCGTCGTCGATGAAGGCGATCAGGTAGCTCTTGCGGCGCCGGCGCGGGCCGTCGCCGACGCTGATCCCGTGCATGACATCACTCATCCACAGCTCGCCGGCGTACTGGAAGGCGAAGCGCCGGCGGTCGGCGCCGGTGGGGGCCTCGGGGGTCTTGGCCATGAGCCCCTCGCGGGTGAACAGCCGATGCACGGTCGAGGCGGGCACGGGCTGATCCGCCGGGATCGCCCCGCTGGCACGGGCGCGCTCGATGACCCGGCGCACCGAGAGGCTCGGGTGCTGCTCTTTGAGGGCGATCAGCGCCTCGGCGGTGGCGTCGGCCAGGCGCCGGGGCCGCCCCCGGTCGGCGCGGGGCTTGGGCACGAGCGCCTCGAAGCCGCCCTTGCGGTAGCGCTTGAGCCAGTCGCGCAGGGTCTCGGCGGCGATGCGGGTGCGCCGGCTACCGTGGATGGCGTAGTCCGCCGCCGCCTTGGCCTGCAACCGGGCAGTGATGCCGGGGCTTCCCGGGGGCAGGTGCACGAGATCGGCGATCAGGCCGTAGCGGAACAGCGCCACCGCCTGGCGGTGGTCCTCATCGGGGTCGCGCATCGGATGTCCTCTCGGTTCAGGGTCGCTCGACCCCGGGCGAAGAGGACGCTACGAGCGATGCGCCGGCGGATCAGGCCCCATCGGTTGTTGGACGGCGCGCGCGGCCCCACCACGCCGGCGCGCCGGTGGCTGGAACCCCAGCGGGGCCGGCAACTGGGGCAGCTGCCGGGCCACCAGGTCACGCAGCTCGATCAGCACCGCCTCGTGGCCCCGGCGGGCCTGGAAGGCAGTGAGCGTGGCCGCACAGCCGGCAAAGCGCTCCGGGAGAAGGCCTACGACGAGAACCAGGCAACGATGCACCCTGCGTACCCGCCGACCCAGCCAGCGCAGCACCCCCGGCAGCTCGATGTCCAGGCGCAGGCGGCTCGCCGCGGCCGCAAGACTCGGCGCCTGCTCGGCCACCACGACGAGCGCTTCGAGCTCGGCGAGCGTGCCCGGCAGCCGCGCGGCCAGGCAGTCGGGCAGCAGGCTGAAGGTGGTGTGACTCTCGGGACAGTACCAGCGGGCGATCTGTGTGCCCGCCGGGCTCTTGCGCCGGTAGGTGCCATGGCGGGCGAGAGAGCAGCCGCCGCGGGGATGGTTCGGGCAGCACGCCAGGCTTGCCTCGCGCCAGCCCTGCCGGCTAACGTAGGCCTCGCTGGTGTGCCCCGTGTGGAAGCGAAGCTGCACCGGCCACGGCCCGGCGGCGTCCACCGCGCGGGCCACTTTCCTTTT
>CAZAQB010000336.1:0-1617 GCA_964487155.1 uncultured Ectothiorhodospiraceae bacterium
GCCTTGACTCAACCGCCCAGGTGCGCCCAGCTAGCGGGTGGTCGCCGTGCTCCAGGGCAGGACCCTGGGCACAGCCAGCCGCCGCGAGAAGCGCCGTCAGCAATGCGCCCGCCCGTTTAGCGCTACGGTATCGCTCCATGCCATCGTCTCCCAGCCAGTCCAGGGTCTGCAGTGCGCTGCGCTCGGCCTGGGCCACCATCCGAGCGCCGTACGCCGTAGCGGAGCACCAGCAGCCAAATGGAAATCGTTCCAGATCTGGCGTATACTCGCACAATCCGCAGTGCTGCCGTTACGCGAGCGATGATATCTCATCGCTCACCAATTTTCTGTTGCTGACAGGGAGTATTTATGGCGGAAAAGAATCCGGAAAAGGGTTACGTTGCGCTACTGGGCTGGGCCCTCGGTGCCATCGAGGCTGCAGAGAAATCAGACCGCCGCTACGTGGTCGTGGCGCCCGAATGGGCGACGGACTACGCGGAGCAGCACGACATCCCCTTCATCCCCTGGAACTTCGAGCGCCTCAACGACCGTTCCATGGAAATCGCCGAGTTGCTCAAGGAAAAGGGCGTTGACGTGGCGGTCCCGCTGTACGAAGAGACAGTCGAGTGGGCCGGCGCCATCAACGCGGTGCTGATGGGAAACCCGCGGCTCCACGGCCAGGCCATGCTGTTCCGCGACAAGGCGCTGATGAAGCGCCGCGCGCAGCTGGGCGGCATCCGGGTGGGCATCTTCGAGGAGGCCCACGACAAGAGCGACGTGGTCCGCTTCCTGAAGCGCGTCAACCAGACGCTGCTGAAGCTCGATGGCGACCCCAACGACCCCATCCATCTGAAGGCCTTCGACAAGGCCGGCTGCCTCGGACACCGGGTGATCCGCACGCCCGACGAGGTCGACAACATCCCCGAGGAAGAATTTCCGGTGCTGATGGAAAGCCATCTGGACGGCTGGGAATTCGCCGTGGAGGCCTGGATTCACAAGGGCAAGATCGCATTTCTGAACATATCCGAATACGTGACCTTGGGATATTCGGTATTTGTACCCGCCACTCCGGAACTGGAAAGCTGGCGAGAGCTGGTAACCAAGGAAATCGAGAAACTCATAAAGACCTTCGATATCGAATTCGGTTTTATTCACCCGGAGTATTTCATCACCAGCGACGGCACCATGTACTTCGGCGAAGTGGCCTATCGGCCGCCGGGTTTCAAGGTCTTCGAGCTGCTGGAGCGAGCCTACGGATTCAATGCCTACGAGGGCATGATGATGTGCTTCGACCCAAAGGCAACAACAGAGGAAGTCAAGACGTTCTTCCCGCGGCCGGTGGTCGATGCCAAGGGTCACGCCGGCTGCTTCGGCGTCTACCCGCGCCGCCGGGTGGTGAGCAAGCTGGAGATCCCCGAGGAGACCGAGGAGCACGAGTACTTCGACTGGCACGAGCTGACCCCGCCGGCGGAGGAGATCGTCACCAAGCGCACCGCCTTCGGTACACACTGGGGCCTGGTGTACTTCTTCGGCGACGAGCCCCACAAGATGCGGGATCTGCTCAAGCACCAGGAAGAACTGGACTTCTACGTCTGACCCGCAGCGGGCGCCGGGACCCCGGCGCCCGCTTCGGCTACC
>CAZAQB010000337.1:0-1614 GCA_964487155.1 uncultured Ectothiorhodospiraceae bacterium
AGACAAGCGAGATCGGTGCAAATTTGTGAAATCTTCGGGCTAGAGGTGCCGAGGCATGGAGTGGAATCTGAACGCCGACGAGTTGCGGGTGCTGGGCAGCCTGCTGGAGAAACAGGCAACCACCCCGGACCAGTACCCCCTGTCGGTGAACGCCCTGGTGAGCGCCAGCAACCAGAAGAGCAACCGGGAGCCGGTGATGGCGCTCTCCGAGGGGGATGTAGGCCTGGCCCTCAACGGACTGTTGCGCCGCAGCCTGATCCGCCACGCCTCCGGTTACGGCGGCCGGGTGAGCAAATACGAACACCGCCTGGGAGAAGGCGCGGGCGGGCCGCTGGCGCTGGACGCCCGGCAGCGGGCGGTGCTGTGCCTGCTGCTGCTGCGCGGCCCGCAGACGCCCGGCGAGCTGCGCGGTCGCAGCCACCGCCTGGCGGAGTTCCCGGACATCGCCACAGTGGAAGAGACCCTGCAGTCCCTGGAACAGCATGCCGCCGGCGCCCTGGTGGAATGCCTGCCCCGGGAGGCAGGCAAGCGCGAGAGCCGCTACCTCCACACCCTGGGCTCCGAGGAGAGCCGTGAAGCCGCCCGCAAGGCAGCCGCCGCCGCGCACGCCGCGGCACCGGCACCGGAAGGGCTGGAACAGCGCCTTCGCGCCCTGGAAGACGAGGTGGCCGCGCTGCGCGCGCGGCTCGACGAGCTCCACGAGGCGTTATCCGGCTGAGGCCCCAGCCGGGCCCGCCGGGGTTGTTCAGCGCCGCCTCAAGCTACTTCGAATCCATCCCACGGGACAAAACGAGCGCGCAACCGCAGGCGCCGTCAGCCACCTCTGACCTCCTCCAGCAGGCCAGTCTCCACGTGGTAGACGAAACCGCGCACGGGCACGTCCGCGGCAATCAGCGGGCTGGCCCGCAGGCGGCGCAGGGACTGGCCCACATCCGCGACCGGATCCCGGAATGCCTCCATGGCGAAGGCGGGCCGCACCCCGGTGCGCTGCTCGAGGCGATCCTTCAACTCGTCGTCCCGGAAGGTCAGCATGCCGCAGTCGGTATGATGTATCAGCATCACTTCCCGGGTTCCCAGCAGCTGCTGGGAGATCACCAGGGAGCGGATCACGTCGTCGCTGACCACGCCACCGGCGTTGCGGATCACGTGGGCCTCACCGAGGCCCAGCCCGAGCAGCCGGTAGACATCCAGCCGGGCATCCATGCAGGCCACCACCGCCACCTTGCGGGACGGCGGCATGGGCAGACCGCCCTGGTCGAAATCACGGGCGTAGGCCTCGTTGGCCTGCAACAACTCGTCCACGGTGCTCATGTCGGTCGCTCCTTCAGGACTGTGTCCGTTAAGGGTGGACCAGCAGGGCACGGCATCAAGGCTGCCCGGCGAGGTTGCGCCCGGAGGGACGCTTGCGGCCGGCCGCCGAAACGAGAGCAGGGGCGATGAGCCCGCGGCCCATCGCCCCTGTCCCGGGTCCCCCGGTTGGGAGACCCCGGCTTCGACCCCCCAGTCGAAGCCACCCCTCGGCGTGACCCCCGTCTGCCGAGCTGGCGGTGTGGCGACCCGGCGCGTGACGCGCTTCGTGGTGCCTTTCCGCTCTTCTTGGAGCATCCCCGTCAC
>CAZAQB010000338.1:0-1606 GCA_964487155.1 uncultured Ectothiorhodospiraceae bacterium
TCGCCTGATCGCAATTGGGCCAAACCCCAGGGGTGGGGCTTGCCCCACCGTCCAAAGCTGTACGACCGAAACCGGGAGGTTCTCGTCGATCAGGAGCTTCACGAAGCGACCTCGAGCCCCCATTCAGCCAGGCGCGCAGCGTAGCTGAGGGCCGCATCGATGTCCTGCTCGGTCAGAAACGGGTAGGCCTCAAGCAGATCTTCGTGGCTGTCGCCGGCAGCGATCGCCTGGACGATGACGTAGACCGGGAGCCTCGTGCCCGTGATGACCGGTTGGCCCAGCATGAGCCGAGGGTCGACGGTGATTCTCTCCATGGGGTCCATGGGGTCCATAGCGTCATTGTACCCCGAGAGCCCGATCGTGGAGCGTGCGTGATTGGAGCGATAGGCTTCCGAGCCTGCCGTCACCGGCGTGACGGCGAATTGTAGCGCCCAGCATCCCTACTTCCCTTGCGCGTGACGGCGAATTGTAGCGCCCAGCATCCCTGCTTCCCTTGCGCGTGGCGGCGAATTGTAGCGCCCGACTCCAGCTGGGCGTGGGATGTGCTCAGGCGGCGCGGCCGCGGGAACCGAGGAGGCGGCGGACGGCGAGCAGGGCGCGCCGGGGGGCCGAGATCTCGATCCCGAGCCAGTGCTCGATGCCGAGGCGGCATGCGGTGTCGAGGGGCGTATGGCCGCCGCCGAGGCCGGGCGCGATGGCGGTGACTTTGCGCCAGACGCCGGTCTCGGCCGCGGCATGGGCGGCGCTCGCGAAGATCAGGCACTCCAGGCTCGCCGGGGCGTCGCCGCAGCCGGCGGTGCGGGCGGCGATGAGCTCCGGGTTCGGGATCAGCACCTCGCGGCCGGCGAGCTCGGCGCTCGAGGTGTGGCGCTTGAAGACCTCCTTCAGTGCGCCGGGAGAGCCCCAGCGGACGCCCGGCGTGCTGTGGTAGGCGGTGGCGGCCGGGTAGTTGTCGGCCTCGCCGTTGACCGGCACCAGGTAGGCGCCGGCTGACGGCAGCACGTCCCAGGCGCCGTACAGCGAGCGGCTCGCGGCGAGGGCGCCGAGCACCAGCACGGGGCCGTCGATGAACGCGGTCTGCTCGACGATCTCCTGGGTGAGCAGCGCGCAGTCGTGGCGGGCCGAGGCGGCGGCGCCGCAGCAGGCGGGGAACCGCTCGCCCTTGGGCATGGGCCAGCCGGCGGACTCGTGGCTCGCGGTGATGACGTGCCAGGCCAAACTGCGGAAGGCGACCGGAACCGACGGCTCGGCCTCGAACAGCCGCGCCATGTGGAGGCCGCGCTGGAGGTCGGCGCCCGCCGGCTCGTGGCGGCGGTGCGCAAGCTCCACCAGGCTGGTCAGGTGTTTGATTTCCAACGTCACGAATTGATCGTAAGGCCGTGGCGTGAAGCGGTCAAGAACCGGACACTCGGGCGGTGAGGCACCTTTTGGCGCGGGCGTGCCTTGGCCGGGCGATGTGGAGAGCGGAGCCTGCCCGCCCGCGATGCCCATGACCTCGAGGTGAGCGTTGATGGAGCGCCGGGGCGGGTTGGAGTGGTGAATGAGTTGGACGGTGGGGCAAGCCCCACCCCTGGGGTTTGGCCATTTACTAGAGTAGCGGACTAGA
>CAZAQB010000339.1:0-1575 GCA_964487155.1 uncultured Ectothiorhodospiraceae bacterium
CCAATTGAGCTAACGGCCCGATGATCTTGCGTACTGCCCGCCATCCATGACATCGACCGCGGGGTCCGGGGCCCCGCGGTCCCTGCGATATGGGGTGAGCGATGGGACTTGAACCCACGACCACCGGAGCCACAATCCGGTGCTCTACCAGCTGAGCTACGCCCACCATTGAACTGACTGCGTCCCCCGGCGGCCTCCAGCGAGTATGGCGCGCCCGGCAGGACTTGAACCTGCAACCGTCGGCTTAGAAGGCCGATGCTCTATCCGGTTGAGCTACGGGCGCCTGACCGACGTCGCGAGCGCGCGTCAGGCCGCGGATCCGCTTGGCCTGGTCGGGGTGGAGGGATTCGAACCCCCGACATCCTGCCCCCAAAGCAGGCGCGCTACCAGACTGCGCCACACCCCGTCGATTCCGATTCAAAGCACGGCGCATGCGCCCGACGTAGAGTGCCGGAATCATACGCACAGGCCCTCGGAGCGTCAAACGCCTGGGGCGGAGCATTGCAGCCGTGTTGAGGCCCCCGGCGCGCCGTGCGAACATTCCGCCGCCATGGCCGCCCCTGCACCGAGAACGAGCTTGTCTCGACCTGATTATGCCTCTGTCTCAGCCGGACCAAGAATCGCGGCGAGGGCGCCGCTCCCACAGGAGTCGTTCCCCGGCGCCTGCCCGAGGCCCGCTGTGGGAGGCCCGCCCTCGGGGCGATTGGGCGCCGGGCAATGTTGCCGGGCCTCGATCAGCCGACCAGCTGAGACAGAGGCATAATCAGGTGTCTCGAACCCGCGCCATCCGCCTGCACCAACCATGACCGCCACGCTCATGGACGGCAAGGCCGTGGCCCGCCGGCTGCGCTCTGGGATCGGGGCCGCAGTCAGCGAGCGCCTGGCCCAGGGGCTGCGGCCGCCCGGGCTGGCCGTCGTCCTGGTGGGAGACAACGAGGCCTCCCGGGTCTACGTGGGCAAGAAACGCCAGGCCTGCGCCCGGCTGGGGTTCCACTCGGTCTCCCACGACCTGCCGGCGGATGCGTCCCAGGACCGGCTGCTGGCCCTGGTGGACCACCTGAACGCCGACCCGGCCATCGACGGCATCCTGGTGCAGCTGCCGCTGCCGCCCCACCTCCGGGCCCAGGCAGTCATCGACCGCATCGATCCGGCCAAGGATGTGGACGGCTTTCACCCCCAGAATGTGGGCCGCCTCGCGCTGCGCCTGCCCGGCCTGCGCTCCTGCACGCCCCGGGGCGTGATGACGCTGCTGGAACACTACGCAGTACCCCTGGAGGGCCGGGATGCCGTGGTGCTGGGCCAGTCCAACATCGTCGGCCGGCCCATGGCGCTGGAGCTGCTCAACGCCCGCTGCACCGTCACCGTCTGCCACAGCCGCACCCGCGCGCTGGAAGCCAAGGTGCGTTCCGCCCAGATTCTGGTGGCTGCGGTAGGCCGGCCCGGATTCGTGCCGGGAGGCTGGGTTGCGCCCGGTGCCGCGGTGGTGGATGTGGGCATCAACCGCACCGCCGGCGGGCGGCTGGTGGGAGACGTGGAGTTCGAGAACGCCCGGGAGCGGGCCGGCTGGATCACGCC
>CAZAQB010000340.1:0-1564 GCA_964487155.1 uncultured Ectothiorhodospiraceae bacterium
GGCCGGCGGCGGAGGACAACCCAGGAATGTTCGGCAGGGGCGGCGACCAGGCCCTCAAGGGCAAGTACGACGAGCTGCGGCGCGAGGTCTGCCGGCAGGAGGAAGAGTGGTCCGCCCTCCAGGCGCTGCTGCAGCGGGCCGTGACCCGGGTCTCCATCGCCGCGGCGGGCCAGGACTCGTGCATGGAGCCGGCCCTGGACGACATCCGCCGGGCTGTGAAGGGCCGGCTGGACGCGGAACGTCTTGAATCCGGGCTGGGCAGGTTGGCCGAAGCTGTCAAGACCCTGGAGGATCGTCCGGCGCCGCAGGGCGCCGCGGACCCAACCGCCGCGGAGGTCTGCGCCCATGAACCCTGGACGCGGGCCCTCGACGGTCTGATGGACCGGCTTGAGCTGTCCAGGGACGCCCAGGCGCGGGTGCTGACCCAGTGCCGGAAGTCCGGACCGGAGGCGGCTGAGGCCGCCCTGGAGGAACTTTCCCGGGCCCTGGCGCCGCGGCTGCACGATGCCGCCGGGCCGCCTTCGGAGGCGGCCCCGGCGGCGGCGACCGATCTGCGGAGCCTGCTGGGCGCCCTGGTACAGCGCATCGCCGGCATACCGGGCCTGGAAGGGGTGGCCCGGGAGCTGGACGAGCGCCTCCAGGACGAAGTGGAACTCGGGGAGTGGCCGGGCCTGCTGGACTCGCTGGCCGACGCCCTGGAACGGGTGCTGGAGGGCATCCGCCGCCAGAAGGCGGAGCTGGAGGCGTTCATCGGCCAGGTGAACGACCAGCTGGGGCGCTTCCAGGACTTCGTGCGCAGCAGCGAGGCGGATCTCGACTCCGCCCGCAGCGGCCGGGAACGGCTCAGCACCGAGGTGGGAGACGAGATGCAGAGCCTGCGGGCCCACATGGACGGGGCCGGCGACGTCGACGAGCTGAAGGGCCGGGTGCTGGGCAGCCTGGACCAGATCGCCGCCCAGTTGCAGTCCTTCCGGGAGCACGAGGAATCGCGGCTGGCCGAGGCGGAGGCCCGCAACCAGCGGCTGGTCCGGCAGCTCGACGCCCTGGGCTTCGAGGCCAAGCGGCTGCGGGAGGAGAACGAAGAGCGCCTGGAGCAGCTGATGCTGGATCCGCTGACCAAGGTGCACAGCCGCTTCGCCTACGAGAAACGCCTCGCCGAGGAGTTCAGCCGCTGGCGCCGCCACGGCCAACCCCTGGGCTTCGTGATCTGGGACATCGACCGCTTCAAGGCCATCAACGACAACTACGGCCACAAGGTGGGCGACCGGCTGCTGCAGATGGTGGCCCGGCTGCTGGCCCGCCACACCCGCCAGAGCGACTTCCTGGCCCGCATCGGCGGCGAGGAGTTCGTGATGCTGCTGCCCGGCGCTGGCGCCGAAGAGGCCATGAGCGTGGCCGAGAAGCTGCGCCAGGTGGTCGCGGACACGGGCTTCCATTACCGGCGGGAACCACGCCCGGTCACCATCTCCGCCGGCATCACCGAGTTCCGGGAGGGGGACCGCCCCGACGACGTCTACCAGCGCGCCGACGCCGCCCTCTACCGGGCCAAGGAGCAGGGCCGCAA
>CAZAQB010000341.1:0-1556 GCA_964487155.1 uncultured Ectothiorhodospiraceae bacterium
GTTCAAGGGGGTCCTGAGGCCCTTCGGCGGGCTCGTGGCCGCTGCGGTGCGGAGTGTGCCCGACCCTGTCTCAAGCGAGCACTAATTGCCTATACTGCTCTCAACAGAGAGCCGCCGAGGATCGACCATGCTCGCCCCTGCCCCCAGAGAGAGCCCCGCTGACATCCGCCAGGCGGCCTTCCGCCGGCGCGTCGGTCCGGGGGCCATGCGGACCTGGTTCAAAATCGCGAGAGCCTGGGGGCTGACCGACAAACAGGCCGCGACATTGCTTGGTGCGGGCCTCAGCACCTACCGGCGCTGGAAGCAGAACCCCGAGCGGGCGCTGGATATCGGCCCCATGGAGCGCCTCTCCCTGCTGCTTGGCATCTACAAGGATCTGCAGATCCTGGTGCCGCGTACCGACGCGGCGGATGAATGGGTACACCGGCCGAACCGCAACCCGTTGTTCGGCGGCCGCACGCCGCTGCAGCGCATGCTCGGTGGCCTCACCCAGGACCTGGTGGACGTGCGGCGCCATCTGGATGCCGAGCGCGGCGGCTGGGCGTGAGTTCTCCGGACGACTTCCCCGTCTCCCGCGTCGTCTGGCAGCCGAGCTACCGGCTCATACCCTCCCGGTTCCCGCCGCGGGGGCTGTTCGACCGGGTCGCGAGCCCGGCGGACCTGGACGACGTGCTGGCCGTGGAGTCCCTCACCAACGACCGGCTTCGCGACCAGCTCGGCGACATCGAACTCGTGCCGCACGGCGAGCGTCTCGCCGGCCCCGGCACGACCCCCATCATGGCGGCCTTTACCCATCCGAACCCCAACGGCTCACGCTTCTCGGACGGGACGTTCGGTGTGTACTACGCCGGTGCCAGCCTGCAGACGGCGGTCAGGGAGACGGTGCACCACCGCGAGCGCTTTCTGGCCGACAGCGACCAGCCGCCCATGACCATCGAGATGCGCGAGTACCGAGTTGACGTTGACGGCCGGCTGCGGGACGTGCGTGGCTACCCTGCGGCCAGCCCATTGCTGGAAGCCGACAGCTACGCGGCCTCGCAAGCCTTCGGCAAAGTCGAGCGCAAAGCCGGCGGGGAAGGCATTGTCTACCCCAGCGTCCGCGACCCCGGCGGCGCCTGTGTCGGCCTTTTCCGTACCGGCCCTTTGCGCCCGCCGGGGCGCCAGGGTGGGCATTATGGCTACCTGTGGGATGGTCACCGCATCACCGACGTAATCCAGCTCAGTGATCCTTCGATTCGGCCGCATCCTGAGAGGGTGTTTACAAAATGAGTATGCGCCTCATCGCGCTCTCCGCCGCTCATGGGGTGCGGCGCCAGCCATGCTCCGGGCCTCGGCACGGCCTTGGACACCCCCGCCGTAGACCCACGTTGCGAAGAAACGTGGGGGCCAGCATAGCAAACGCCAAGGTGCCAATCGCCGAGCCCGCGTGCCCTAACCGATCCGCGGTACCGATGCCATTGCCCGATGGCAGGTTGTCTGCGCAACCTGCCCTACGGCGGGGTTCGGTCGGCGCCGGGCGGGATCCCACCCCGCGCTCCGGTGTGCCTGATTTTGTA
>CAZAQB010000342.1:0-1519 GCA_964487155.1 uncultured Ectothiorhodospiraceae bacterium
ATGAGCCGCGACCAGCGGCGCCGCAGCCGGCGCTCGTCGGTGAGCGCAGCCTGGCCATTTGAGCCCAGACGTCAGAAGGGTGGACGGCGACGCATTCTGTGGCGACTGTTCGCCTCAGCAGAATCCTCTCCCCAAGGTCGTGGTATGGCATCTGCCCTCCATTCGAATGGTGAGAATCGCCCCCATCCGATACCATCCCGATGCCCCTAATCAGGCCGATCAGTCGTTGATGTCGACGGAGTTCGAGTGGGAGCAGATCGTTGTGCACACCTTCGTTGACGCGCTCGGCGAGGCAGGGGTACCCAACGTCGCTCTGCCCGTGAACCAGATTGAGATTTCCCCCTTTTTGAACGAGTCCTTAGAAGTGGACCTCAGCGCCCGCGGACGTGGGCTGATGGGCGATGGTGGGTACAGGTACAAGGCAGAAACCGTGCCACCGGACAACGAGACCAACGGGATGAGGCCATACCTCTACTGGGGCGGTCTCAACATGTTCCTCGCCGCAAAGGCGGACCGGCTCAACGAGCTGGCATCCCGACTCGAGACTGAGGGAGGATCAGACTGGGAAGGGGCCGCTCACCTGGCGGCGCTGCTGGAGGGCTTCGCTTTCGGCGACTGTATGCAGGGAACCCCGGAGGGATTCCGCCGAGCCTCGCATCAATGGAACTGCTGGGCTCTGCGCGAGGGGCTCACCGTACTCCTCGAGGTGTTGGACAACGACAGGTGCGGGTGGCGCTCGCCGGAAGCACTCCAGCGACTCTCGATCGCGTTGAAGCAAGGCAAGCTCCTGGCGGAACAGCATCTCGAGTCGCTCCGCGAGCAGGTCGCGGCTGAACGTCGCGCGGCTGAAGGCAGGTTCTCCTCGTTGACGCCGCTGGGTGTGTGGGACCGCACGACGGCTCTTGCTTGCTCTGGGGCGCCGCCCACGGTGGGCCCCGCCCGCCTGCAGGTATCCGCCAAGAGCGATGTGGCGAACTGCCGCTCCGCGAACCGCAACAACAACCCGGGCAACCGCAACAACAACATCGGCTTCCGCCTGGCCAGCTCACCACGTCGCCCGAAGGCTGCCGTCCACGGACGCCCGCCCAGCGCACGTGTGGTGACCCGTGCCGCCGTCCCGCGCCCCCGATGGGGGACGAAAAGCAAAGGCCGACCGGCCCCGCCGGGGCCGGTCGCGCCGCCCCTCTACCCCGGAACCCACAGCAGCCTCCAGGAGGTCATCATGCGAGCCCTCGTCATCGTCGCGACTCTCGCCGTGTGCGTGGCACCCATCGCAGCCCACGCCGACACCGGCTACTCGAACCTGTTCACGATCGACCTGCAGGACACGCAGCCAGGTGGGGCACCGGCCGCGGGGTTTTCCTGGTCGCCGCAGGGGCCGTCGCCGGGCGCGGTGGTGAGCCATCACCGGAGCAAGCTCGAGCAGCCGACTTCGCAGCCGCAAGCCGACAGCCTTCTTCTGATCCATTAGCTGGAAACGCAGGCGGATCAGCCGCGCCAAGGCCTGCTCGTCCTCGCT
>CAZAQB010000343.1:0-1512 GCA_964487155.1 uncultured Ectothiorhodospiraceae bacterium
CGTCTTCAAGGCACTGCCGGTAGGCCTCCAGGACCTGGTCCAGGGGCATCCACTGCCCCTCAGGGAACACCCAGCCCGTCTCCCAGGGCTGGCCGTTGTGGAGGGCGTAGAACGCCTTGAATTCCTCCGACAGGGTGACGCCAGAGTCACGCTCCAACTGCCCGAGTTGCCGGGCTATCGCTCCAGGATTCAGAGCGTTGGCGTGTCCGGGTTCGGTATCCTCCAACCAGCGGCGGTAGTCGGCCCATTCCTTATCGAGGGCGCGAGGAGCGCGTCCTCCGGCGTTGCCGGAGGGCGGGTCGCGGTTGACGCGTGCCCCCTTGCCCACGCCGATGCCATAGACATCCGCTACTACAGGATGCTGCACCATGCCGAGTTTCTGAAGCTTGCAATCCTTGCCACCGGCAGCCAATTGCTCTGCGAAAGCGGTGCGCATGTCCCCGCCCAAGTGGGCGTCGTCGTCAAGCTGCTCCATCCAGGCACGTGCCGACGGCGGCATGGCCTCATAGGCCTGGGCATTGGCAATCACCCCGGCGAGGCCCAGCGCATCCATGTTCGCGTGTACTGCGAACATCGACTGGTGCGTCTCACCGCCGCCTGATTCCAGCCACTGCTGCACAGCCTCCTGCGAGAGCAACCAGGCAACCTCCGGCCAGAGCCGGCGGCGAACCAGCGTGCGAGCGCGCGGGGTGATAGCGCCCTGTCCCAGCGACTGGCGGGGCAAGGCCCGATCAACCTCTGCAGGGCCGCGTCCCCGCGCCAGCTCAACGAGCTGGCGCCGGTCCGCCGTGGCGGCCCGAATGTACGCCTCCGCCTGGCGGGCGGAGGCGACCCGATAGACGGCGAAAATCGCCGCCACGGCGAGCAGCGCCAGCAGCAGCGCCCAGATCACCTGCCAGCTCCGATCGCTTCTTCAACCAGCATTGCCCGCCCGCATTTCAACTGACCGGCTATCGGCGCCCACGCGTGCCACACCACTGTAAATTCGGAAGAGCGGGGACAGCGAATGAAAGAAACAGACGCCGGCTTACCGGTCCCACCCGCGCAACTCCGCACGTCGTGTAGAACGCGTTGATCTGCCTCCCCTGAGGCGAGGACTCCGAGTTGGACAACAGTCGAAGCGACACCACCGCCGGATAGAACAACGGCCCGCCGGGCAAGGCGCTGAAATAGGGATACTCATCACAGCCCCCAGTAATCCCCCGACTGGCCCTGAACGCCGCCCGTGCGGCCGGGTTGCAATCGGGTGTGGCGTTATACCAGCGTCGCACCGACCGGCTCGTGCCGGTGATGTTTCGCCGAGCGAGCAGCGCCGGAGAGGGCACTAGGCTGGTGCCGCGACCGAGCTGGGCATCCAGTATATGTTGCGAAGTCTCCGGAATATTGAATCCCGTCGATATCGTCGGAATCTGGATTCGGCAGCGGCTTGGCGTGCGGATGCAGCGCCGAACCTCACTAACGACAAATCGGGCCCCGGAGCGCGAGATTTGCATTACGGCCGTGACGGCTCGG